>CAMNRH010000019.1 GCA_946552115.1 uncultured Lachnospiraceae bacterium
ATATTAAATTTTCAAGGTTCTATTTCGTGGGCTTTTGACCCCAGCATCATGTTATATATTTATGAGAAGAAATTGTAAAGAAGTTCAGAGTATGATAGAATCGAAAATGTGTGTTGTGATACACAATTATAAAAAATTGTAAGAAAGCGGTGATATTCTATGATGGAAAAGCTGAAAAAATTATTTGCCTATTATAATCCGTATAAGCCGTTGTTTTACAGCGATATGTTTTTTGCGGTTTTCGGCGCAGCGGTCACACTCGTAATTCCATTAATTGTACGATATATTACGAATGAGGTGGTGTATTTTGAAGCGTCTCAGGCGAGACATATGATTTTTGTATTAGGCGTGGTTCTTGTGGGGCTTGTTTTACTGGAAATATTTTGCAATTTTTACATAGCATACTATGGACATATCATGGGAGCTAAAATGGAAGCGGATATGCGCAGGGATATTTTCGGACATTATCAGAAGCTGACCTTTGCGTTTTATGATAATCAAAAGGTAGAGCATCTTTTGTCCCGAATTACCAGTGATTTATTTGACATCAGCGAGCTTTTGCATCACGGACCGGAGGATTTGGTAATTTCAATTATTAAGATTACAGGCTCATTTGTGATTCTTCTTACGGTAAATGTAAGACTGGCGTTGATTGCATTTTCATTTATTCCGGTCATGGCTGTATTTGCTTTCTATTATAATGGACGCATGAAGCGGGCGTTTAAGCGGAACCGGGAGAGGATTGCGGATATCAACAGCCAGATTGAGGACAGTCTTGCAGGAATCCGGGTGGTGAAATCCTTTGCCAACGAAAAGGAAGAGATGCGCAAATTTAAAAAAGGAAATGACAATTTTGTGGCGGCGAAAAAAGTCAGCTATAAATATATGGGGATTTATAATTCCGGGCTGGGAGCAATGACAACTCTTGTTACCGTGGGGGTTCTTGTTTTCGGAGTGCTGATGATGCTGAAGGGCGCCGTAGAGCTTTCGGATTTGATTACTTTTCTTTTATATATCACAAACTTTACGGATCCGGTAAAGAAGCTGGTAAGCTTTACGGAGCAGTTTCAAAACGGATATTCCGGCTTTGAAAGATTCCTGGAAATCCTTTCGATTGCTCCGGATATAGCTGATAAGCCGGGCGCTGTTTCCGTGGAGCAGGTAAAGGGCGAGGTGGAATTCAGGAATGTTTCTTTCCGTTATGAGGACCAGACTGAGCAGGTGCTTCACGGAATTAATCTTAAGGTGGCCGCGGGCGAATATATTGCTCTTGTAGGGCCTTCCGGTGCAGGAAAAACAACTCTTTTAAGTCTGATACCAAGGTTTTACGAGGTGTCGGAGGGAGCGCTTCTGATAGACGGAACGGATATCCGGGATATGAGGCTTAATGATTTGCGTAAGCATATCGGGATTGTACAGCAGGACGTGTATTTGTTTGCAGGAACGATTATGGATAATATTCGCTATGGAAAGCCGGAGGCCTCCGACGAGGAGGTATTAAGAGCGGCAAAGGCGGCGAATGCCCATGAATTTATTATGAGCTTTCCGGGCGGTTACGATACGGATATCGGACAGCGGGGCGTCAAGCTTTCAGGGGGACAGAAACAGCGGCTTTCGATTGCGAGGGTATTTCTTAAAAATCCGCCGATTCTCATTTTTGACGAGGCGACCTCGGCTCTTGACAATGAAAGCGAACGGGTGGTGCAGCGTTCGCTGGAAAGTCTGGCAAAGAACAGGACGACTTTTGTCATTGCCCACAGGCTTTCTACCATTCGCGGAGCCGGCAGAATTCTGGTGCTTACTGCGGACGGTATTGCCGAGCAGGGAAGCCATGAGGAGCTGATGGAGAAAAAGGGAATTTATGAATCCTTATACAGCATGAATTTTGAAACAAATTTTGATACCTTGTAACATTTATGAGAAATATGGTATACTAAACAATACGTAAAAATTAAAAGGACTGAATGATAATATTTTATAGAAGGTAAATTTATGGAAGAGGCGCAGTTTAAAAGAGCAGAGTTAGAGGATAAGGAAATTATTACGCATTATTTTGAACATCATACGAGCCGGAGCTGTGAGAGGACTTTTGTGAATGTATTTTTATGGTCCAGGCAATACCCGGTCAAATGGGCGGTTATTGAGAATGCCCTTGTATTTAAGAGTGAGGACGGCACTCATGTATCCTTTGCGTTTCCGGCGGGTGAGGAAGAGGATGTAAAAAGGGCAATTGGGCAGATGAAGGAATACAGCGAAAGAAAGGGATATCCTTTCAGCATGTATAATGTGACGCCGGATAATTTTGAAATGCTGGAAAAATGGTTTCCCGGAAGATTTCAGATTGAATATATCCGGGACGATGCGGACTATGTATACGAGTCTGAGAAGCTTTCCGCGCTTTCAGGGAAAAAGCTGCACAGTAAAAGGAATCATGTTAATAAATTCAAAGCAGTCTATGAGAATCGCTGGAGCTATGAGCCGATTTCCGCAGATAATGTTGAGGAGTGCTTCCAGATGGCACTGAAGTGGCGCAATGACAATGGATGTGAGGAGGACGCCGAAAAAAACGCGGAGATGTGTGTGACGCTCAATGCTCTCAGGCTTTTTGAGGAGCTTGAGCTTACAGGCGGTATTCTCCGCGTAGATGGGGAGATTGTGGCGTTCACTATCGGGGAGCCGGTAAGCTCGGATACGTTCGTTGTGCATATTGAGAAAGCGTATGCCGGGATACCGGGCGCATATAACATGATTAATCAGCAGTTTGTAGAGCATGAATGTAAAAATTACACATACGTCAATCGGGAGGAGGATACCGGAGCCGAGGGCCTGCGGAAAGCCAAGCTTTCCTATCGCCCGGTATTTTTAGTGGAAAAGGGCTATGTGACGGAAAAGGAGAGATAACAGATGATAGCAGAAAAAATGAAAAATATGGTGGCAAACAGTTCGGCAATCCGTGCGATGTTTGAGGAAGGAAACCGTCTGGCAGGTATTTATGGGGCAGAGAATGTATATGACTTCAGTCTTGGCAATCCCAATGTGGCGGCCCCGGAGGCGGTAAAGCAGGCAGTCCGAGAGCTTATTGACGAGGAGGATCCGGTCGTTTTACATGGTTATACAAACAGCAACAGCGGCTATGCCGATGTGAGGGAGACCGTAGCGGCTTCTTTGAATCAGAGATTCGGGACATGCTTTGCGGGAAAAAATATCGTGATGACAGTGGGAGCGGCAGGAGGATTGAATGTCATATTAAAATCTCTGATTAATCCGGGAGACGAGGTAATTGCTTTTGCCCCTTATTTCGGAGAATACCGTTCCTATACGAATAATTATGACGGTGTGCTTGTGGAAGTTTCGCCGAATACAGAGAATTTCCAGCCGAAGCTTGATGAATTTGAGCAAAAGCTTACGCCGAAGACAAAAGCAGTTATTATTAATACCCCGAATAATCCGACCGGAGTCGTGTATTCTGAGGAAACAATTCAAAAGCTTGCGGCGATTATGGAGGCAAAGCAGAAAGAGTACGGAACTGATATTTTCCTGATTTCGGACGAGCCGTATCGTGAGCTTGTGTATGATGGCGCGGAGGTTCCTTATCTGACAAAATATTATGCCAATACAATTGTGGGATATTCCTATAGCAAATCACTGTCTCTGCCGGGAGAAAGAATCGGATATCTCGTGATTCCGGATGAGGTGGCAGATAGCGGGGAGGTGCTGGCCGCGGCAAATGTGGCGACCAGAATTCTCGGCTTTGTAAATGCGCCGACGCTGCAGCAGAAAGTCGTAGCGAAGTGTATCAATGAGAAAACAGATATTTCCTTTTATGACAGGAACAGAGAGGAATTGTACAATGGCCTTAAGGACTGCGGCTTTGAATGTATCAAGCCGGAGGGAGCCTTTTACCTTTTTGTAAAATCTCCGGTAGCGGATGAAAAGGAATTTTGTGCGGCGGCAAAGAAATATCATATTCTGATTGTACCGGGGAGTTCTTTTGCATGTCCGGGTTATGTAAGGCTTGCATATTGTGTTTCCCATGAGACGATTGTGAATGCACTTCCTAAGTTTAAGGAGCTGGCAAAGGAGTATTTTTAGACGGAAAAAAGTACATAATTGAGGATGATAAATATGAGAGAGTTTGAGAAAAATATCCGTAAGGTGGAGCCTTATGTTCCGGGGGAACAGCCGCAGCAAAAGGTGATAAAGCTGAATACAAATGAGAATCCGTATCCTCCGGCGCCGGGGGTTGTAAAGGCGCTTAAAGAGATGAACACAGACAGACTGCGCCTCTATCCGGATCCGTCGTCAGGCGCGCTGACAAAGGAGCTTTCGGAGTTTTATCATGTGGATACCTCCCAGGTATTCGTAGGAGTAGGCTCGGATGATGTGTTATCGATGTGCTTTCTCACTTTCTTTAATTCTGAAAAGCCGGTTATATTTCCGGATATTACTTACTCCTTTTATAAGGTATGGGCGGATTTATATAGAATTCCTTATGAATGTCCCAGACTGGACGAGAACTTTCGTCTGGTAAAGGAAGATTATTACAGGGAAAACGGCGGAGTTATTTTCCCGAATCCCAATGCACCGACGGCGCTTTATGAGGAGCTTTCTGTTGTAGAGGATATAATTTCTCACAATCGGGACGTCATCGTCATCGTGGATGAGGCGTATATTGATTTTGCGGGACGCTCGGCGCTTAAGCTGATTGAAAAATATGATAATCTGATTGTCGTGCAGACCTTTTCAAAAGCACGCTCTATGGCGGGTATGAGAATCGGATATGCAATCAGCAATCCGACGCTTATTAAATATTTAAATGACGCGAAATATTCTTTTAATTCCTATACGATGAATCAGGCGGCGCAGCTCTGCGGCGTGGAGGCTGTACGGGATAAGGCATATTTTGAGGAGAATATTCGTAAGATTATTGAGGTGAGAGAATGGGCGAAAGGAGAACTTAGAGAGCTCGGCTTTCGCTTTACCGATTCCAAAGCGAATTTTATTTTTGCCACGCATCCGGATTATGATGCAAAAGAGCTTTTTGAGGCGCTGAAAGCAGAAGGAATCTATGTACGTTTCTGGGGAAGTGAGCGTATTGAACAGTATATGCGTATTACTGTCGGAACAAAGGAAGAAATGAAAGCAATGTTTTCATTTCTAAGAAAATATATGAGTATATAAATGGCGAGAGGTGTTTTATGACAGAGACATTAGTACAGGGAATTATTGATGCGCTTGGAGGAAGCGTGGGAAAAGAGGCAATTGTATTTTTAATTTCAATGGTCCCAATATTAGAGCTTAGGGGTGCGCTGCTTGTGGCAGGGCCGCTTCTTGGTGTTCCGGTGCAGACGGCGATTCCATTGAGTGTAATTGGCAATATTATTCCGGTGCCGTTCATTCTGCTTTTGATAACGCCGATTTTTAAATGGATGAAAGGAACGAAGCTTTTTAAGCCGATGGTTGATAAGCTGGAGGCAAAGGCAATGAGTAAAAGCGACAGGATAGAGAAATATGAATTCTGGGGGCTTGTACTTTTTGTTGGGATTCCGCTTCCGGGTACCGGAGCATGGACGGGTTCGCTTATTGCGGCACTTCTTGGAATCAGGTTTAAAAAAGCATTTCCCGCGGTAATACTTGGTATTTGTATGGCGACGGTAATTATGTGGTTTATTTCCTATGTACTGCTTGGAGGAGTGCAGGTGATGGGATAGATGTATAAAATGATAAAGAAATGGTAGAAGATAGCGGCGGATATATAGTATAATGGATAAAAATAAGAATGAAACATTGATAAATAAGATAATAAAGGAGTGAAGACAATGGAAAAATTATATGATGTTACGGCACTGGGAGAAATGTTGATTGATTTTACAATGAACGGACAGAGCGAGCAGGGAAATCATATATTTGAGGCGTGTCCCGGAGGCGCTCCCTGTAATGTGCTTGCCATGCTGAATAAGCTTGGAAAGAAAACGGCGTTTATCGGAAAAGTGGGACACGATCAGTTTGGACGTCTTCTTAAGGATACTATTGAGAAGATCGGAATAGAGACGAAAGGATTGATTCTTGATAAGGAGATTAATACGACACTGGCATTTGTACATACATTTCCGGATGGAGATCGTGAGTTCTCCTTTTACAGGAAGCCGGGCGCCGATATGATGCTTACGGAGGATGAGGTAGACTATGATATGATCAGAAGCTCGAAAGTTTTTCATTTCGGAACGCTGTCTATGACGGATGAGCCGATAAAGACGGCAACAAAAAGGGCTCTTGAAGCTGCGAAAGAGGCAGGGTGTCTGATTACCTTTGATCCGAATTTAAGAGAGCCTCTCTGGAATTCCCTGGAGGATGCAAAGGCAGCGATGGAATTCGGTTTCCGGTATTGCGATATGCTGAAAATATCGGATAATGAGATTCAGTTTATTTCCGGAAAAGAGGATTACGATGAAGGAATCCGGTACCTTCAGGAAAAGTATCAGATTCCTGTTATATTCCTTACGATGGGAAAGGAAGGAAGCCGTGCTTACTATAAGAATATTCGGGTAGAGAAGCCGGGCTTTGCCGTAAAAGCAATTGAGACGACAGGAGCGGGGGATACGTTCTGCGGCTGTGCAATTAACGGTCTTTTGACCTGCGGGATGAACGGGCTTACAGAGGAGACGCTGGGAGAGATACTGACCTGTGCGAATGCCGGAGCGGCGCTCATTACGCTGAAGAAAGGCGCGATCCGCTCCATGCCGGAGCCGTCTCAGATTGCTGAAATGATAAAATAGTACAGGGTTTGGAGAGTAAAGCATATGTCAATGAAGATTAATAAAGCGCTGCCCTCACCCCAGGAGCTGAAAGCGGAGTATCCTCTGACGGATAAGCTTAAGAAGCTCAAGGAGAGCCGGGACAGGGAGATACGAAAGGTATTTACCGGGGAATCCGATAAGTTTCTTGTAATTATCGGTCCGTGCTCGGCAGATAACGAAGATGCGGTGTGTGAATACGTGAATCGGTTGTCGCGTGTAAATGAAAAAGTTTCTGACAGACTTATTTTGATACCGAGAATTTATACGAATAAACCAAGAACGACAGGAGAAGGATATAAAGGAATGCTTCACCAGCCGGAGCCGGACAAGGCTCCGGACCTTTATGCCGGAATTCTGGCCATCCGAAAGATGCATCTTCGCGCGATGGAGGAGAGCGGGCTTACCGGAGCAGACGAGATGCTGTATCCTGAGAACAGAAGCTATCTTGACGATATTTTATCCTATGAGGCAATCGGCGCGCGCTCCGTAGAAAATCAGCAGCACCGCCTGACTGCCAGCGGTATGGATATTCCGGTGGGAATGAAGAATCCTACCAGCGGAGATTTGTCCGTGATGCTGAATTCGGTTGTGGCGGCACAGCACGGACACCGGTTTATTTACAGAAATTTAGATGTTACAACGGACGGCAATGACTTGGCGCATACGATTCTGCGCGGCGGCGTGGACAAATACGGAACGAATATTCCGAATTATCATTATGAGGACTGCGTAAGGCTTTTGGAATTATATAAAAAAAAGGATTTGAAAAACCCAGCGGTGGTGATTGACGCAAATCATTCAAATTCCAATAAGGCCTATAAAGAACAGATTCGTATTGTAAGTGAGATTCTTCACAGCCGCCGGATGAATGGAGATTTAAGAAAGCTGATAAAAGGAGTTATGGTTGAGAGCTATTTATGCGGGGGACGACAGGATATCAGCGACAGCATGATTTATGGAAAATCTATTACGGATGCATGTATCGGATGGGAGGATACGGAAAGACTGATTGAGAAAATTGCGGAGGAATGTTAATTTTTATCCCGCAGCTCTAACAGACTCATGTATTCCAAAAGATCCTCTTTGGATTTTCTGGAAAGCTTGTCATAGCGTGTGAGGAGAGCTCTTTCTTCTGAGCTTGGTATATGATTTCCGGAGGCATCTAAATGAATGGTTCCGCCGTCCTCTAAAAGGTAATCGACGGAAACATGAAAGAGATTAGCAAGGGCTGCCAGCTTTTCGTGAGAAGGCTGGCGGTTTTTTGTTTCATATCCGGCGATGGTGGAACGTGCAACATTGAGGCGGGCCGCAACGTATTTTTGTGTCATATCGTTTTCCAGTCGAAGTGCTTTCAATTTTTGTTCAAATGACATAACAGCATCCTCCTTTGTAAATATGTATAATTTTACCAATTATAAGGTGAAAGAAATATGCAAGGTTCCAATTGTCAACAAATAGTTGCATGTGAGTTGCGGTTTGGAACTCAAAAATAAAAATTATTGACAAACGATAATTTAATGATATAATATACTTAAATATTATCGAAAAACAATAATTTGGAGGGCGCGATGAGACAAGTAAGGATAAAAAGTATTCTTGTAATTGAAGCAGTGTTTTGTGTGGCTTTCTGTTTTTTGGAGATGAATTTTCCCGGGATATTTTCCGGGGCGGCGGCGTTTCCCTTTGAACAGATTGGATGGGGGCTTCGGATGCTTTCGTTGTCAGGGGGAGCGGGGAATGTGACGGCAATTATTCTGTATATTCTGCTGAGCCTGGTTCCATGTATGGTGTGGGCGGTTATGAGAAAGAGAAAGACGGCCATTGGCATTGACTATGTATTGCCGGGCTTAAGTGTGCTGCTCTTTTTCGTAATTTACTATATGATTAATCCAGGTTTATTAGTGCTTCGTGTCCCGGGAGCGGGGAAATGGGCGCTGGGCAGTATTTTTTATTCTGTGCTGTCGGGCTATCTGATTATCAGGGCGCTGATGCGCTGCCGGAAAGCGGAAGTGGAAAGACTCCAGAAAGGAATCCGGGGATTGTGCTGGTTTTTGTATATGGTTTTTGTTTATCTTATATTCTGGCAGTATCTGGGGGCGGCAATCGAAGCTGTGAAAGCTGTAAGGCTTTCCAATACCGGAGTGGAAGAGCCGGGGCTTTATTTTACATACCTGTTTTTAGGCCTGCACTATATTATAAATATTCTGCCCTATCTTTTTGACGCGGGGATTGTCTTTCTTGCAGTCCGAATGCTTGACGTATTTAGAAATGACCGTTATTCGGATGAAGCTGTAAGGGCGACGGAAAGGCTTGCTGATTTTTGCGCGAAAGCGTTGGGGGCTACCGTCGGCGCAGATATGGGATTCAATCTCCTGCAGTTTTTGTTTCAGGGGTGGATTTATCAGGTGGATATTGTAATCCGCATTCCTGTAATATCAATTATTTTTGTATTAGCGGTATTTCTGTTTGCCTGTTATATGCGCGAGGAGCAGAAGCTAAAGCAGGAAAATGATTTATTCGTATAATTATTTCTGATATTAACGTCGTTTGAAAGGTGAAAATATGGGAATAAAGATTTATCTGGATGAAGTTTTAAAGGAACGGGGAATGACGTCAAAGGAGCTGTGCGGGCTTGTCCATATTACAGAGGCGAATTTGTCGGTACTTCGGAGCGGGAAAGCGAAAGGCGTCCGTTTCCATACAATCAACCGTATCTGTTATTTTTTGCAGTGCGATGTGGGTGATATTTTAAAATTTGACGGGAATCTGGAGGAAGTGGAAAATGAGGATTAAAAAATGGTTGTTATGTGTTTTGAGTCTTGTAAGTACGGTGTCGTTATGCGGATGTTCTCTGGCGGTGGCCGGAGCCGGTACGGACGGCGGGGGCGACAGGCTGATAGGAGCGTTCATTACTGCCGATTATCTTGATTTGTTTCCGGCAGAGACCAGGGGGGATATAAGAGAAGATTTCCGGCAGGAGTGGAGGCTCTACGCATCAATTGATAAAAGCAGGAGAAAACGTCCGGAAGACTGGAAGATTGTGTTTGAGGGCACAGAGGGACTTAAGATGCTCCAGCCTGTATGGACAGATGAAAACGGGGAAAAATTCACAGCCTCCGACTGCTCAGAGGGGATTTGCAATTTGGATATGAAAACAGAAATTTCTGATGATAAGGAAGAAAACAGTATCAGCGGAACCATTTATTTTCTTCCGGGAAAAGCGGACGAGGATATCGCCTATCATGCGAATCCGGTATATCAGACGGAAGACGGAAAAGTCTATGCGATCCCCGGAGAGGGTTTTTCTACGAGTGGGGAATCAGACGAGGGGGAGCATTTTTCCACAACATTAAGCGAGGAAACGACCGCTGCGGATAAAGGGAAAAAGAAAACCGAAAAAGGAAATGTTACTGTCCGCTACTCTATTATGCATAAGCCGGTAAAGATTACGGTATATCAGATGGATGAATCCCATCAGATTTTAGAGAAAACGGATTTTAACCCCGGCCAAGTACCGGAGGAGCTGACGGCAAAGCACGGGACGGAATATATTCTTGTGGAAACGGAAAAGGAGATGTTGTCCGGGAAAAAGACAGTTTCCAGAGAGATATACACGCATGACTCGGAGGAGGATCTGTCCATAGAGACGTTTTATGCTCTGGATAACGGGATTGTGGCAAAACAGACAACGGGAATAAAATGGTAGGAAAGCAATTGTTATTTCCTGTATGTTATGGTAAAATGAGAAAGAATATGGAGGTTTTGGGATAACATGGAACAATACAAGCAGGAATTTATTCGGTTTATGGTAGAGAGCGACGTGCTGAAATTTGGCGAATTTACATTAAAGAGCGGCAGGAAATCTCCGTTTTTTATGAATGCGGGGGCATATGTCACGGGAACGCAGCTTAAAAAGCTGGGGGAATATTATGCGAGGGCGATTCATGATACATATGGGCTGGATTTCGATGTATTGTTTGGACCGGCATATAAGGGAATTCCGCTTTCCGTTGCGACAACGATGGCGATAAGCGAGCTGTATAGCCGGGATATCCGTTACTGCTCAAATCGAAAAGAGGTAAAGGATCACGGAGATACGGGGATTCTTCTCGGAAGCAGGCTAAAAGACGGCGACCGTGTCGTTATCATTGAGGATGTTACAACCTCCGGAAAATCAATTGAGGAAACATTTCCGATTATAAAAGCACAGGCAGACGTGGAAGTGAGAGGGCTTATGGTGTCCTTAAACCGTATGGAGGTCGGAAAGGGCGGTAAACTTAGCGCGCTGGACGAGATTAGAGAATTGTACGGAATTGAGACGGGTGCGATTGTGACGATGGAAGAGGTTGTGGAGTACCTTTATAATAAGAAATGCAGGGGTAAAGTAATCATTGATGATACATTAAAAGCGGCAATTGATGCATACTATAAACAGTACGGAGTGAAATAGCAGGAGGATGGTCATGAACGAAAAAGCGTATAAATCAATGAGCTTCGCGGGAGCATCGGGGGTTGCCATTGGCATTATTATGATTGTAACAGGTGTTGTGACGGGAATTATTGCAATCATTGGCGGAGCAAGATTGTTAAAAGATAAAAAAGGACTTATTTTCTAGGTCTGATGTTGAAAGGAATGCTGTATTTTTGAATACAAAAAGCAGAAAAAGAATCCGCGTATTTGGGAAAATATGTTTTATTCTGTATATCGGATTCATTATCTATTTTCTAATATTTTCTGACTGGTACGGTAGAACTACGACCGGAATGGAGGATTATCACTATAATCTTGTGCTTTTTAAAGAGATTAAGAGATTTTGGGAGTATCGTAATCAGGTTGGCTTATTTGCGATGTTTACCAATCTGTTTGGTAATGTGCTGATATTTATGCCGTTTGGTTTTTTTATGCCTATGGCGAGCAAATATCACAGTTTTTTTTCTACGGTATTCTGGAGCTTTTGTTTGAGCCTGGGGGTGGAGAGCTTTCAGCTTGTGTCAAAGGTAGGCTGTTTTGATGTAGACGACCTTTTGCTAAACACAATGGGGGGAGTTGCAGGATATCTTGTATTTGCGATATGTGTATGGATAAGGAGAAGACATGTTTATAAACGGAAGAAAAGATGAGGATGAGGCTTCCAGGGCACAGAAAGCGGCAAAAGAGAGGGAGCGCCGCCGCAGAAAGCTGATTCGGACAAAATATGGGCAAAAGCCCTTAAAGCATGCAAAGAAAGGAGTACAGTCCTGCATTTTAGCAGGGCTGGTTCTGTTTTTTTTGTCTCTTATGATTGGTTTGTCCTTTGCATCGGGAGGAGAGGTTGCGGTGTCTATGGGGGCGCTTGGAATTGTGACAATGTTTTTGTCCGGGATGGGTTTGAATCTCGGAATCAGAGGCTTTAAGGAAAGAGATAAAAATTACATAACCTGTAAGACAGGAGCGATTCTCTGCGGGATTGTCCTGCTTGGAATGGCGGCAATATTTTTAAGGGGGCTGATTTAGATGGTGGAAGAAAGATATGAGCTGATTACCAGACGGCTGCTTCAGATAAGAGAGGAGCAGACAGTAGCGGAAAGGTTCCGTGATTATTTCAGAAAGATGTCGGAGTTTGTCCGGATGCTTAATGAGCTCAGGGATTGTATCAGAAAAGGGGAATACCGCAGACTTTCCCTTTCGGAGCTTGAAGTGTGGAATGACAGGCTGTACGGCGATATTTTGCCTGAGAATTATGAGGAAAGCTATGCGAATCCCGCGTATGCAGTAAAGCTTTTCGGAAAAGAATACGGGCAGATTTTAAGCTTTCTTTACACGGAGCTTCGGGGAGCGATTGTATATGTATTCGAGGAGAGGACGGAATATCTGGATATTTTATTTGAGCTTCTGGTACAGATTTATAACCAGTTTGAAGAGGCAGAGCTGCCGGACGTCGGAAATATTAAGGAGACCATTTACTGGTATGCGAGCGATTACTGCGATGTGTTTGCTGCGGACCGCATAAAGGAGCAGATAGATCCGGCACAGCGGTTTGCCATCGATATTATAGAAAATGCCGAGCTTACCGATATCCGGTATCTGTATTTTTTCGGTGAATATATCAGCGATAATGAAAGGAAAACGGCAGAGCATTTGAACCGCCTTTCCGGAGAAATGATACAGAGGATGGCGGACGTATATACGGAGGGTTACCGGGTGGGGTTTGTGAATACCGGAAAGGATTTATCTAAAAAATCCACGGTGAATATCCGTTATACGCTGGGGTTTGAAAGAGTGGTAAGACGGGCCATCGAAAACTTTCGAAAAATGGGACTGAAGCCGGTTATCTACCGCTCTTCTGTCAGTGTCATTGCGAAGCGTCAGCATATCAGAACCGGATATTACGGCGCTATTGCGAATAAGCAGTATGAGTATGACCACAAGGACGATCAGGGACTGTTTTTTGACAAGCAGTTTGTGGAGCGTAAGCTTGAGGTTATGAGAACGGCCTTTGAACAGTTTAAGGAACTGGCGTCAGGCCACGCCGGACCGGCGTGTATCGACATGTTCGGAGAAAAGCCCTTTTCTCCGGTGCAGAAAGATGAGGTAGTGAAATTAACCGAAAAGCAGGAGGAGCTGTCTCTTTTTTATACGGATAAATCAGGTCAGATAACAAATACCTATATTCCGGGAGATGAGAGAAGTTTTACGATGGTTGCCTATCCGGTTCCGGAGATTGGCAGCAGGTACGGGGAGATTTTTGACGAAATAGTGAAAATCAATACGCTGGATGCCAGGATCTATGAGACGGTGCAGCAGACGTTGATTGACGCTCTTGATAAGGGCGAATATGTGCATGTCCTCGGCGGAAACGGTAACCGGACAGACCTTACGATTCAGCTTTTTAAGCTTAAGGATTCATCGAAAGAGACAATTTTTGAAAATTGCGTGGCGGATGTGAATATTCCGGTGGGAGAGGTGTTTACTTCGCCGGTGCTTGAAGGGACAAACGGAATTCTTCATGTGAGTAAGGTATATTTGAATGAGCTTCAGTATCAGGATTTGGAAATAGAATTTGCCAACGGGATGATAGCGGATTATAATTGTGGGAATTTTGAGAGAGAGCTGGAGAATAAGGCGTATATCCGGGACAATATCATGCACAGGCATCCGACATTGCCGTTGGGCGAATTTGCCATCGGTACAAATACAACGGCCTATGCGGCGGCAAAAAAGTATGGGATAGAGGAGAAGCTTCCGATTTTGATTGCGGAAAAGATGGGGCCTCATTTTGCCGTGGGAGACACATGCTACCATTGGAGCGAGGATATAAAGGTTTATAACCCCAACGGAAAGGAGATTGTGGCAAAGGAAAACTCGGTTTCGGCTTTGAGGAGGGAGGATGCTTCTAAGGCGTATTTCCACTGCCATACGGATATTACCATTCCGTATGAGGAACTGAAAAGCATTACCGTAGTGACGAAAGAGAAAGAAGAAATCCTGCTTCTTGAGGACGGACAGTTTGTACTTCCGGGAACGGAGATTTTAAATGAACCGTTGAAAAATATGCAGAGATAGGGTATTATGAACGCATGGCGATAGAATCGCAGGCGTTCATATATTTTGTGAAGAATAATAAAGGAAAGGAAAACGATTATGCCAAAAGTAGGAATTGTGATGGGAAGCGACTCAGATTTAAAGGTTATGAGCAAGGCGGCTGCTATGCTTGAGAAGCTGGGGATTGATTATGAGATGACAATTATTTCCGCCCACCGGGAACCGGACGTGTTTTTTGAATGGGCGAAAGCCGCAGAGGGAAAAGGAATGAAAGTAATTATTGCAGGCGCCGGTATGGCGGCGCATCTTCCGGGAATGTGTGCGGCGTTGTTCCCGATGCCGGTTGTCGGAGTGCCGATGTCAGGAAAAAATCTTGCCGGAGAGGACGCGTTATTTTCTATTGTGCAGATGCCGCCCGGAATTCCGGTTGCAACCGTTGCAGTCGACGGCGGTATGAATGCGGCGATTCTGGCTGCAAAAATTCTCGCGACATCTGACGAAACGCTTCTTAAAAAGCTTAAGGCTTATACGGCCGAGATGAAAGAGACCGTGCAGGCAAAGGCGGCAAGGCTTGATGAAATCGGCTATGAGGCATATTTGCAGGATAAATAAATATTAGGGAGATGGTACTTATGGATTATAAGAAATCAGGAGTTGATATCGAGGCGGGGTATAAGGCCGTAGAGCTTATGAAAGGGCATGTAAAGAAAACGATGCGTCCGGAGGTGCTTGGAGGACTCGGAGGCTTTTCCGGGGCATTTTCTCTGGCGAAAATAAAGGAGATGGAGGAGCCGGTGCTGCTGTCCGGTACGGACGGGTGCGGAACGAAAGTGAAGCTTGCCATGATTATGGATAAGCATGATACAATCGGAATTGACGCGGTAGCCATGTGTGTGAACGATATTGCATGTGCGGGCGGAGAACCTCTGTTTTTCCTGGATTATATCGCATGCGGGAAAAATTATCCCGAGAAGATAGCTTCTATTGTAAGCGGCGTGGCAGAGGGGTGTCTGATGTCCGAGGCGGCGCTTATCGGCGGAGAGACGGCGGAGCATCCGGGATTGATGCCGGCGGAGGATTATGATTTGGCGGGCTTTGCGGTCGGCGTCTGTGATAAGAAAGATATGATTACAGGTGAAAATCTGAAAGAGGGGGATATACTGATCGGTATGGCTTCCTCCGGGGTGCACAGCAACGGATTTTCACTTGTCCGCAAGGTGTTTGAGATGACCAGGGAATCTTTGAATACCTATCATGAGGACTTGAACGCGACCTTAGGAGAGACGCTCCTTGCTCCTACAAGGATTTACGTGAAAGCACTGAAAAGCGTGAAAAAAGCCGGGGTTACGATTAAAGCCTGCAGCCATATTACCGGAGGCGGGTTTTATGAGAATATTCCGAGAATGCTAAGGGAAGGCACACGGGCGGTTGTAAAAAAGGACAGCTATCCCGTTCCTCCAATTTTTACGAAGCTTGCAAAAGAGGGCAATGTAGAGGAGCACGCAATGTATAATACATATAATATGGGACTTGGTATGATTGTTGCAGTCTCTCCGGAGGATGTTGATAAAACAATGGAGGCAATAAGAGAAGCCGGAGATACTCCTTATGTGGTAGGATATATCGAAGCGGGAGAAAAAGGAGTTACATTATGCTAAATGTAGTTGTATTAGTGTCCGGAGGCGGGACAAATCTGCAGGCGGTTATCGACGGGATAGAAGCGGGGACAATTACAAATACAAGGATTACGGGGGTCATCAGCAATAATCAGAACGCATATGCTCTTGTAAGAGCAAAGAAACATGGGATTTCAGGCCGCTGTATTTCTCCGAAGATGTTTGATACAAGAGAAAAATTCAATGAAAAGTTCATGGAAGCAGTGGACGAGATGCGGCCGGACTTAATTGTCCTGGCGGGCTTTCTTGTTGTGATTCCTCCGGCGATGATCAGCCGGTACAGAAACAGAATGATTAATATCCATCCGTCTTTGATTCCCTCTTTTTGCGGGACAGGCTATTATGGACTTAAGGTTCATGAGGCGGCGCTTGCCAGAGGAGTTAAGGTTGTAGGCGCTACCGTTCATTTTGTAGACGAAGGGACGGATACGGGGCCGATTATTTTACAGAAAGCCGTGGAGGTAAAGGAGGGAGATACTCCGGCGATTCTTCAGAGGCGTGTTATGGAGCAGGCAGAGTGGAAAATCCTGCCGGAAGCAATTAATTTGATTGCCGGCGGAAAGATAACGGTAGAGGATAATCTTGTAAGATTTATTTAAGGAGGAGACGATAATGAGAGTTCTGATTGTAGGAAGCGGCGGCAGAGAGCATGCGATTGCATATTGTGTGGCAAAAAGCGGGAAAGTGGACAAAATTTACTGTACTCCGGGAAATGCCGGTATTGCGGAGTATGCGGAATGTGCGCCGATCGGTGCGATGGAATTTGACAAAATTGTCGCGTATGCAAAGGAAAAAAGCATAGATCTTGTAATTGTAGGGATGGATGATCCGCTGGTGGGCGGATTGGTCGACGAACTGGAGGCAGCGGGAATCCGCGCTTTCGGACCGAAAAAAAACGCGGCGATTCTGGAAGGCTCTAAAGCTTTTTCCAAGAATTTGATGAAAAAATACGGAATTCCGACCGCGGCCTACGAAACTTTTACAGAGCCTGAGGAGGCGCTTGCTTACCTTGAGACGGCAAAGTTTCCGATTGTTCTCAAGGCTGACGGACTTGCGCTGGGAAAGGGCGTGTTGATTTGCAATACCTCTGAGGAGGCAAAGGAAGGCGTAAAAACGATTATGCAGGATAAAAAGTTCGGTTCTGCAGGTGATGAGATTGTTATCGAGGAATTTATGGTTGGACGCGAAGTGTCTGTCCTTTCCTTTGTAGACGGAAATACGATTAAGACGATGACCTCGGCTCAGGATCATAAGCGGGCGGGGGACGGAGATACAGGACTGAATACCGGAGGAATGGGAACCTTTTCGCCCAGTCCGTTTTACACGAAAGAGGTGGAGGAGTTCTGTAATCAGCATATCTATCAGGCGACCGTAGACGCTATGAAAGCGGAGGGCAGACCGTTTAAGGGTGTTATTTTCTTCGGCCTGATGCTTACGGAGGACGGACCGAAAGTGCTGGAGTATAATGCAAGGTTCGGGGATCCGGAGGCACAGGTGGTTCTTCCGAGAATGAAAAACGATATCATAGAGGTCGTAGAAGCATGTATTGACGGGACGCTTGATCAGGTGAATTTCCGGTTTGAGGACAATGCGGCCGTATGCGTAGTACTTGCAAGCGACGGTTATCCTGTGGCGTATGAGAAAGGCTTTCCGGTTACGGGACTTGAAAGATTTGAACAGGAGGATGGTTATTACTGCTTCCACGCGGGAACCAAATTTGACGGGGATACAATTGTGACAAGCGGAGGGCGTGTGCTGGGCGTTACGGCTAAGGGTAAGGATCTGAAAGAAGCAAGAGCGAACGCCTATGCGGCGGCGGAATGGGTAAAATTTGACAATAAATATATGAGACATGATATCGGAAAAGCGATAGACGAGGCGTAAAGCATAAGCATGAAAAACAATAAAGCCGGGGCCAGTATTCACAGACAGTACTGGCTCCGGCTTAATAATTCCCGAGCTCATCCAGATAGCGGTCAATTTTCTTTAAACGTTTTTCAATTCCCCGGACCTTATGGCTGATAATGTCAAGCAGCGATTCGGCGATAAACTGAGGACCGATCATGGAATTGAAAAATGTATTTGTATCTACCGGTACAGTCAGAAGAACAGAGGCGTATTCTGCCAGAAGAGAGCTGGGCTTATCGGTAATGACGATAATTTTAGCGTTCGCCTCATGGGCCATCTGTGCAGACAGTCTGTCAATGGAGGAATAACGCGGGAAGCTGAATATAATCAGGCAGTCCTCTTTACCGATGTTGCATATATGGTCAAAAGGACTTATAGAGGAGGAGTTGGCAGTTTCTACATTAGGAACCATATGCTTCAGGTATAATAGAAAATAATTTCCGAGGCAGGAATTACCTCGGGTAGCCAGGATATATTTCCGTTTGCTTTCGATAATCATATCTGCGGCCTTTTCGAAAGAATCCATTATATTTTCCGAAAAGACATGCTCCAGATTTTTAACGGCATTTTTGAAATGCCGGTTCATGTACTCCGCGGTACTGTCAAGGGTGGCTCTCTTGGCAATACGCTGTGAAGGAACCGTGATTGCGCTCGAAATACTTAAAACCCGGTTTTGATAATCCTTGCGAAGTGCTTTCTGAAAGTCCATAAATCCCTGAAATCCCAATGAACGGCTGAAACGAATTACAGAGGACTCACTGACTCCGAGTCTGGAGGCAATGTCTGTTGAGGTCATAAAACAGGCATCGGCAGAATTGTCAAGGATAAATCCGGCAATTAACCTTTGGGTTTTTGTAAGCTCCGCGCCATGAATTAATTCTCTTATATCTTTCATATAAGTGTAACCTCCGATGCATAATATCTTTCCTTTTTCATTTAAACATGAAATGAAAAATTATGCAATGTGAAAATAATAACTTTTGTTGATTGTTATTAAATAATATGATAGTATTTTTTACAGATAAATGAAAAATATTATTCATTATTTTTGATATATGAAAAATATTTTTCATTATATTGGGAAAGATAGGAATAAAAATGAAAACGGGAGGTATGATGCAATGCGAGTCGGCTGTGTAAAAGAAATTAAAAATAATGAGTTCCGGGTGGGAATGACGCCGGATAATGTGAAAAGCTATAAGGCTTCCGGGCATGAGGTCTACATTGAGAAAAATGCGGGAGCGGGTTCCGGTTTTTCGGATGATGAATATATTTCGGCAGGCGCTAAGATACTGGATACGGCGAAAGAGGTATGGGATACGGCAGAGATGATGATTAAGGTAAAAGAGCCCTTGAAAGAGGAATATCCGCTGTTTCATGAAGGTCTTATACTTTACACTTATCTCCATCTTGCAGCGGATAAGCCGCAGACGGACGCGCTGCTTGCGGGCAGAGTAAAGGGTGTTGCGTACGAGACGCTGATGGAGAGGAACGGCGGTCTTCCGCTTCTTGCACCTATGAGTCAGATTGCGGGACGCCTGAGCGTGCAGGAGGGAGCAAAATATCTGGAAAAGATATTCGGAGGTTCCGGAATTCTTCTGGCGGGAGTTCCGGGTACGCCGAAAGCTAACGTAGTGATTCTCGGCGGAGGCTCTGTCGGGACAAATGCGTGTAAGATTGCTGTCGGAATGGGCGCGAATGTAACGATTCTCGATGTGAATCTTGAACGTCTGTCATATCTTGACGATATATTCGGGGCGCGTATCCAGACGCTTGCCTCCACGGATGCGAATATTGAAAAATGTGTAAAAGAAGCAGATCTTGTGATTGGCTGCGTATTGATACCCGGAAAAGCGGCGCCGAAAATATTTAAGAAGAAATATTTGAAAGAGATGAAGCCGGGCTCGGTATTTGTCGATGTAGCGGTAGACCAGGGCGGATGCGGCGAAACGACAAGGGTTACGTATCATGATGATCCGATCTTTATTGAGGACGGAATTGTTCATTACTGTGTAGGCAATATGCCTGGCGCGGTTCCGAGAACCTCTACCATTGCCCTTACAAATGCAACCTTAAGCTATGGACTTAAGATTGCGGACAAAGGGCTGGAGCAGGCATGCAGGGACAATGACGTATTATATTCCGCAATTAATACCTATGACGGAAAGCTTACGTGCAAAAATGTGGCCGATAGCTTCGGCTGCTATGAATATGTTGATATAAAATCTGTTTTCTGATAAAAATTTGCCATAAAATAAGAGAGCTGCGGTTTTTCATGGACTGCAGCTCTCTTATTTTTTAAAGCTCTTGCATAAATATTCTACGTGTGCTAACCTGTATATAACAAAAGAGGTGATACTATGGTGATAGAAATTGATTTTAACAGTGATGAGGCAATTTATGTTCAGCTTCAGCATCAGATTATCATGGGAATTGCAACAGAGATGCTGCGGGAAGGAGACACGCTTCCATCTGTACGCCAGCTTGCAGATACAATAGGAATTAACATGCATACGGTGAATAAGGCATATTCTATATTGAAGCAGCAGGGATTTATTCAGCTTGACAGAAGAAAAGGCGCGGTGATTGCCATTGATATTAATAAGATACAGGCTCATGAGGAGATGAAGCGGGAGCTTCGTATTGCGCTGGCTAAAGGGTGCTGTAAAAATATCAGCCGCGAAGAGGTGCACGAGCTGGTGGATGAATTATTTGACGAATATACCTTTGGGTAATATGAATTATGATACAGAAAGGAATTAATGACATGAATTATACGGAACAGGCCAATAACGTGCTGCGGATTGCGGAGACAATTGCGAGAGAGCTGCATCATCCATATGTAGGAACCGAGCATATGCTTCTCGGTCTCAGAAAGGTTTATACGGGAGTTGCCGGACAGGTGCTGGCTATGAACGGTGTGGAGGAGGAAAGCATCTATAAGGTAGTGGATGAGCTGATTTCTCCGGTGGGAGATGTGGCATTTAAGGAGCGTCCGCAGAGAAGTCCCCGCCTTGAATATATTTTGGAGGAGAGTAAAAATGAGGCAGTGCGCCTGAAATCTGAGAAAATCGGAACCGAGCATATGCTGCTGGCGATGATACGGGAAGCGGATTGCGTCGCTACCCGCATTCTTCTTACATTGAATATTAATCTTCAGAAGATTTTTCAGGAGATTATCAATGTTACCGGTATTGACCCAAAAGAGTATCAGGGGGAGGCAGCGCAGGAAGGCTATAAAGGAAAAGAGGGAGTCCTGAGGCAGTACGGCACGGACCTTACGCTTGAAGCGGCGGAGGGAAAGCTGGACCCGGTTATCGGGCGTGAGGCGGAGATTCACAGACTGATGCAGGTATTAAGCAGACGCACGAAAAATAACCCTTGTCTTGTGGGAGAGCCGGGAGTCGGAAAGACAGCGGTTGTGGAAGGGCTGGCAGCCCGGATTGAAGCGGGGGCGGTGCCGGACAGTATGAAGGATAAGCAGATTCTTACGATGGATCTTGCCGGGATGATTGCCGGCTCGAAATATCGGGGAGAATTCGAGGAGCGGATGAAGAGGCTTATTCAGGAGGTAAAAGCGGCGGGAAACGTGATTTTGTTTCTGGATGAGGTGCATACGATTATCGGAGCCGGCGGTGCGGAAGGGGCGATGGACGCTTCCAATATTTTAAAGCCCGCGCTTGCAAGAGGAGAGTTTCAGCTTATCGGCGCGACTACAATCGTAGAATACAGAAAATATATTGAAAAGGACGCTGCTCTTGAACGGAGATTCCAGCCGATTACGGTTGAAGAGCCGGATACCGGACACTGCCTGAATATTCTGAAAGGTTTAAAGGACAGATATGAGAATCATCATCATGTGCAGATAGAGGAAGAAGCTTTGGAGGCGGCGGTGAATTTGTCGGATCGTTATATCAGCGACCGTTTTCTTCCAGACAAGGCAATTGACGTGTTGGATGAGGCCTGCTCGAAAGTATCCCTAAGAGGTTTTAAGGTGCCGGAGAGGCTGTATGAGCTGGAGGATATGATTACCTCGCTGGGAGAGGAGATGGAAAAGGCAATCTGCCGGGGAGATATGCCGGAAGCCTCGCTGCTTCGGAAAGAGAAGACAGAGACGGAGAAAAAGCTGCTGCGGGCGAGAAAAAGCTATCATTCCCGAAATGCCGGAAAGCAGGTGAATGTGAAAGAGGACGATATTGCGGACGTTATATCCGAATGGACGAAAATACCGGTGAGAAGGCTTCAGGAGTCGGAGGGAGCAAGGCTGCAAAAGCTGGAGCAGATCCTTCATAAGCGTGTCATCGGTCAGGAGGAGGCCGTTACAGCGGTGGCAAAGGCAGTGAGAAGGGGAAGAGTAGGACTTAAGGATCCGGGGCGTCCTATCGGTTCGTTTCTCTTTCTTGGCCCGACCGGCGTGGGAAAGACAGAGCTTTCGAAAGCATTATCGGAGACGCTGTTCGGAAATGAGGATTCTATGATTCGGGTAGATATGTCCGAATATATGGAGAAGCACAGTGTTGCAAAGATGATAGGCTCCCCTCCGGGCTATGTGGGGCATGATGACGGCGGTCAGCTCAGCGAGCAGGTGAGGAGGCATCCGTATTCTGTGATATTGTTTGATGAGATTGAAAAGGCGCATCCGGACGTGTTTAATATTCTCCTTCAGGTTCTGGACGACGGACATATTACGGATTCTCAGGGACGTAAGGTGGATTTTCGAAACACAGTTATTATCATGACCTCCAATGCCGGCGCGCAGGCGATTATTGACCCCAGGAAGCTCGGGTTTAATGTAAAGGAGGACAAAGCCGGCGATTATAAGCGGATGAAGTCCAACGTACTGAATGAAATCAAGCTTATCTTCCGGCCGGAGTTTCTAAATAGAATCGATGAAATTATCGTATTTCATCCGCTGGGAGCGGACGAGATGAAGAGGATTGTAAGCCTTATGTGTAAGGATGTTGTAAAACGGGCGGAAGAGCAGCTCGGTATCCGGCTGATAATTAGGGATTCTGTAAAAAAGCATATCGTAGAGACAGGAACGGACCAAAAATACGGAGCAAGACCTCTCAGGCGCGCAGTGCAGAGTCAGCTTGAGGACAGGCTGGCGGAAGCGATGCTTGCCGGAGAGGTGAAGCGGGATTCACAGGTTGTAGCGGGCGTGTCTAAAAAAGAAATAAAATTTTGGATGAAAGCTACAAATTAAGCCGGATTTGATATATAATGAAAAATACAAAAAACCATAGGAGGAAGCACAGGTGGCAGTAGTAAAGGAACTTTTAAGAGCGGAGGCAGACGGGACATTAAGCTTTGGAGATTATACGCTGGATAAAAAGACAAAGCTTGACGGATTTGAGTTTCAGGGAGATATATACAAGGTAAAAACGTTTGCTGAGATTACAAAGGTTGAGAAAAACGGCATGTTTGTGTATGAATCGGTACCGGGGACGGCGGTGGAGAATTTTAAGGCGTCGGAAAGGGAAATCAGTTTTCGTGTATCGGGAGCACATGATGCGCAGGTTACGCTGGAGCTGGAAGCAGACAGTGAATATGTCGTATATATGGGGGATGCGAATGTCGGAGATATGAAGACGAATGTCAGCGGAAAACTGAGCGTCAGCGCAGAACTCACTCCGGAACAGAGCGTAGCGATTAAAGTGATAAAGAAGTAAGATGGCAAAGGCAAAAAAAAGTATATTTTTCTGTCAGAATTGCGGGCATGAGGAAAGTAAATGGCTCGGACAGTGTCCGATGTGCAAAGAATGGAACACATTTGTGGAGGAAAAGGCGTCTCCTGTGAAAGCGGGGGCGCCGTCTGTAAAATTAAGAAAAGAAGTAAAAGCCGTCGTTCTTTCCAGTGTGACTGCAGATGAAGATGAGAGAGTGCGCACAGGCATTGCAGAGCTCGACAGGGTTTTAGGAGGCGGAATCGTTGAGGGCTCACTCGTGCTGGTGGGAGGCGATCCGGGAATCGGGAAGTCGACGCTTCTTTTACAGGTATGTCAGAAACTTTCGGACAGAGAAAAAAAGATTTTGTATATATCCGGTGAGGAATCATTAAAGCAGATAAAAATGCGTGCGAATCGTGTGGGAAATTTTTCGGACAGCCTTTATTTATTGTGCGAGACAAATCTTGATATGATTCGGGGAGTGATTGAAGAACAGAAGCCGGATATGGTGGTTATTGATTCGATTCAGACGATGTATGACGAGACCGTCTCATCCGCGCCGGGAAGCGTGTCGCAGGTGAGAGAGTCTACCAATGTATTTATGCAGCTTGCCAAGGGACTCGGAATCACAATCTTTATTGTCGGTCATGTGACGAAAGAAGGAACGGTTGCGGGACCGAGAGTGCTGGAGCATATGGTGGATACGGTTTTATATTTTGAGGGTGACAGACACGCCTCGTACCGGATTCTGCGCGGTGTGAAGAACCGGTTTGGCTCCACGAACGAGATTGGGGTATTTGAAATGTGTGAGAGCGGACTTTCAGAGGTTGAAAATCCTTCCGAATTTATGCTAAACGGAAGGCCGGCGTGTGCGTCCGGCTCGGTGGTGGCATGTGCAATCGAAGGAACTCGTCCGATGCTGCTGGAGATACAGGCGCTGGTATGCAAAAGTAATTTTGGGATGCCGAGAAGAACCGCGGCGGGCCTGGATTACAACCGGGTGAATCTTTTGATGGCAGTTTTGGAAAAAAGGCTCGGGCTGCCGCTTTCTGGTTACGACGCTTATGTGAACATTGCCGGGGGAATCAGAATGAACGAACCGGCGACGGATTTGGGAATCGTTGTATCTATTGTATCAAGCTATAAAAACAAACCGGTTTCCGAGGATACGATTGTATTCGGAGAGGTCGGTTTAAGCGGTGAGGTGCGCGCCGTCACAATGCCGGAGCAACGGGTGGCGGAGGCAAAAAAGCTGGGCTTTCAAACATGTATCATACCGGAGGTGTCGGTAAAGGCAGTCGGAAAGATAGATGGAATTGAGATTGTCGGAGTAAGGACAGTGAATCAGGCAATGAATTTACTGTAGCATAAAAGGGGATGTCCTGAAAATGGAATTCAGTGACACCCCCTTTCGCTGTAATATGCGGCGGTGTTATTTTACTTTTCCGCGCGCGCCTTTAGTATGTAATCAAGCAGTACGAAAGCGGCTTCGTCTTTACTCATCCGTGCAAGCTCCGTTACGGAATCCGGTGTTATAATTGTAATAATATTGGTATCTGTCTCAAAGCCTGCGCCTGGCTGCCTCAGATTGTTTGCGGCAATCATATCCAGATTTTTCTTTTCGAGCTTTTTTCTGGAATTCTCCAGCATATTTTCCGTTTCCATTGAGAATCCGCATAAAAACTGCCCCTCTTTTTTATGTCTGCCAAGATAGTCAAGTATATCGTCAGTCCGCTCCAGAGAAAGAGTGATTGCGGAATCTGATTTTTTCATTTTTTCGCCGGAAGCATGTGCGGGACGGTAATCGGCGACCGCAGCGGCTTTGATGATAATGTCCATATGTCCGCTTTCTGCCGTTACCGCATCGTACATTTCCTTTGCCGATGTCACCGGTACGGTTTTTACACAGACAGGAGGCGCAAGGGCTGTTTTACCGGTGACGAGCGTCACTTTGGCGCCTCGGAGCATACATATCCTTGCGATACTGTACCCCATCTTCCCGGAGGAATGGTTGGTAATGTACCGTACCGGGTCGATAGCTTCCTGCGTCGGCCCCGCCGTTACAAGCACGCGAAGCTCTTTCATATCCTTTGGAAATGCGGCTGCGCGCAGGATATATTCATACAGGATTTCCGGCTCCTGCATCTTTCCGGCTCCGTCGTCTCCGCAGGCAAGCCGTCCGCGCACAGGAAAGATAATTTCCATGCCGTATTTCTGCAGCAGCTTCAGATTATCCTGCGTCACCGGATTTTCATACATGCCGGTATTCATGGCAGGAGCGATGAGCTTCGGAGCCCTGCTTGCAAGAATCGTCGTAGTCAGCATGTCGTCCGCAATTCCGTGCGCCAGTTTTGCAATAACATTGGCTGTCGCCGGGGCAACGATAATTGCGTCCGCCTTTTTAGCAAGAGCGACATGTTCTACCTGAAATTCAAAATTGCGGTCAAAGGTATCCGAAACACATTTGTTCCCGGTTAAAGTTTCAAAGGTAATCGGGTTGATAAAATTTTTTGCATGTTCTGTCATAATTACGTGGACGGAAGCGCCGGCCCTGATAAGAAGACTGGCAAGGGCGGCGCTTTTATATGCCGCGATGCCTCCGGTAACGCCGAGAAGTATCGTTTTATTCTTTAATAGCATGAGGAGTCCTCCTTAAGTTTCATACAAGCATTACTATACTCTGTTTCTTTAAAACTTGCAAGACACATGCGGATTTGTTATAATATCGTTGTATTGTATCCTGCCTGAGCAGGAATGATAACAAGGAGGAATTGAATAATGAAAGAAACAAGACACGACACAAGGTGGATGGTCAGTGTTGCACTTATGGCAGCGATTGTTATCGTGCTGGCGAACACGCCGCTTGGCATGATTCAGCTTCCGATTATTAAGGCGACAACTGTACACATTCCGGTAATCATCGGAGCGATTTTGCTTGGGCCTTCCGCGGGGGCAATTCTCGGAGCGGTATTCGGCATCTGCTCGCTGATTAGCAATACGGTGGCACCTACTTTATTATCCTTTGCCTTTTCGCCGTTTATGAGCACGACGGGGGTTGTGGGGGCCGTTAAGGCGATTTGGATTTCCGTAGGCTGCAGAATGCTGATTGGAATTGCGGCGGGGTGGCTGTATATTCTGTTTGTCAGATTAAAGGTAAATCAGTTGGCCGCGCTTCCGATTGTAGGCTTTGCCGGTTCTATGGTAAACACGGTTGCGGTTATGGGAAGTATTTACCTGCTGTTTGCCCAGCAGTATGCGCAGGCAAGAGAGGTCGGAGTTACTGCTGTGTGGGGGCTTATTATGGGAACGGTAACGGCGTCCGGGATTCCGGAGGCGATCACAGCCGCAGTTTTGGTTCTGGCACTTGGAAAGGTGTTGATTCAGCTCTTTAAGAGAATGGATATGCCGGTAATGCATATGCAGATATTGAAATAACAATTGAATATAACGGGAAACTGCCATATAAGTTTATTTAATATTACTTTGTATGGCAGTTTTTTTGAAAAATAATTGTTGATTATTACGAAAGAATATGTTATTATATCAACAGTAAATTGTCGACAATCTACAATCTAGAATGAAAAATTAAATATGAGAACGTTACATTGGAGGAAGAGGGATGAATGACTCAAAAAAGATGACGTGGTATACGCTTGCGTTCATTGCATTTTCAGGTGTTTGGGGATTTGGAAATGTATTAAACGGATTCGTATATTTTAATGGAATTCAGGTAATTTTCAGCTGGGTTCTGATGTTTGCGCTTTATTTTGTACCGTATGCATTGATGGTGGGAGAATTGGGGTCCGCATTCAAGACGTCCGGAGGAGGCGTCAGCTCATGGATTCATAATACAATGGGACCAAAGCTTGCGTATTATGCCGGATGGACCTACTGGGCATGTCATATTACATACATTGCAAGTAAGGGCAGCGGCGGACTTAAGGCGCTTAGCTGGGCGGTATTCCGCAATGCGGAGACATACGATACTTTCCCGACAATCGGGGTACAGCTGGCGACACTGGCGGTATTTTTGTTCTTTTGCTGGGTGGCGAGCCGGGGCTTAAATCCTCTTAAAAAACTTGCTACGGTTGCAGGAACAAGTATGTTTGTAATGTCTATTTTATATATTCTGCTGATGTTCGGCGCTCCGGCAATCAATCCGAACGGCGGGTATGTTGCAATGGACTTCAGTTTGAAAAACCTGATTCCGCAGTTCAACATCGGATATTTTACATCTCTGTCAATCCTTGTATTTGCGGTAGGAGGATGTGAGAAAATCTCTCCGTATGTTAACAAGGTTGAGAATCCTGCGAAGGGCTTTCCGAAAGGAATGATTTCTCTGGCAATTATGGTCGTAGTCTGTGCGATTCTCGGAACAATTGCTATGGGAATGATGTTTGACCCGACAGTCATTAACGGAAGTGAGGAAGCATTTAATTCCTATGTTTCTAATGGCTCCTACTGGGCATTCCAGAAGCTGGGTCAGTATTATGGATTGGGAGATATTCTTTTGGTCCTTTATGCGCTCTGTAATATGATTGGGCAGTTTGCCGTGCTTGTAGTCAGCATTGACGCACCGCTTCGTATGCTGCTTGACAATGAGGATTCAAAAGAGTTTGTTCCCAGTGTTATGCTGAAGAGAAATAAATACGGCGCATATATTAACGGTATTAAGCTGATTATCGTATTGTCGGGAAGTATTATTCTGATTCAGTCATTTGTACCGGGAGCAGCGGCTGTGCTCGCACAGCTCACAAAGCTGAATTCCGTATGTATGCCGCTTCGTTACCTATGGGTATTTGTTGCGTATCTGGCGCTTCGTAAAGCATATGATAGCATACCCGCGGAATATCGTTTTGTAAAGAATCAGGCGGTTGCGAAAATCTTCGGCGCATGGTGCTTTATTCTGACAGCGGCGTGCTGCCTGCTTGGTATGTATTCTACGGATGCGTTTACAATGGCGCTGAATATTATTACGCCGATTGTTCTGACGGCGCTTGGTATGATTATGCCGCGTCTTGCGAAAAGAGAGAGGGAAAGAAACGCGGCAAAATAACCGACGGTATTACAGGATACCTTTTCAGGAAACTGAAAGGGTATCCTTTTTAAAAAAGAGAAAACAGGATTAAGGAGATAAAAATATGTATAAAAAGATATCACAGGAGATGACGGCCTTTTTGAAAGACTGTCCCACCGCGTTTCATGCGGTAAGGAACATTGGGGAAGAGCTTGAGGAGCACGGATTTGAAAGGCTCAGGGAGAGTGGAAAATGGGACTTAAAGCCGGGCGGGAAATATTATGTTACAAGAAATGGTTCCAGTATTATAGCATTTAACATCGGAACAAAGCTTGAGGACTACAGTTTTCATATTGCGGCGTCTCATAGTGATTTTCCGACTTTCAAGATAAAGGAAAATGCGGAGATAGAAGTAAAAAGCAAGTATATGCAGCTGAATACAGAGGGGTATGGAGGGATGATTTGTTCTACCTGGTTTGACCGCCCGCTGTCGGTTGCAGGAAGAGTGATTGTGAAAGAGGGGGAATTTTTTGCGTCAAAGCTGGTTAATATTGACAGGGATTTGCTGATGATACCAAGCATGGCGATACATATGAACCGGGCGGTGAATGACGGCTGCGCGTATAATAAGCAGGTGGATATGCTTCCTTTATTCGGCGGAGGGGACAGTGAAAAAGGAGATTTCAGGCGCCTTATAGCAGAGGCGGCAGGCGTTCCGGAGGAATCTGTTTACGGAAGCGATTTATATCTCTATAACCGGGAGGAACCGTCTGTGTGGGGTGCGAAAGAGGAGTTTATATCCGCCCAGCATCTGGATGATTTGCAGTGTGCGTATGCGACCTTAAAGGGATTTCTTGACGGACATCAGGAAAAAAATGTGAATGTGTATGCGTGCTTTGACAATGAGGAGGTAGGCTCGGGAACGAAACAGGGGGCAGGCTCCACATTTTTATATGATGTTTTGAAGCGGATTCATATGGGGCTTGGCAAGAGCGAGGAGGATTATTACCGTGCCGTGTCCGGAAGTTTTATGATAAGTGCGGATAACGCACATGCAGTTCATCCGAATCATCCGGAAAAAACAGATGTGGGGAATTGTGTTTATATGAATGAAGGAATTGTTGTAAAGTCTCATGCGGGACAAAAATATACCAGTGATGCGGTAAGTATTGCTTTATTCAGAGAAATTTGTAAGAGAGCGGACGTTCCGGTACAGTTTTTCGCGAATCGTTCCGACGAGGCAGGAGGAAGCACGCTTGGAAATATATCCTCTGCAAAGGTGTCTCTAAATACGGTAGACATCGGTATGCCGCAGCTTGCGATGCATTCTGCCTATGAGACGGCGGGAATTAAGGATACTCTTTATATGATAAAAGCGGCGGCACAGTTCTTTACTACGCACTTCTGTGAAAAAGACGGGAATATTTTCTGTGCATAGATATTTTCTTTTACCCCTGTAATATGGTAAAATGGCTTTATCACGTTAAAACGTAATCGGGGAAAAGGAATCGTTGTACTATGAGTAAAATATTGTATCGGACACTTCGGGAGAAAGTTGTCAGTGAGATTCGGATGAAAATATTAAACCGGGAGCTGGAACCGGGAGTGCGTATTGTTGAGCAGGAGCTTTCTAATGAGCTCGGCGTAAGCAGAGGGCCAATAAGAGAAGCGTTAAGACAGCTTGAGCAGGAGGGAATTGTCGAATATACGCGAAATGTAGGATGTTCGGTAAAACAGGTTACCATTCAGGACCTTTATGAAATATATCTGCTCCGTTCCTCCTATGAAACTCTGGCAGTGAGACTGTGCGACGCACAGTTCCAGGAAAAAGAGCTGGAAAAGATGGAGGAGGTACTTGAACGGATGAAGAATCCGGATATGGGCTATATGGATACTGTATCGTATGACCATATGTTCCACAGAATCATTGTGGAAAAAGCGAATTCGGAGAGACTTGGCAAGGTGTGGTCTGATTTGGATTACGGAAGCATCGTAAGCAGCTATATCGGCAATTTTGATAAGGAGAAAACGGCTAAAAGACAGTATGCGATTCATCGGGAGCTGGCGGATGCGTGCAAAACAAGGGATGCGGATGTTATATGCAATGCAATATCCCGGCATTATATGTTGTCTGTTTCCAGGTATATGGAGGAGGAGAGTGTATCAGAAAAAGAGCTCAGGCTATGGGGGATATTTGACAGAAAAATATAAGACGGTATGTAATGATTTGGCACTATTAATTGGTGCCAAATTTCTTTTTCTATTACTTGCTTAGGGTATGTTTTTGTCCGTATAATGTAGACAGAAACAAAATTGACCGGCCGGTCATGCTTCTGCTAAAAATAAACTGAGAAAAAGAGGTGTGAAAGATAATGAAAGAAAAGGTTCAGCTGTTCGGAAGATTTTTAAGCGGTATGGTTATGCCTAATATCGGCGCATTTATAGCATGGGGGCTTATTACCGCTTTATTTATCGATACCGGATGGCTCCCGAACGAGCGGTTTGCGCAGATGGTAAATCCGATGTCCTCTATACTGCTTCCGCTTCTTATTGCCTATACGGGCGGTGAGGCGGTTGCAGGAAAAAGAGGTGGGGTTATCGGAGTAATTGCGATGATGGGTGTTATCGCCGGCTCAGATATACCGATGTTTATCGGAGCAATGATTGTAGGACCGCTGTCCGCATGGATTATTAAAAAATTTGATAAGGTAATAGAGACACATATCCCGGCAGGCTTTGAAATGCTGATAAATAATTTTTCGCTTGGAATTATCGGCGCCGTGCTTGCGCTTTTGGCAATGGTGGGTATTACCCCGCTTGTGACCGTTATGAATCAGGCGATGAGCGCAGGAGTAGGCTTTTTCGTTGAGCACGGCTTTCTGCCGCTTACCAGTCTTTTTATAGAACCGGCTAAGGTATTATTTTTGAATAATGCAATGAATCACGGGATTTTTTCTCCGATGGGAATTCAGCAGGTAGAGGAAGCAGGAAAATCCATTTTTTTCCTTTTGGAAGCGAATCCGGGACCGGGGCTTGGTATATTGCTTGCCTATTGTATCGCAGGAAAGGGAAATGCGAAAAGCTCTGCTCCGGGTGCGGTAATTATTCACTTTTTTGGAGGAATTCATGAGATATATTTTCCATATATTCTGATGAATCCGCTGTTGCTTTTAGCAGTGATAGCGGGCGGCGCAGGCGGTGTGTTTATTTTCAGCCTGTTTGGAACAGGGCTTACCTCCGCGGCATCTCCGGGAAGTATTCTGGCTCTTGTTATGATGGCGGAGAGACACAGCTATCTGGGACTTTTTATCGGAGTCATTGTATCTGCGGTGGTATCGTTTATTATTGCATTGCCGATTCTTAAGTTCATGGGGAAAGATGTGTCATTAGAGGAAGCGCAGGAGAAGAAAGACGCTATGAAGCGTCAGGCGAAAGGAATCAGCGGGACCGTTTCTGAAGAAGCGTCCGAAGTAAAGGGAAAAATTCGCAAAATTGCGTTTGCATGTGATGCCGGTATGGGCTCCAGTGCAATGGGAGCTACCGTACTTAAGAAAAAGCTTGCCGCGGCGGGGTTGGACGGAATTGAGGTGATTCATACGTCGGTTTCCAGTATTCCGCCGGATGTGCAGATTGTTGTCACGCATCAGGAGCTTGCGGAGAGGGCGGCACACAGCAATCCGTCAGCAGAATTAATTCCGATTACAAATTTCCTTGCGGCGCCGGAATATGACGTATTGGTAGAGTCCTTAAAGAAAAGGAATAGTTAAAAAAGAGAAAAATGAAAGCTTAAGAATACGGTTTTAGAAAGAAGGTGTGAAAATGGAGGCTACGCCCCGTATGAAGCAAATCCTGCGGATATTACTTAAGGAGCAGGGCGCTGTATCGGTAAAATGTATTGCAGAGCAAATCGGTGTCAGTAAACGGACCGTGCAAAGGGAGCTGGAATATATAAGCGGCGCGCTTTTAGGGTATGAGATTCGTTTTCTCTCTAAAACAGGCGTTGGTATCAGGCTTGAGGGAAGCCTGGAGGAAAAAGAGAGGCTGCTTTCAGAGCTGCAGGCAGAGACCGATTATGATGCGTCAAATCGGGAGGAGCGGCGTAAAAGACTGATTCGGGAAATACTGAAAGAGAAAGGGATTAAGAAGCTGTTTCATTACAGCAGCCAGTTTGGAGTCAGTGAAGCAACGGTAAGCAGCGATTTGGAGGCAGCCGGGACATGGCTTGGACAGTATGGACTCTTGGTCAGCAGGAAGCCAGGAAGCGGGATTTCTGTTGAGGGAAGCGAAAAAGACTATCGGAGAGCCATACGCGGATTCATCGGTGAATTCGGACAGATTTTAAATGACGATATTACGAACGGTGTGATGGAATGTATCAATCGCATGGAGGCGGAACGGCTTCTGAGCCTGACGGAGAGTTCTTATGTAGGGCTGATTATCCATATTTCTATCGCGATTAACCGAATTCTTAAAGGTGAGGTTATTGAGGTGGATGAAGGATGGAAAAGGAGCGTGGAAGCGGATGAGGATTATAGGCTCGCCATGCAGATTGCCGGGGATTTGGAACAGGAGTTTCAAATCCGGATGCCGGAGGTGGAGGTCGCTTATATCTGTCTTCATATAAAGGGAGCTAAGCATGAGAAGATAGAATGGGAAGGCGAGGCCCCCATTGAGCTTGGAAGTAAAGAAATCCAACAGCTTGTAAATGACATGATAGATGCGTTTGACAGGGAGAAAGCTTACCTTTTAAAGCAGGACGATGAATTTATTCAGGGACTTTTAGCACACCTTCAGCCGACGATTATTCGTCTTGTACATGGGATGCATATTCAGAATCCGGTTCTTTCGGATATACAGGAAAATTATCCGGATATATTTGAACGGTGCAGGAGCGTGGCAGACGTGCTGAAAAAAAGAACCGGAAAGGAGATTCCGGACGAGGAGACAGGGTTTCTTGCGGTACATTTCGGGGCGGCAATGGTGCGCATGGAGGGCCGGAATGAGAAAATACGGAGGGTTCATGCAGGAATTGTGTGCTCCAGCGGGATCGGGATATCCAGACTGATGTCGTCGAGGCTTAAGAAGATTTTTAGAGAGCGTTTGGAGCTTAAAACATACGGAAAGAATGATATCACACCGTATGTAGCTGCGAAACAGGACTTTTTTATCACAAGTATTCCGATAGAGAATGTGGAAATACCGGTAATAGACGTAAACCCACTTCTCAATGAAGAGGACATTGAGAGGATACGCCGGATGGTGTATCAGTACGAACGGCTTCCGGAAAAACAGAAAGGGGAGGACACCTTTTCCATACAGCTTGAAAAAATTAATCTGCTGGCTGCACAGATAAAAACAATTATTCATTACATGGAATTTTTTAAGGTGGATAACCGGATTACCTTTGAGGAGCTTTTGATTGCGGTGGGAGAGAAGCTGTCGCTCTATTCGGACCGGCGTGAAATGATACGGGAGGATATTATGCGGCGGGAAAGGATCGCAAGTCAGATATTTGCGGAATTTGGCTTTGCACTTTTACATACACGGACAAAGGGCGTTACCCGTCCGAGTTTCGGAGTCTGTGTGACGAAAGATAAGGAGCGCTTTGAGGACTTATATTTTAAAGGTATTGGAATTGTCTTTATTATGCTTATTCCACAGGATGAAAATCTGGAGGTTAACCGGGAAATTATGGGATATATCAGCAGTATGCTGATTGAGGAATATGAGTTTATGGAAATTATTAAGGGCGGGCAGAAAGAGGAAATAAGAGACGTGCTGTCTGGTTATTTGAAGAAATATTTTAACAGTTATCTTGCGAGGCTGTCTTAAACAGGAAAAAGGAGGAATTTAAAAATGTTATTTCGGGCAAAGAAGAAAGAGGAAAAGAATGAGGAGAAGAAAGGGCTGCTGCTTCGTGAAAATATACGTGTAAATTGTGAGGCAAAGTCGAAAGAAGAGGTAATCCGGATTGTGGGACAGATGCTTGTGGACAGCGGGTATGTGGATCAGCCTTATGTAGACGCAATGCTGGAGCGTGAAGAAACAGTTTCTACTTTTATGGGAAACGGTCTTGCGCTGCCTCATGGCGTCGAGGAGGCGAAAAAAGCGATCAAAGCGTCGGGGATTGCAGTGGCAACTTTCCCGGAGGGAATCGACTGGGGCGGAAACACGGCAAAGGTAGTTGTCGGTATTGCCGGTGTCGGAGAGGAACATCTGCAAATTCTTGCGGTAATTGCGGAAAAGATGCTGGATGAGGCAGCGGCAGAGCAGATTGCGCAGGGGGATGTGGACGCCATTTATCGGATTTTATCCGGAAAGGAGTAAGAAGAATGATTGTAACGGTTACCATGAATCCTGCCATTGACAAAACTGTGGAAATCCCGTCTTTGAATCCCGGCGGGTTGAACCGGATTCAAAAAGTGGAATTCGATGCAGGGGGCAAGGGAATTAACGTTTCAAAGACAATAAAGGAGCTTGGAGGAGAAAGTATTGCAACCGGATTTTTGGGAGGAAACGCGGGAAGAACGATTGAGCATGTCCTGAAAGAAAAAGAAATACAGAGCGATTTTATCTGGGTAGACGGAGAGACAAGGACAAATACAAAGGTTTTTGAGGAGAACGGCGCGGTTACGGAGCTGAATGAGCCGGGGCCGAAAATTTGCGCTTCTCAGGTGGAGGAGCTGATGGAGAAGCTTCGGAACTATGCGAAAGAGGGGACTTTATTTATCCTTGCCGGAAGTATCCCGGTCAGCGTAGATAAGGCGATTTATGAAAAAATTATTCGTCTTGCCCATGAAAGGGGCGCTAAGGTGCTGATGGATGCGGACGGAGAGGTATTTCGCAATTCTCTTAAGGCTGTTCCCGATATCATCAAGCCGAACCGTGCCGAGCTTGAGGAATATGCGGGGATTGATTACAGAGTTTCCGATGAAGAGCTTTTAGAGATGGCAAGAGGGCTTTTGGCAAAAGGGATTAAGACCGTGGCGGTGTCTATGGGAAAAAGCGGCGCAATGCTCGTCAGAGAGGGCTATGAGGTAAAATGTCCGGCGCTTTCCGTAAAAGCGCATTCCACGGTAGGTGCCGGGGACGCGATGGTTGCGGCACTGGCATATGCGTGGAATGAAAAGCTTGGCAATGAGGAAACGGTCCGCCTTTGCATGGCATCTTCAGCGGGTGCGGTGACAACGGTCGGAACAAAGCCTCCGGCAAAAGAGCTGGTAGATACCTTGAAAGAACAGGTAATAATTGAAAGAATGGAGTGTAGATAAAATGAAAACAAAAGCGGTAAGAATGTACGGGGCAGGAGATTTAAGGCTTGAGGAGTTTGAGCTTCCGAAGATTAAGGAGGACGAAATCCTCGTAAAGGTAATGAGCGACAGTATCTGTATGTCGACCTATAAGCTGGCGGAACAGGGGAAAAGACATAAGAGAGCTCCACAGAATATCGATACAAACCCGGTTATTATCGGTCATGAATTCGCGGGCGTTATCGTCGAGGTCGGTGAGAAATGGAAAGATCAGTTTAAGCCCGGAATGAAGTTTGCACAGCAGCCGGCTTTAAATTATAAAGGAAGCCTTGCTTCGCCCGGATATTCATATGAGTTCTTCGGCGGCGCGTGTACTTATTGTGTAATTCCTCATGAAGTTATGGAACTTGGCTGCCTGATGCCATATGAGGGAGAGAGCTTCTTTGAAGCGTCGCTGGGTGAGCCTATGAGCTGTATTATTGGCGGTTATCACGGGAATTACCATACGAATAAGAGAAACCACGACCTTGCAGGCGGCACGAAAGAGGGAGGAGATATTATTATCCTCGGCGGCTGCGGGCCAATGGGACTTGGCGCGGTAAGCTACGGCATTCAGTTTGAAAATAAGCCGAGGCGTATTGTAGTGACGGATATTGATGATGCAAAGATTGCAAGGGCCAGAGAAGTGATTCCGGAGGAGACGGCGAAGAAGAATGATGTTGAGCTTCTCTATGTGAATACGGCGAAGATGGAGGATGCGGTAAAGGAGCTTAAGGATCTTACCGGCGGTAAGGGCTATGACGATGTATTCGTTTATATTCCGAACCGGAAAGTTGCGGAGTTAGGAGATAAGCTGCTGGCGTTCGACGGATGTATGAATTTCTTCGCGGGACCGACGGACAAAGAGTTTTCGGCGGAGCTTAATCTGTATAATGTTCATTATACAAGCGCGCATATTCTGGGAACGACCGGAGGCAATAACGATGACTTAATTGAGGCAAATGAACTGGCGGCAAAGGGAAAGATTGAGCCGGCGGTTATGGTAACGCATGTGGGAGGTATCGACAGTATTGCGCAGGCAACCTTGAATCTCCCGAATATCCCGGGAGGAAAGAAGCTGACTTATACTCAGTTTGATATGCCGCTTACCGCAATTGAGGATTTTGAAAAATTAGGAGAAAAGGATCCTCTGTTTAAAAAATTGGACGAAATATGCAAGAGAAACAGAGGCCTGTGGAGCGCAGAGGCAGAAAAGGTATTATTTGAGCATTTTGGTGTGGAAATTTAGGAGGAAAAGAATATGGTATCACAGAAAGTTACGATTAAAAATCCATCCGGACTTCATGCAAGACCGGCTTCCATTCTGACACAGACAGCAGGAAAATGTAAGTCAGATGTTATCATTATATACGGAGAAAAAAAGATTCAGGCGAAAAGTATTTTAAATATTATGGCGGCGGCAATCAAGTCCGGCTCCGAGATAGAGCTTCAGTGCTCCGGAGAAACGGAAGAGCAGGATTTAAAAACGATGATAGAATTGATTGAAAGTGGGTTGGGAGAGTAGGCTTATGGAACAGATCTATGTTGATAAGACGGCCTCCAGAGGTATTGCAGTAGCACCGGTATATCTATATCAGGAGCCGGATTTAAGCCCTGTCGGGGAATTGGTTTCCGAGGAGCAGTCGGCAGCCGAACTGGAGAAATTTAACAGGGCAAGAGAGAACGTGCAGAAAGAGCTTGAACATCTGGCGCAGGAAAATGAAATCTTTGCAGCGCATTTGGAGATTGCTTCTGATATCGTCCTGAAAGAGGGTGTGGAAGCTAAAATTTCCGGAGAGAAAAAGAATGCGCAGCTTGCTCTGTGGGAGACAATTGAGGAATTTGCGGCAATCTTTGCTTCTATGGACGATGCGTATATGAAAGAGCGCGGCGCCGACGTAAAAGACATCGGAAAACGTATGATGGCGGAGCTTAAGGGCGTAAAACGCCCGGATCTTGGACGCCTGGAAACAGAGGTAATTGTAGCCGCAAGGGATTTGTATCCGTCCGACACGGTAAAGCTAAAGTCCGAATTTGTAAAGGGTATTATCACAGAGGAGGGCGGCGTGACAAGCCATGTTTCCATCATTGCAAAAAGCATGAATATCCCGACATTAGTAGGAGTGAGGGGAATTCTTGATAAGCTTACGGATGGCGGGACAGTCTGTATGGATGCTGAAAACGGTGTGATCGTTATAGAGCCGGATGAAGCGGCTCTTGCAGAATATGAGGAAAAGAAAAAGGCCTGCGAAAAGGAGCGGGCATATCTGGAGAGCTTAAGAAGCAAGCCGGCGGTCACAAAGCACGGAAAGAGAGTTTTCCTGTGCGCCAATGTGGGAAATGCAGAGGATATCAGGCATGCGCTTGCCATGAATATTGATGGCGTAGGCCTGTTCCGCAGTGAGCTTTTATATATGGATAATACCCATTTTCCGACGGAGGAGGAGCAGTATCAGGTCTATAAAGAGGCGGCGGAGCTGATTCCGCAGGAGCTTACAATTCGTACGCTGGATATTGGCGGGGATAAAGAGCTTCCTTATTTTGAATTTGAAAAGGAAGAAAATCCGTTCCTCGGATGGCGCGCCATCCGAATCTCGTTGGATATGAAAGAGATGTTTAAGGAGCAGCTTCGCGCGATTCTTCGTGCAAGCGTTTACGGACATGTGCGGATTATGTTCCCGATGATTATCTCACTGGAGGAATTGAGAGATGCGAAAGAGCTTGTAGAAGAGTGCAAAAGAGAGCTTGACGCGGAAGGGATTTCCTATGATAAAAATATTGAAACCGGAATGATGATAGAGACGCCGGCAAGTGTTCTGCTGGCAGAGGAGTTTGCGAAAGAGGCCGATTTTTTCAGCATCGGGACAAATGATTTGACACAATATCTTCTGGCTGTTGACAGAGGGAACAAAAAAATAGCCGAAAAATATGATTACTTCCATCCGGCGGTGGTAAGGGCAATCGGAAAAGTAATAGACGCCGGGCATAAGGAAAACATTAAAGTAGGCATGTGCGGAGAAATGGCAGGCGACAAAAAGGCGACGCCGGTTCTTTTGGAGCTTGGACTGGATGAATTCAGCATGTCGGCAGGAAGCATCGACTATGTGAGAAAACAGATATTGGGGACGGGGTTTTTTTAGAAAAACCCCGTCCCCAATTGATTATCCCTGTCCCTCTTCGTCCTCCTCCGGCATGACGGGCCTCCATGCCCTGCCGAAATTAATATCTTTAAATAATGCAGCCAGTCCGGTAATCTGTTTCAGCCGCAGTATTTCGTCCTTGTCCATTCCCAGATGCTTTGATATCCATGCGTCCGAGCGCCCCAGCTCATGTAATTCCTTTACGATATTGCTCATCAAATCTACGTCGTGGCTTCCGCGTGCGCGGTTATGGCGGATAGTGCTGGCCATTCTCTGGTCAATGGATTTGTTTATGACGGAGACGGGGAGAAGTCCCCTTTCGCGCTCGTATATGTCCGGATAGTCCAGCATAATCTGATAGCGGTGAAAGCCGTCTACAATAATATAAGAATCTTCTTTCTTATCGTAATAGCAGACAATGGGCATCGTATAGCCGTCCGCTTTGATGCTGTCATAGAGAAGCCGCATCTCGGGAGGGGCTACGGTATTTGGATTGTAGGTGTTTGGTCTGATTTTTTCTACCGGTACGGAGATGATATTGTAAACAGGGCTTTTATACTTCATAGTTCATTTCCTCGATGCTTTCATATTTTTTCTTAATTATACTTATCCGCTTCTGTTGTTCTCTTGTCATCCCGAAGCCCATAAAGCGGCAGATATGGTCATTTTTCAGGATACAGTAGCACATACGCTTCCAGCTTGGAATATCCTTTGAGGATTTAATGTCGTCGGTATGATCCGGTATATTTTCTAAAAAGACAATCCTGGATTTTTTACTCAGAGTATAATTAGATATGCCGTTTCTTCTGATTTTGTATCCGTGCTCGAATAATTCCTGAATTGTTTCCTCGTCAAGTCCGCCGCCGGTCTTGTGCCAGAATTCAATGGAGGAATTGAATTTCTTCGCATAGTTATTGCGGAGCCTTGTGGGGAGGGTGTCCAGAAGAAACATCGTGTAGGATTTCCATGTATGCCCTGGGGGGAGACTTACGTTCCGATAGCCCATAGCCTTTGTTTTGCCATAGATGGAGGTAAAATTTGCGCCGCGGACCCGTCCCACCAGCTTCACCCAAATCTGTGGGTCAATGACCCGGTAGAGATTCAGCGAGTCTTTGGAATAATCGTTGAACGGAGAGGCTACGCGCATCTGTGAAACAGTGAGGCCCGCCTTATAGTAAAGGTCATATAGATGGTTGTAGTCGTATTGGAACAGGTAATTGGCATGCCATACGTCATTGGTAGACCAGTCGTAGAGAGGAGAGGCGCACCATACATCCTTAAATTGCCTGCTAATCCAGCATTCATCGTGATAACCGTTTTTTTTATTCAGAAAGCCGCTGTATCTCTGCAGAGATTCATCGGCCCGCATACCGAGCAGACAAACCGTCTTTCGTCTCCCATGGGCCATGCGGTACCATCTCCCGAATTGCTTGGCCAAGTCCTCCTGATGCATCCGGTAACGGTAGGTGAAAACAGGATTATGCTCCATATTGATAACATATTCCTTATCCGGCATATCGCGGACCCAGAGCTCCCTTTTTTTATCATCCCAGGGATACCAGTACATCTGGTAGCTGCTTAAGGCCGTTCTCGTTGCCATAGGAAGGCATACCCAGTAGGGTTCTACCTCATACTTAATCCTCTCAAAAGTTCTCTCGACGTATTCGCTGGTTAAGGTGTACTGGGCTTCAAAATCCTGATGAAATACGCCGATTCTTTTCCAGGGGTAATGCTTTTTCTGATAATCCAATGTCAGATTCAGGAGCAGTCCGCTGTCTTTTCCTCCTGAAAATGAAACGTATATGTTATCAAATTCTTCAAAAATAAGTTTCATGCGTTTTAAAAATGCCTCATACACATTCTCATCTGTAAATTTTCGCTTCAATATCAATTCCTCCAGTCGCTGCACGCAAAAATTACCAAATTTTTCCATTCCGCATTTACATGTTAATTTATCATATTAAGAATAAAAATACAATGAAATGTCTGATTTTTTCGACAAAAATTGACAAAACAATAAAAGGATATTCCTTGCCCGTACAGTAGGAATATCCTGGTTTTGTTGATTTTTCTGGCTTTTATACTGCCGGAAGAAAAGGAGACAGAGCAAGCGCGAAGAGGACTCCGCACAAGGTGTCTGTTCCGGAGGAATGTCCGATTTTGGAAAAGGAAGCTGCAAGTGTTTCAGGCTCGGGTACGGTAAGCAGGCTGTTGACAGCCAAGCTGTATTGATTGCAGAGTGCACAGGAGAGAAAAGCGGCGCTAATATCAATAGTGTCGGCCAGATGTTCGGTGATGCTGTTTCGCAGGGCCTGTCCGAATTCGCTTTTTTCCTCTCTCAGGAGCCGCAGGCCCGCAAGTACGCCGCATAGAAAATCATCCCCGCTTGGAGTGAGCCCGATGCCCAGCCCCAGAAGACCGGATAAGCAGGAGCCGGCCTCATCATATCTTTCTGACCGGCAGAGCGAATAGCTTTGGGCAATTCGTTTTTTTGCGGCAAGAAGCATGAGAGACAGCCGTTCCTCCGGGCAGCCGTTAAAGATTATGTCAAGACCTCCGGTATCGGAGGCCGCAAGGACGGCCTTTATGTTTCCGATGAGTTTTTTACAGGGGAAGCTGTGAGGTCCGGCAGATAAAAACAGGTCGTGTTTTTCTGCGCCGGCATAGGAAACGGTATGAATTTGGCCGGAGGAATTAAGGAGTATGCCCGTTTTGGAGAGGCATACACGCTCTCCAGGATTCAGCTTCAGCTTACTTATATCCGCGGAGGATAAATCAGTAATCAGGCTGATTGGAGACATAGGGGATTCTTTTACCTGAAGCGCCGCAAGTGCTCCGTCAAGAGACAGATTAATGGTTTTCTGATAGACGGAATGGATGAGGCCTGCATGGGCATTTTTTAAAAGCGTTTCGACGTAGAGCGACATTTTAAGAATGGATATATTCATAAAGCTCATACTCCTTTCTGTTATTTGAATTTAAAAGAGAATAAAATGTATAAAAAAACAATAAAAGAATGTTAATAATTTGGCAAAATTGTACTATTCTTATAGTATCAGAAAAAAACAAAAAACACAATCCAAGATTTTTAAAAAGTGGTTGCTAAAATTTTAATTTTTTTTGTACATATTTTAATGATTAATTAATAAAGTTTATTAGGAGATGATAGAAAAAAAGTTTGTTATGAGAAAAAGGAAGCTATTTTTGTATATATTTCACAAAAATAAAAGTTAATATTTGATGATTTAAGATATTGTGATTTGAAGGATAATGCTTTAAAATACAAAGTAGGATGTTAAAAAATGGTTGACCAGTTGTTTTTTATTTTTTAAGGAGGTACATTATGTACGATTTAGTGATTCGAAACGGTAAACTTGTAACTCCGGACCGCATTTATGAGGCAGATATTGCTATTTCTGACGGCAAGTATGCTGCATTTTTTGCTCCGGGAACAGAAGCGGAGGCGAAAGAGACAATTGATGCAAAAGGAAATTATGTATTTCCGGGAATCATCGACTGTCATGCTCATCTGAATGAGCCGGGATTTGAATATCGAGAGGATTTCGAGACAGGTTCCCGTGCGGCAGCTGTAGCGGGCTGCACAACCTTGATTGATATGCCGCTTAACAATGACCCGTCCCTTATGAATAAGGAAATTTTTGACCTTAAGATGGGTAAAATCAGCAAGCATTCGGTTGTTGATTATGCACTGTGGGGCGGACTTGTAGGCGATTATGATGAGAAACCGGATTCTGTAAAGAACAACATGAATGATTTGGTAGATTTACATAATTGCGGTGTTGCGGCATTTAAGGGCTTCACATGTCCTAACGGTGATTTATTCCCGACCGTGAATATGGGAAATGTACGTAAGGCACTGGAAATCTTAAAGCCATACAACGCGTTATGCGGTTTTCACTGTGAGGAGTTTGGCCAGGTATTGGAGAGAGAGAAAGAGGCGAAAGCAAAAGAAGGTCAGACAAATGAGCAGAAAATCCGTGATTTCCTTGATTCTCACGATGTGTGGACCGAGTATGTCGCAACAAAGAATGTAATTGATATGGCGAGAGCGACAGGCGGCCGCGTACATATCTGCCATGTAAGCCATCCGATGGTAGCGCAGGTTGTGAAAGACGCAATCCATGAAGGATTTCCGATTACGGCAGAAACCTGTCCGCATTATCTCGGATTTACAGAGGATTTTGTATTCGAAAAGGGCGCTCCGGCAAAATGTACCCCGCCGATGCGTACAAAGGAAGATATGGAAAAACTCTGGGACTATGTGATTGACGGAACTTTGTCATGTGTAGGAAGCGACCATTCTCCGGCGGCGGATGAGGAAAAGGACAACGCCACAAAAGATATCTGGCATGCATGGGGCGGACTGAACGCAATCCAGTTCTTCCTGCCGATGATGTTTGATATGGTTGTAAATAAGAAAGGATTAAGCCCGACCTTAATCGCAAAGGTTATGGATTATAATCCGGCTAAGATTTTCGGATTGTACGGACGAAAAGGAGCATTTGAGATTGGCTTTGACGGCGATATTGTTATCGTGGATCCGGAAAAAGCATGGAAATGTGATCAGGCAAAGCTTCTCACGAAAGGTCATGTATCCTGCTTTGACGGACAGGAAGGAAAAGGGGCGCCGACATGTACAATAATCAGAGGCAAGGTAGTTGCAGCTGACGGTATGTATAAGGATGAAGCGGTAGGATATGGCGAATATATCACACCGGTAAAATAACCGGAGAAGAAAAACGAAAAAAGGAGAGAGACTATGAGTGATGTAAACAACGAAAAGAAACAGGCAAGTTCACTTGCGCCGATTAAGCCGCAAGACCGCATTATGAGCTGGGGCTCCAATACGATGCTGTGGCTCGGCGGATGCATTTCTATCGGAACATTGACGATGGGTTCCGCGCAGCTTGAAAAGGGACTGAATTTGATTCAGCTGTTCCTGGCAGTATTTATCGGTTCTCTGATTTTGATTATCGGTATTGCGGCAAATGACCAGTTCAGCTATAAGACAGGAGCTCCTTATGCAATTCAGCTGAAAAGTGCGTTCGGTACAAAGGGAAGTTCAATTCCGGTGCTGATTCGAGGCCTTCCGGCTATTGTCTGGTACGGATTCCAGACATGGTTAGGAGGAGCCGCCCTTAATAATATTTCTATTGTATTTTTTGGGTTTGACAATATCTGGGTGTTCTTTATTGCATTCCAGGTAATCCAGATTCTTTTGTCAATCAAGGGCTTTCAGGGCGCAAAATGGGTTGGAAATATCGGCGGCGTAGTTATTTCTATCGCTATGATTTATCTGTTATATATCTGTATTACACAGTATGGCGACGTCATCGGCGACAAGCTGATGAACCATGGCGGAACATGGGGAATGCCGTTTATCGGCGCGGTTATTGCTTTCTTCGGAAACAGTACGACAGTTATGCTTAACGCAGGCGACTATTCCCGTGAGGTAAAGGCAGGATATTCCTCCGTAGCGCGTGGAGCTTCCTATTTCTGCGCAATGGTTCCGGCAACCGTATTACTTGGGCTTATCGGAGCGATGGCTTCTACAGCGACAGGTATTGCAAATCCGATTAATGCTTTTGCACAGATGGTAGACAATAAGGTGGTTCTTCTTGTAACATTAGGCTTCATAATCTTTGCACAGCTTTCTACAAACCTTGCAAGTAATGTTATTCCGCCTGCATATGCATTTATGGATGTATTTAAGATTAAGCACAGAACGGCAGTTATCATTGTCGGTATTCTTGCGGTTTGTACCTGCCCGTGGATTCTTACAAACGACAGCTCCGCAGCAGGACTTGATTTGTTTGTTAAGATTTATTCTGCATTCTTTGCACCGATTTTTGCAGTGCTGATTACAGACTTCTTTATTCTTCATAAGAGAAACGTAACAGAAGAGGTACTGGATGATTTGTATAATGATAACGGAAATCATGCGGGTATTAACTGGGCGGCAATTATCGCAATTGCAATCGGCGCCGTAATCGGACTGTTAAATGTAGATATTTCATTTTTTACAGCTACGATTCCGACAGGAGTCATCTTCTATATTCTCATGAAGAAGATGCCGTCCTGCGAACGTTTCAGAAAAGGAACAACTTTAGAATAGAGAGGGATTCTTATGTATGATGTATTAGTAAAAAACGGTAGGATAGTTGCGGCAGATGCCGTAACAAACGGTAATATAGCCATTAAAGGCGGTAAGATTGCGGCAGTTCTTATGGCAGGCGACGAGCCGGAGGCCGAAAAGGTAATAGATGCAAAGGGGAACTATGTGTTCCCCGGCGCGATTGACACTCATGCGCACCTTAACGATCCGGGCTTTGAGTGGCGCGAGGATTATGAGCACGGTACGGCAGCTGCAGCGCTCGGCGGTTATACAACGGTAATTGACATGCCGCTTCAAAATGATCCTTGTATGACAAATGCGGAGGCTTTTGATTTCAAAGAGAATAAGGTTTCTCCGAATGCCTATGTTGATTATTGCTTCTGGGGCGGACTTACAAGCTATAATTTTAAAGATTTAAAGGATTTGGATGAAAAGGGATGTGTATCCTTCAAATCTTTCATCGGACCGGTTTCTCCGGATTATGAGTCCTTAAATTACGGGCAGGCGCTTGAGGCGATGGATATTATTAAAGAGTTTGACGGACGTGCAGGCTTCCATTGCGAGGATTATGCAATCATTAAGAATCAGGAAAAGAGAATGAAAGAATCCGGACGCAATGACTGGAAAGCATTTCTTGAGTCCCGTCCGGTAGTTGCAGAGATTGTGGCTACGGACGCGATTATTGAGATCGCGAAAGCTACGGGCTGTAAGGCTCATATCTGCCATGTTTCCCATCCGGCGGTTGCGAAAAAGATTAAAGCGGCACAGGACGAGGGATATGATATTACTGCAGAGACATGTACTCATTATCTGACTTTCAGCAATGAGGATGTAATGGAAAAGGGACCTCTTTATAAATGCGCACCGATTCTTCAGCCGAAAGAGGCGGTCGAAGAGATGTGGGAGTATGTGAAGGCGGGTGTATTCAGCGGCATCGCATCCGACCATTCTCCGTGCTCCTATGATGAGAAGCATAATGAGATTCTCGGCAATAAGATTGAAACGGTGTTTGACGTATGGGGCGGCTGCTCCGGCATTCAGAGCGGTTTTCAGGCGGCTTTCAGTGAAGGGGTTGTAAAACGGGGCGTATGTCCGACCGTGCTTGCCAATGCGATGTCTGTGCAGCCGGCGAAAGCATTTGGCATTTATGGAAAGAAAGGCGATATTAAGCCCGGATTTGACGCTGATTTGCTAATCGTTGACCCTGAGAAGGAATGGGAGATTACAGAGGAATCACTTTTATATGTAAATAAGATTTCCGCTTTTGTCGGTCTGAAAGGCAAAGGGCTTCCGGTTGTAACGCTTGTCCGCGGCAATGTGATTGCAGAGGACGGAAAGATTGTTGCCGATAAGGGAGTCGGCGAATTAGTGAAAAAGCTGAAATAAATATATTCTGTGCGGAGCATTCGGCTCCGTACAGGAATCATAAGAAAAAGGAGAAAGTAAAAGAATGAGTATAGTTGAAAACAAAAACCTGAATCCGGAGCTGGTACAGAATGTTGATCCGGATTTACAGCCGACGCAGAAACGTATTATGGGGACCATGTCCTATGCTGCAAGCTTTATGGGCGGCTGCGTATCAATTGGTACCTTTTCTATGGGTGCAGGGCTGATCGGTGCCCTGACGGTAACCCAGGCAATTCTTGCCATGGTAATCGGCTGTCTTGTGATTGCAATTGCCCTTGCAATTATCGGAGAGTGCGGACATACCTATGGTATTCCGTTTACGGTACAGCTCAGGAGCAGCTTTGGTACGGCCGGTGTTAAAATTCCCGGTGTTCTCCGCGGACTCCCGGCGATTGTATGGTTTGGATTCCAGAGCTGGGTAGGCGCCGGAGCGATTAACAGCTGTATGAAGATTTTGTTCGGAATCGACAATCTTCCGGTTGTATATGCGCTGTTTACACTTCTTCAGGTTGCTCTTGCAATTAAAGGATTTGAAGGAATCAAATGGCTGGAGAATATTTCCTGCGTATTTATTATCGCAATCCTTATTTACATGCTGTATGTAGTAAATACACAGTTCTCTTCAGAGATTGGAGATGTATTCTCAGGAATTAAAGGAACATGGGGCATGCCGTTCTGGGCGGCTACAACCTCTTTCTTAGGTATTTATTCTACGATGATTATTAATGCATCTGACTATTCACGGAATGCGACAGACGATATTAAGCCGGTAAAGGCTGCCAGCATTTACACGGTAGCGATTCTTCCTGTAACTCTGTTCATGGGGCTTATCGGACTTCTTGTAACGGCGGCAACAGGAAACAGTGACCCGGTTGTTGTATTTTCCACAACCATGGGAAGCAAATTCCTTACAATCGTAACATTGCTCTTCATCGCGTTTGCACAGGTTACAACAAATGTACTTAATAACATCGTTCCTCCGGCATATGTACTTATGGAATCTTTCAAAATGAAATGGACTCATGCTACGGTACTTGTAGGTGTTCTTTCCGCATGTGTAATGCCGTGGAAGCTGGTTACAGATGAGTCTGCGGCGGGACTTAACATGTTTACACAGTTCTATTCCGCATTCCTCGGACCTATTTTTGCGGTCATGGCAGTGGATTATTTCATTCTTCGCAAAAAGAAGCTGGATATTAACGATATGTACGATAAGAAAGGCTGCTTCAAGGGCATTAACTGGGCGGCAGTTATTGCGATTATCTTCGGTTCGCTCTGCTCATTGCTTGTTATGCAGCTTTCATGGTATGTAAGCCTGATTCCGACAGGAGCCGCGTACTACCTGTTAATGAAAGTTATGCCGTCGTCAAAATCTTTCCGTAAAGGGACGATTTTCGAAGAATAATATATAATATTGACAATTGGGGCTGGCCGCTTTCATGATTAAAAAATTGTGAAGCGACAGCCCCATTGTACATTTTGCAGAGAAATATGGTTTCAGGAGAGCTTGGCATCCAGAAATTTGACTGTGGCCTCCAGCAGCCTTGCCGTAATCGGGTTTTTTTCATCTCTGTCGAAATCATGCATATTATGGGAGGCGACGAATCTCTGTGCCCGGTATTTGCCGCACAGTTCGAGAAATTCTGAATAAGGTACGTCTGTATCTCCGGTACTGTGTGCGCAAAATAACGGACAGGGCATTTTTTCACAGGTGCGTAAGGTATAATCAAGATAGAAGAATTTCTGCCTTCCGGCATAGATAAGGTCTATCCAGCTTCCTTTCTGTCTCGCGTATACATAGACGCTGTAGTGAGTGTTTAAGTCTCCGATGGCGTGGACGCCGGAGGGAATTACGGCAAGTGCGGTTTCATTTACCGGCGGAAAAGAGAGGTAATAATTGCTGGGCGTTAAAAACCATCCGTCACACAGAAAACCATATCCGTAATAGGAAAGAATTCCGGCCGGCTTTTCTTTGTATTTCCCGCTTACGGCGGCGAGCAGGCACAGATAGGCTCCGGCTGAGCGTCCCCATAAAAAGTAAGGAAGCTTTTCGTCCGTATACAGACGAAAGTTTTCCGAATAATGATTAACGGAGCCTAATACATCCTCAAGAATCAAATCCAGCTTTGCCGACGGAGCCAGCGGGTAGTCGAAAGCGATAATCGGATATCCCGCTTCCGTGAATGTTTTCAGATGTAATTCCGGCAAATCTGTTCTTGTTCCGTATAATAATCCTCCGCCGTGGAAATATAAGATACAGGCTTTCGGCGGAATGTCCGTATCATAATATATAGTTGCATGCTTCTCATAAATTTGGTTGGGTATTGACAGCTCTTTTTCTTTAAACATAACGGTTCCTCCTTTTTTACAGCAGTATATTCATAATGATTAAAAAGTGGTTGAAAACATGGAATATAATTTCAAATATTTGTTCAAAATTTAACACAGGGAGAAAAGGATGGTTTTTCCCCGGCAAATATTAGTATATCACAAAAACAGTGGATTTCAAGAGTTTAAATGTTCTTGGGAATACTACATTATTAACAAAAATGCCCTCTTCGATTTGTCTAAAATGTCAATTGAAAATTTTAACAAATGTTGCCATAATAAGAATATAAAAACTGGTTGACCACAGTGACATAATAATCCATTTTTTAACAATCTTAAGAAAGAGAGGAATTCAAAATGAGCTATTTAAACAATCAAATTGGATACCGCGACGAGCTGCTGCAGACGCGTTCTGTGATTAAGAAAGAGAACTGGGTACTTCTTGAGCCGGACGGACTTGTAAAGAATGCAATTCCGGGTTACGTAAACTGTGATGTAACAATTCTTGGTTCTCCTGCCATGGGAGCGTCTTTTGCAGATTATCTTGTAACCGCACATGCGGGCGGAAAAAAAGACGGTATCGGCGGAGACGGCATTGAGACGTTTCTTTATGTAATTGAAGGAGAGGTTACGGTAAAGAATGCAGACGGAGAATCAGATCTTACGCAGGGCGGTTATATTTATTCTCCGGAGGATAAGCCGGTTTCTTTTGAGAATAAGAAAGATGCGGATGTAAAGATTTATCTGTACAGACGCAGATATGAGAAAGTAGAAGGCTACAGCGCCCGTACAATTGTCGGCAATGCAAATGAGTTGGAGTGGATCGCTTATGAGGGAATGGAAAACTGTTATATCCAGAATTTCCTGCCTGCTGATGATTTTGGATTTGATATGAATATGCATATTCTGAAATTCCATATCGGAGCTTCCCACGGCTATATTGAAACACATGTACAGGAGCACGGAATGCTGTTCTTATCAGGAAAAGCGATGTACAGGCTGGATGACGAGTGGGTACCGCTTAAGAAAGGCGATTATGTATTTATGGACGCATATTGCCCGCAGGCATGCTATGCCGTAGGCGACGAGGGACGCGAAGAGGTTCTGACTTATATTTATTCAAAAGACTGTAACAGAGATGTTGCATTATAATTAAGATAGCTAAGGTTATCATAATTGCCGTCGCAGAACGGAAAATGAAAAAAGGATGGTGGGGACACAATGAGACTTTCAAGAGATGAATTAAAGGGTTTAATGAAAAATAAGATGATGCAGGCAGGCTTAAGAGAGGATCATGCCGAACAGACAGCAGAGATTCTTACCTGGTCGCATGAGAGAGGATATGCGTCGCACGGTGCAGTACGTGTGGAGTATTACAGCGAGAGAATTGCCAAGGGCGGTATTACTCATGAGCCGAATATTACATGGAAGCAGACCGGCCCCTGTTCAGGTATCATGGACGGAGATAACGGTATCGGTTACTGGGTAGCTACCAAGGCGACAGAAAAAGCAATCGAGATGGCGAAAGAAAACGGTGTGGCTGTTGTTGGTATGGCGAACATTTCACACACAGGCTCTATTGGATACTATACAGAGATGTGTGCAAAGGAAGGCCTTGCTGCAATTACATTCTGCCAGTCCGACCCGATGGCAGTGCCATACGGCGGAACAGAGCCGTATTATGGAACAAATCCAATCTCATTTGCAGCTCCTACGGCAGATGATCGCATGGTGGTATTTGACATGGCTACAACCGTTCAGGCATGGGGAAAGATTCTTGATAAGCGTTCTCAGGGAGCTGAGATTCCGTCCGACTGGGCAGTAGATGTAAATGGAGAGCCTGTGACAGACCCGCATAAGGTAAATGCACTTACCCCAATCGCAGGCGCTAAGGGATATGGTCTTATGATGATGGTAGACGTATTTTCAGGTGTGCTTCTCGGTGTCCCGTTCGGAAAACATGTAAGCTCTATGTATCATGACTGCTCAAAGGGACGTGAACTCGGACAGATGATTATCGTTATGGATCCGGAGAGATTCTGTGGCGCCGAGCAGTTCAGGAAAAATATGTCTCAGACATGCGATGAACTCGGCGAGATGAAAGCGGCGCCGGGATACGGTAAGGTATATTATCCGGGCGAAAGAGCCGTTATGAGAAGAGACAAGGCTTATGCGTCAGGCGGTATTGAGGTTGTAGACGAGCTTGTTGAGTATCTTAAGGGCGATGCAGTTCATTTTAACAGATACGACCATAAAAACAGATTCGCAGATTAAAAAATTTGCAAATTAGAAAGGAAAAAAACATGTTAAAAACAGTTGTTAAAAAGGGAAGTTATCAGGATTCAGTAGTACTTATGCTTTTGACGAATGAGATTTCTTCAGTAGAAGGAGTGAATAAGATTCAGGTTATGATGGCGACTCCTGCAAATAAGGATATCTTTAAGACAAGCGGTCTTGATACGGAAGAGCTGATGGCGGCTACTGCAAATGATATGGTAGTTGTAGCGGATATTGAAGAGGACGGCGTACTTGACGTAGTTCTTGAAAAAGTAGAGGAGTTTTTAAAGAAGCAGTCTACGGCTGCAGAAGGAAAGAAAGGCGCCGAGAGTGTAAAATCATGGGATAAGGCGCTTAAGAAAGCTCCGGAGGCAAACCTTGCGGTGATTTCTATTCCGGGAGCATACGCGGCCCTTGAGGCGGACCGTGCCCTTGACGAGGGACTGAATGTATTTATGTTCTCCGACAACGTAACCGTTGAGGATGAGAAAGCATTAAAAGAAAAGGCTCACGCAAAGGGACTGGCAGTGATGGGTCCTGACTGCGGTACAGGCATTATCCAGAGTGTCCCGATTGCATTTACGAACAAGGTGACAAAAGGCTCTATCGGTATTATCGGTGCGTCGGGAACAGGGATTCAGGAGCTTACGACCATTATTGACCGGTTGGGCGAGGGCGTTACCAATGCTATCGGTATCGGCGGACGTGATTTGAACGCTAAAATCGGCGGAATCACGATGATGGATATGATTGACGCTATGGAGGACGATGACGCTGTTAAGGTGCTTGTGATTGTTTCTAAGCCGCCGGCTAAGGAAGTGCGCGACAGGATTTCTGCAAGACTTTCTAATTTCAGCAAACCGGTTGTCACCTTATTTGTCGGCGAGAAGCCGGAATACCATGAGGAAAACTTCTATCACTGCTATACGCTGGATGAGGCGGCGCGTAAGGCGGTAAGCCTTGTAAGGGGCACGGAGGTAGCAGAAGCTACGATTGATATAGATGAGTCCGAGTTCTACAAGGCGGAGGACGGCAAGACCATCAAGGCTTACTATTCAGGCGGAACCCTTGCAAATGAAGCGGCTATGCTGATTAAGGATGCTATGAACTGTAAGGTGCCGCCGGAGGATATCGAGGGCTACATGCTGCAGTTAGACGGCAATGTTGTAGTTGACCTTGGCGACGACGCTTATACCCAGGGCAAACCCCATCCGATGATCGATCCTGCAAAGCGTATTGAATGTATGCAGGAGGCAGTAGACGACCCGACTACAGGAGCAGTGCTTCTTGATATTATGCTTGGCTATGGTTCCCACGCAGACATGGCGGGAGCGCTTCTTCCGTCTATCGTTGCTCTGAAAGAAAAAGCAGAGGCACAGGGAAGAAAGGTATTCTTTATCGCTACCGTATGCGGTACAAGAAGCGATTTCCAGGGCTATGACGAGGCAGTGAACAAATTAAAAGGAGCCGGAGTGATTGTATGTGAGAACAACAAGCTTGCATGCCGTACGGCAATCCGTGCAATCGGAAGAGATTTTGAGGAGCCGGTAAAGGAGATTCGTACAAAAGAGGTTGTCGAGGTAGAGAAAAACGCTCCGTCCGACAAGCTTCGCGCATTGCTTTCCGAGAAGCCGAATATTATTAACATCGGACTTAAGAGCTTCGCAGAGGTTGTAGAGCAGTTTGGCTGCGAGGTGGTACAGTATGACTGGCAGCCGCCGGCAGGAGGAAATGTGGAGTTAATCAAGATTCTTAACTACCTGAGAAATTATGAGGGCATAGATGATATGAACCGCGCGGTTATCGAGAAAGTGGTTGCAAGCCAGCCGGTACTTAAGGACAATGTACGCGCAAAGGAAGTGATTCCGGAGTTCGCGGAGAACAGCGGCAAGGTGATTCTTCACGCAGGTCCTCCGGTAGCTTACGAAAATATGCCTGACCCGATGCAGGGTTCCTGTGTAGGTGCCGTGATGTTTGAGGAGTGGGCAGATACAGAGGAAGAAGCAAGAAAGATGCTGGAGGGCGGAGAGATTAAGTTCATCCCATGTCATCACTGCAATGCGGTAGGACCGATGGGCGGTATTACATCTCCGAATATGGCTGTATTTGTAGTAGAGAACGAGACAGGCGCTAATAAGGCATATTGTACCATGAATGAAGGGATCGGAAAGGTGCTTCGTTTCGGTGCATATGATGAAGAGGTTGTAAACCGCTTACGCTGGATGAGAGACGTGCTGGGACCAACGCTTGGAAAAGCGCTCCGCTCTATGGACAACGGTCTTGCAATTAATCCGCTTATTGCGAAAGCCGTTGCTATGGGAGATGAATTCCATCAGAGAAATATCGCTGCATCTCTTGCATTTTTAAAAGAGGTTGCTCCGATTATCACAGCAATGGATATGGATGAAAAGGACCGCTACGACGTGATTAAGTTCTTAGCCGATACGGATCAGTTCTTCTTAAATATTATGATGGCAACAGGCAAGGCAGTGATGGATGATGCAAGAAAGGGAACAGACGGAACAATCGTTACGGCTATGTGCCGCAACGGCTATGAGTTCGGTATCCGTATCGCAGGTATGGGCGACGAGTGGTTCACAGGTCCGGTGAATACACCGCAGGGACTTTACTTCACAGGCTATGACGCTGAGGATGCCTGCCCGGATATGGGTGACAGCGCAATTACAGAGACCTTCGGCGTGGGCGGTATGGCTATGATTGCGGCTCCGGCCGTTACCAGGTTCGTAGGCGCAGGCGGCTATGAGGACGCGCTTCGCACCAGCAATGAGATGACAGAGATCTGTATTGACAGAAATCCGAACTTTACGGTTCCGACCTGGAACTTCCAGGGAATCTGCCTCGGTATTGATGCAAGGCTTGTTGTAGAAAAAGGAATTACTCCGGTTATCAATACCGGTATCGCAAATAAAGTAGCCGGAAGAGGACAGATCGGTGCAGGTACCGTTCATCCGCCGATCGAGTGCTTTGAGAAGGCCGTAAAGGCTTATGCTGAGAAGCTTGGATTCGAAGCTTAGGTCAGAATAGGAGAATATTTATGGAAAAGAAAAAGATTGTCATTGCCCTGGGCGGAAACGCCCTCGGCAAGGACATAGAAGAGCAGAAAGAAGCGGTTGCCAATACGGCGAAAGTAATCGTAGACCTTGCGGAGCAGGGAATGGATATTATCGTTACACACGGAAATGGGCCGCAGGTAGGGATGATTCAGAATGCCATGGATAATCTGATTGTAATGGAGCAGAATTACAAGCAGGTGCCGCTTCCGACGAGCGTGGCAATGAGTCAGGGCTATATCGGGATTGATTTGCAGAATGCAATTAAATATGAGCTTTTAAGCCGTAATATTGACGGGAAAGTATCTACGATCCTGTCGCAGGTAGAGGTGGATAAAGACGACCCGGCGTTTGAGAATCCGACAAAGCCGATTGGAAGATTCCTGACAAAGGAAGAAGCGGAAGAACATGAGAAGAGCGGCATCCGCTGTATGGAGGATGCGGGAAGAGGATACCGTATCGTCGTAGCGTCTCCGATGCCCAAGAGAATCCGCGAGCTTGAGACGATTAAGACGCTGGTAGGCGCCGGACATATCGTAATTACATGCGGCGGCGGCGGAATTCCGGTAGTCAGCGATGAGGAGGGAAGACTGGTAGGCGTGAATGCGGTTATTGATAAAGATAATGCAAGCAGTCTTTTGGCTTCGCAGCTTGGCGCGGATCATCTGATTATTCTGACTGCTGTGGAAAAGGTAGCCATTAACTGGGGCAAGGAGAATCAGGAGTGGCTTTCAGACCTTACAGTAGAGCAGGCAAAAGGTTACATCGAGGAGGAGCAGTTTGCAAAAGGCTCCATGCTTCCGAAAGTAGAGGCAGCAATCCGTTTTGCAGAATCCGGAGAAGGAAGACACGCACTTATTACACTTCTTGACAAAGCCGCGGCAGGAATCGCAGGCGAAACCGGAACGGTAATACACTCATAGCAGATATGCGGCTTTGCCGGAGAGCCAAATCGCGAAGCCGCAGCAGAATATAATATGTATATGTAATGATGCTGGGGTCAAAAGCCCACGAAATAGAACCTTGAAAATTTAATA
>CAMNRH010000020.1 GCA_946552115.1 uncultured Lachnospiraceae bacterium
CTCTTTTCAGAAAGTTTTTTCTAATAATTGTGTCTACTTACTTGACTATGGTTCACTTCTTGCAAATCTTGTTCTATCAGCTTGATTATATAGTCTTTTAATGTCATCCCATTTTCAGCTAACCTAAGCTTCACTTTCTTAAATGTTTCTTCATTAACCCTAATAGCGATAGTTTTTTCTGCCACTTTTCTCACCTCTTTTCTTTGCATGCATTTTATCATGCATGTTTGCGTCAAGAGGTTTTTCAAATTTTTTCCATCCTACCTATGGAATTAAAAATTCAACACCTTTTCACTCTTCAAAATCCCACTCACATCTCCTCCGTTTAACAATGCATCCCGGAGCTTATCCTTTAATTCCTTTTCTTCCTTTGACAGCTCATCCATCGGAAGAGCATACAATTTCTGCTTTTCTCTTATAAAACGCTTCTGCTCCTTATCCATGCCCTTTGTATCCGCCCCACGGTATCCCATAATCTCACGGATTTTACAGTCATCCCGCAATGCGGAAAAAAGGCTTACAAATTTCCACCAGTGCAAAAACTCTATCTCAAATAAATCTATCTTGTAATCCTGCAGGAAGCCCGCATTAATATAGTCAAAATCATATCGATAGGAATAGAGCTGCTTTTTCCCGCGTCCTGCTGCCTGCTCCCGTTTCCCGCATCCGTAAAACCAGACTAAACTATCAATTGCCTTTTCAAGATTATCTGGAATATTTTCTTTGTAGAAAAGTTTCAATGCCTCATAATACTTCGCATTAATACACGCATCCTCAAAAGAAATTTCCGAATTGAACCGCGTAATCTCATCTGCAAACGCTTTCTGCTCTTCCGTAACGGTTTTCCCCATGATTAAATTCTCTACCTCTATCATGGTACGGAAATCCGAATCAATATCATAATTCAAGCCCCCAACATCTACAGACATCGGAGGCTTTTGAAGCATCATTTTTCATCACCCGGAAACACAAGGCGGCTTAATCCCTCTACTCTGGAATTATGCTCCTTTAACTGGCTGTCCCTCAGGTTGTATAGCTTTCTTACCGCTTTCGTCCGTTCCGCCAGATTGAACCTTGAGCCGAATATTTCCCCCGGACAGCTTTCACCGAATATATTACGGAAGAACGTATCTATTATCCGGCACTCTGCCTTTACGCCCTCCGCATTAATCTTCCCGTCCTTTGCATTTGTACTTTCATAATCACTCAGCGAAGCCCACAATTCTTTTTCCGCTTTATCAAAAATCTGCATCGTATCCGCATCCATAATGTGAAACGGATATTTCTTATCTTCCCATACAAACATATCTGTTCTCCTTATTCTCTGTTCTTATTTCTGATTCTTTATTCTCCCGGATTCGCGCTAATTACCGTCTTTTCCGTAAACGTTCTGGTCATCGTATTAAACTCGCCCTCTACAATATCCCCGCGGCCTAACAGTTCTCCCTCCATCTGCATTTCCCCGTCATTATCCGAGAAAGAAGAGATCGCAACAGACACACCGATTTTTCTGGCATAGAATATATTGTCTTTACCGCTTACCGGCTTATTCAAATGTACCGTGACATGTTCTGTCTCACAGTCCCCTCCAGTTTTCATCGTCCGTCCGATATCCGCCATATACGCAATGACATCCTCATCCTCAATCAAATCCGCAGTAACTGATTTTGACCATTCATAGCTTTTTACGGAGCCCGTTGCCGATGCATTGTTAATATATTTCTTGGAATCGGTCTGTGCATTCATCTCTTCGTTTGCCTCAGTAAAGCCGGTTCCCATTACACCCCACGTAGCGTTTTCATCTTTCGGCGTTATATTCAAATACTCGCCTATCATATGTCTTCCTGTAATTCCACTCATTTTAAATTCCTCCTGCTCTTTTCTGATAATAAGTTAACCGGCACTGTATCTGGTACTGTGCCTTTGTTTCTGTCTGATTAAACACATAGACGTTTGTCAGCGCTTCAATACGCCTTGCCTCTTTCCCATCCAATAATTCCGGTAAAGTCCCGTTTATATTGCATTCCTCAAGCCATTCCGAAAAATGTTCATAAAAACCGGCAACATCCATATTTTCCACGTTATCCTTACCAAAATATTCCCTGCTTGCAAATACAAAATTGAAACGTTTGACTTTATCTCCGTTCACATAGCTTTTTACAATGGGATTATCGGTAATTGATGCGCCGATGATGTAGGATTTCTCATCCTCTGGAAGATATTCCACACCAACAACAGCATTAAACTCATCCAAATACGGGCATTCATTAATGAATGCCCGTACACTCTCAATCACGCTCACTTAACTTTTCCTCCTACATAATCCGCCACGGATTCCACAACCGCGTCTCCATTGTCGGCCCATGCCCTCTGCGACCACTGGGCTCCCGCCCTGCCGCCGTTGTTCATGCCATCCAATCCATTTCCCTGATTCTCATAAAACTGCCGTCTGGCATAAGGGGTATTGTACTCAATACAATTACCCCTAATCACGGACTTTCTCAAGTCGCCTCCGAGAACCGGCACATAAGGATTCATCACTCTCTGCATTTCACTGGTAAAAAACTTCTGCGCTCCTCCGTTCTTATTCAGAGACCTCTTAAGCAGTATTTTTTGTGTCGGATTCATTTTAATTCTTACTTTTCCCATGCTATACGCCTCCGATCCTCCAATGCGGAAGTCCGCCTCTGCGGTTATCTGAAAACGATAATACCTTTCCGGTATACTGCCGCTTCAGAAAGTCCGCCTCTTTCTCAAAATCCGAAAGCAGTCCTTTTCCGAACAAATCATCATTATTGATAGTCCAATATTCTGCTGCCTCTTCATCTGTCATAGCTTCATACTTTTCAGCATCGATATACTTTTTTCCATCTGTATCTGCGTTTTCCGGAATCCGCACCTTATACATATCTTTAGATATAACCCCTGCTTCTTCCGTTATCCTTACTTTCTGCTCGGTATAAAAACTCACGCCTTTAATCTGGGTACGGGCATAAACAGGGCGCCCCGTAGTCTTATCCGTGCGGCGCTTATTGAATATTGTAAGATCTGCATTTGTTATCATTCTTACATTACCCCGCAATACAGCAAACCCGTATCGGACAGATAAGGCCGGACTGCACTCAGTGCCTGCTGCTCCCCGGGCAGCCCGCCCGATTCCGACACATTTGCATAGGTCACAGAATAACCGTCATTATTCTCAGTCTGAACTTCCCGGCCGCCATGTTCACGGAGGCGCTTATCTGTCTCATAAAACACCTCCGCCGCTGCACATACGGCCAGCTTGATTTCATCCACGAACTGCGGATAGTCAAGCTCAAAAGTGTCCGACACGCGTCCATGAGTAAGATGTTTCACAAACACACTCGCTTTCAATGCTGCCTTTGAAAAATCATCCTCCGGAATCAGATTTCCGTGAGCATTCTCTCTATAATACGCATAGTCTGTATATTCTACCATAAACCGTCACCGCCTGTTTTTACGCTGCGCTTTTCTTTACAACCGCATAATTCGCATCGCCGAGACGGTATCCTGAGCAGATTTCCACCTGTGCCAGCGTCCCGTTGAAATTTTCGGAATCCTTAAGCCTTGCCATATCCAGAAGATCCACGATATGAAGACCTCTCCAGTCATACATAATATACTCTACCTGAGACAAATCTTCTGTCTGCAGCTCTCCGGTATAATCGTAATACTTTGCTGCCGTAGACATATCAAGCATGTTGCACTCTACCCAGAGCATCCCCAGATAGTACCCCATCTGGCCGGTACGAATAATTTCATCGTTCTTTACTGGAGTAAACTTATCTCCTGCGGATTCCAGCATGGTACTGTACGTCTCCACAGACGCCATAACGACATTGGCAGATGCTTTCTGCTTCCGGATAGCCTTTCTTCCCGCAATAATCTTATTAACGATATTGCTTTTCGTAATCGCCGCGGTATCCTCCATCGCAGTACCCTCATGGACAAGGCACGCAAGGCCGGATAACTGCCAGCCCTCCCGGCATACCAGCGTAGACTGGGACAAATGCGCATCCGCCGCATCATAAGGAACCGCTTCTGCCTGTACATTATAAATCTTCGTAGATTCCTGCTGCAGGTTGTTTAACTGAATCGGAATCAATTCATTATTTGCCTTACTGTGGTCAAAATCAGATGCCGGCGGTTTCGGGTCCTTTGCCGACTTTGCCGCCAGCCGGAACACCTTAACGGAACCCGCGCCCGTGGCGTCTCCCTGAAACTGGTCACTGTAAGTCAATCCCGGCTGAAATACCGCGTCAAAATAAAAATTCGGCGCAATAATCGGGCTGTATTTTTCATTTACATTGTATCCACCATATTCCATAGTTTTATCTCTCCTTTATTATTTTGAATATTTGTTGTTGCCATACTTCTTCTTAAGATAAGCTTCCTCTTCCGATTTGGTCGTAGGCTTATATGTGTTACTCGTTCCCCGGACAAAAATCTTCTTTTCAGTCCCCTCGTTTTCTTCTGCCTGGAACTCATCCGGGTACTGCTCACGGACGCCTTTCATATACGCATCCGCGCCGATAAACTTCCCGTCCTTAAATTCCATGTTCTGCGCCAAAAACTCGTTGAGGATTGTTTTTCTTGACAGTGGGGATTTAATCTTCTGCCCGTCAAGATACCTCTCCGCGGCAAATGTTCTTTCCTGCTCTGTGAGCTGGTTCTGAAGCTTCTGCGTCTCATCGGTATATTTTGTCTCCCAATCCTTTGCAGACTGTTTAATCCCATCAATATCCATATCTTTATATGATTTGATAATACCGTTCGCATCCTCCAGCTGCTTCTTATATCCTGCCGATTCCGTCTGTATGTGAGCGTACTTTTCTTTCCCCACATAACCGCCCTCCGACAAATCTACGTACCGGACCGGGTTCTCTTTCCTGTCGTCTGCCTTGTTAATCTCGGACAGTTTCGCATCCACCTGTGAAAACAACTCTTCTCCTAAAGCTTCTCTTAATTCCATATATTATCTCCTTTCCGCCTGCGTTTTTATATCCGGTGTCTTCCGGGGGCTGTACAGTTTAAATGCCATGCCGGGCACAGTCGGGACAGTTTAAACGCCGTAACCTTTTTGGGCGAAAAAATAACACTGCGCGACAGCAATGCTTTTGTGCGCTGTTTAACGGACAGCTCCGAGACAGGCTCACCTCCTTAAAAATGGGTATAAAAATGCCACTCACTCTGTAAAGAATGGGTGGCATCTAAACAACCGCTTTTAATGCTTTGTCATATTCTATTCTCAGTTTCCTCTTAAACACCTTAATTTCATCTGGCTTCATACCCGGCTCTGCCGATGCACAGATATCCGGAATTTCATCTGCTAATATTTCAGTAGCTCTTGGCTGTTCTTTGTACATTTCATCATAATCGTCAACCAAAGCATCTTCCAAAATCACAGAAAACTCATATATATCATCTGGTGTATTATCTATAAACTCCTTGATATAACCCATTATTTTATCGAACACTTTTCCATCCCTCCTTAGGATTTTTACGTCTTACAATTGATATAACATCTTTTGTTTCCTTATTTCGGATTATGGAAAGCTGCAATTTTCTGTCAAAATATACTATTTTCTTTTCATCTTCCATATAATTCGGCTTTCCTTTAAGAATATTCATCACATATTCTTCTGACACCTCCGTATATCCTTTCTTATTCAGACGTGGTAATCGGCTCAATGCATGTGTAGATAAATATATATTTTCCTTAGCAAATCTATCGTATGCTTTCTTGACGTTCTGCTTAAATTCCTTAGACCAATCCTTTTTATTGATATCTGAATAAGTTTCAACTTTTTTCTTCAGAGTAGCAAATCTCTCAGGATCATTATATTTTATTCTCCCAAAATCCGCAAGCGTACCAACTTCATTTCCAACAATATTTTTATATTTCTCATATTGTTTCGTATCTTTTGCTGCACTTTTTATCATCTCTTTCGGGAAACGGCTCATTGATTTTTTACCCGGTGCCACTCTTCCCCTCATATCATAATAGATCCGCTCTCTCTGCTCCGGAAGTTTCATCTTCTTACAATACCGTGAATATTCATTCAACTGTGCCTGATATTTACACCTTGCCAGCATGACCTCATCTTCGCTTACCTTTGAATCTTTCAGAAGCTGCACCTTTTCACGCTGTGCGCGCATGGCAGTTTCCATCTGCCGCTGTTTCTGTGTACGTTCATAGGCGTCATATTCCTTTCCCTGCCATTCTTTTGTTATAGCTTCCTTGCGATTCTGCTCCTCCAGCCATTCATCTGGATACATCCTCTTAGACGCTCCGGGCACAAATGCATAATAGTCATGCCCGCAGTTTGCACCGTGTAATCCTGTAACCGTGTGAAGTCCGCAGACAGTTTCCAGCTCTTCTTTACTGTATACTTTCCCCTGCCATTCCCTGTGTGACGGACGGGCATTGGCATGCCAATCTACCTCAAAATAATCCGTTCCCAGCTCCTTTGCTGTCTGCTCATTGATTTTCTCAGTTATCTGGGAAACGCCCGCCATAACCGCCCGCCTAACCGCCACATCCACCCGGTTACTCTTCCCTGTCGCATAATCTACTGTCCGAAGCCCGCTGTCCGTCATCTGCTTCACTACACGCCTTATAACCGTATTATAATCAAAAGCACCGCTAATAACATCCATAATAGCAGCGTCTACATACTGGTGATAATACATAGAAAAAGGGGTGAACGCCCGCCTATTGCCAATCATAACAGAAAAACCATAAGACTGAGCCAGATTCACAAGCTCATCCTTTGTCTGCCGTTTCACTGCCTCTGACATCCTTTTCAGCCATTCATTCTCTTCCGGGGGAATAAAACTCCCATTCACCTGTTCATAAACATCTTTATTACGGACATACTGCCAATTGGCTATTTCATCATACAGTCTGAACATTTCCGGATAGGAAGCGTTAAGCGCTTCTTTTAATGTTCTCTCTACCTCTTCTGTAGTTTGTCCCAGCTCCAATAAGCGGTTTATCTGATAGTCTGCCGTGGACGTAATCTTTCTGTTTTTCTTAATTCTTCGGACAACATCCTGCATAACCCGCAGTCCTGCCGTCCTCCAGATATTTTCCATTCTCAAAGAAATACTATCAATGTCCGGCTTTTCCATGCAATCACTCCATTACTGTACTCTGGACCGGAAGATTACGCCTTGCCTGCTCAAGTGTCTCGCCATACCATTTTGCACGATATTCGGCTATATCCATTGCACCGATAGCCACATCCTGCATATCCTGCTCCCGTTCAGTCTTTTTATCAGTTACAAGAGAATCATCCCATGAAACAGATACGTTCACTGTGCCGGCCTGGGAAAGGCCCTCAATTGCCATCCATGCATCAATCGCATCTACCAAAATACGAATTGCATTTTCCAGACTATTCTGAATTGATTTCACGGTAGCATAAGAACGCTGCTTGCTCGCTTTAATTTCCTCTGCGGTTTTGTCCACGGTCTGAGGGTCGGACAACGTCCCATAAGCAAGGCCGCTGTTAAACTCAACTTTCTGAATAATCCTGTTATAACCATTAAAAAAGCTGGCGTCCCGAATCTCCGGAGAATACACATTAAAAAAAGGCTTACCGCCGATATCGGAAATATTTGCTCCCATATCATGATATAACCTCTCTTTTCCTTTTGGAAGAACTACGTTTCCTTTCCTGTCTTTCTTAAAGAATTCCCTCGCGGCCTGAACTGCTGTTTCTTTAGAATGAAACTCCCACATAGTCGCTCCATACTGTGTATCAGCGTCTTCAATCTGATTTTCTGCCCTTGCATATACAGATACACCAAGCGGGGAATCCGGATCCGTATTATTCGCTATCGGAATATTAAAATAAGAGAATAATGTCCGGTCTGCATGGTCAAATTCTACATACGGCTCAATGTCCGACCACTCCGGCACATCTTCCAGACTGATTTCCTGACCGATATTAACAATATCATCATTTCTTATCTGCGCTTTCCTGCTTACAAATGCTTTATTGACAACAAAATATTTACCGTTCGAAAGCTGCTGGTACTCAAGCCTTGTATATAATTTTTTTCCCTTTCTCTTAAACTCCGGAAAAATAACGCCGGTTATCGCTCCTGCACTGTCAAACTCTACGGGATAAAAATATCCGGCCTTTGCCACATCTATAAATACCCTGCCATCTGACACATACGGCTTAAACATGATTCCGCCTGTACTGCAGGCATACTCAACATAAGCCGGAAGTTTTTCAAAAAATGGTTTCATATATTTCGCTATTAAATCCGCGTGGGGACTTCCTGAAATACTGATTTTTGATTCTATCGTCACAAGCCGCGCCATTTCCGTACATATCGCCGCTGGAAGATTCAGACTGCGCACCCCGTCTTTCAACCACGAAGCACGGTTTGTATACATATTGTTCCACCTGTAAATAGCGTTTGACATGAGCCGTGAAACCGCAATTTCAACCCCCATTGCTTTCTGAATATTTTCGAATTGTATCAATCTTCATCACCTCTTTCCGATACCGGCAGCATATAGACAACTTGTCGCCACATTCCAACGAGCAAATAGCGGAAAGCATCTTCACAATGGTCTGTCACCTTAAGCGGCTCTTCTTTTCCGCGTTCAATACTTTGGGGGTCATACTGGTATACTCCCATTTCACGAATCAGCCATTTCTGTTCTATACTGACTATTATCCTGTTGAAAGACAAAAATTTCTGTACACGGCTGATTCCAAGTTTTACATCATTTCTCGCCGGAATAATATCAATATGGGGAAGCTGCCTCCTGACCTCTTCAATTAATCCTGCTGCCGACGGGTCTATAAAAATATAGCTAACCACCCGTTTATATTCTTTTTCTATCTCATCACATAACTTTTTAAGCTCTTTGGAATATTCTGACGGGGATTTCTGTTTTCCTGATTCTCTTCCAGAATGATAATATTCTTTCAAACCACGGAGCTTCTGTTTCTCATAATCAATTCCAAAAGCCTCAAAAACAGTTGGATTCTGCTGCCCATAGTCCACTCCGATTCCTATTTCGCCTATCGCTTCCTTAGATTCTTTACTATACGCCTCCGGCGCATAAACATGCATCTCCGGATTAAACATGTAGTAAATCAAATCATCCACACCAATAGACTGACCCAGCCATATCCAGCGATACAACTTCGGGTCTGACTTCTTCATTTCCTCCGCTGATTCTATAAGATCGTGGCCAAGCCACTTTTCAGGAACATCTCTGTAATCTGTATGAATATGTATACAGTCGCTTCTTTCCTCCATCTTCTTACACCATTGATTTATCGGTGCATTCGGATTCTTTGGTGGATTATATAAATAAATCATCTGAAAATTACCGCTGTTTCCTCGGACAAAAGTAGCCTCAATATTAGACAGCTCATCCTCGCCCTCACCGTCTTCGAAGAATTCGGTAAGCTCATCTATAATAACAAGCTTAATCGGCTTATCCTCGTCAATGATACCTTTTGTATCATCAATACCATCTGAACCTGAAAAATAAATTGTGGAGCCATTCTTTTTATAACGAATCTCCATCGGCGATTTTGTAATACAAAATTTATTCTTCGGTATTTTCAGCCGGTTAATTCCTCGAAGCATCTCTTTATAAACCGTCTTTCGCAGTTTATTATGATGCTTCCTGAGAACTACAACCGAACCATGAGAATCAGAAACAATCTGATAATTTGCCCGGATAGCGGCATAGCTCGATTTTGTCCCGGCACGCCCGGAAGTAAGTATTATATGCTTATATGTGCGGTTATTAAATATTGCCTGATACTTCGGAATGACAATTTCCGATATTCTCACTTGTCTCTTTCGGCGCATCATTAATAATCTCAACCCCCTCGTCATCGTCCGTTCCGGAATCCTGCCTGATTCTCTCAGTATTTGCTTTCATCTGCTCTATTCTTGCTTTCTGCTCCTCAGTAGCAAGATCCCAGCGTTTATTTAGCAATTCATCATATTGCCTAATACTACCTCTCAGCTCTGCCATTGCTCTCGCCTGCGCTTTTAGAAAATTCGCATGCTTGTCCCATGCCTGCTGCACTTCCCATTTTTCACCGATAACATTACCGTTTTTTTCCTCAACCTTTTCAATAGTCTTATCTTTCCGGTTTTTCACATACATAATCTGTTGTGCCCGGATAATGGCAGCATAGGAAATCTGTATCTCATGCCAGAGGATATCCAGCGGGTCTGTCGGCATCTCCTGAATAATAGAAAAGGTCTCTTTCGGAAGATACTTCGAAAAGAAACCGTATTTTTCAGCATTTTTATTCCCTTTTGGAGCTCCGTGCCCGGATGCATTCTTATTACCGGGCTGTGCTCCACGCTTCTTCTTTTTTTTCGCAACGTTGCGATTATGCTTTCGCAACGTTGCAGTAGATTCGCCATCAAAATTATATCGATTCTTCCAGCTCCTAACTGTACTTTCGGATACGTTTAGTTGACTTGCAATCTCAACTAACTTCATACCTTGTTTATACATTTCTTCCGCCTTATAGGAATCTGGACTTCTCTGTTTCGGCAATCACCTCACCTCTGTTTCTATCATCTGAAATAATACCCACGAAAATCATTTAATAGTTCTTTATAATTACTTCCTTGTAACGACGTGGGTTAGTTTTCGTTACAAGGTTATCCTGACGTTCTACCGCGGTAATATTATAGCCCGCATATAGTTCCCTGATTTCAGGACAGTCATTATATGATAAAATAAATTTTCCTTTTATCTGAGAAAGACTCTCCCTTAACCGAATATGGTCCTCCGGCTGAAATCTGTCAGGATAATATTTCTCTGCTTCATAATAAGGCGGATCACAATAAAATAATGCCGATTCACGGTCATACGTCTTTATCAGACGACCGAAATCGACACACTCTATCACAACCTTATTTAATCGTTTTGATACCTCCTGCAGATAATCAATCGTTCTCTGCATATCCCTCGGTCTCACACCAAACGACCTCAGGTCAGAACCAAAGCTCAATTTAATAACACAAAAGAACCTTGCCGCCCTTTGAATGTCCGTCATCCCCCTGACGGCTGCTTGAGAAATGTAATCAAAAAATTGCTCCCTTGATACAAATGCCCATTCAAGTTCTTTCTGCAGCGCTTCAGGATGATACTTAACACAACGATATAAATTGATTAAATCCTTATTAACATCGTTGAAAACCTCCATCAGCGCATGCCTTTCTTTATCGAACAGAATCCATCCCGCGCCGCCAAACACCTCAATATACCGGTCAAAAGCTTCCGGGAACTGTTCAATAATTTTCTTTTTCAGCAGCTTCTTGCCGCCAATCCATGATATAAAACTGTTCATATTATCAACCCTCTTTCTGTAATACGTGGGTATTATTTCAAGAGGTCTATCTATTAAAAAGCGCTGGGCTTTTTAACCATTATTGTATTAGAAAAGACGCCCCCTGTAATGAGGCGCCTATCTGCATAGAGATTTAGTTTGCTGTATTTCTGTTGATTCCAAGAATATTCATAATGGCTTCCTGTAAAACCCTGGAATAATTCAATCCCTTTTTATCAGCCTCTACACTCAGCCAATACGGAAGTGTACAATTTTTCTTGACCGCTCGATTATCTACTTTTCTTCGATATTCGGTAAAATCAACGTCTACTAATGTTAAAATGTCATCCTCTTCCTTTACGATTTCATTGGTATAAGGCTCTGGAATTCTCTTTCCATCATCCTCCATATCAATTGCCATTAATCCAATAGCATCTCTTGCCATCTCCATAGCATTTACAACAGAAGTCCCCTGTGTTCCAATATCAAAATCAGGAATCTCCACATAGTATCCATCGGCAGTCCGTTTTAAAATAATCGGATATGCTCCTTTCCCATTCATCTAAAAATCCTCCTAACCCCGTGTATCACCCACAACATCCATAAGGGGAATACCAGAATACTGAGGCTAAAGCCCCAGCTTTCTGATAATTGCCTGCGCCAGCCTCTCATTTATTTCTGAATGCCTCGGAATTGGCTCTATCCTTATGCCGTCTGTATATAAATCATGGCTGGCGCCATTCCGTTTCAAATACCATCCATTTTTTTCAAGAAGCTTAACTAAATCCCTACGCTTCATTTATGGCTACCTCCAAAATAGCTGTTGCTTAGTTACATTTTTTATTATACGTATAATATACGTATTTGTCAATATTTTATACGCATTTAAGACGTGTTTTTAGGAAACAGTTCTTCTTGAAATACCTTAACACCCTTTAATTACTTGCTTGCTCATGAAGCTTGCATCTCTTAATTCATATTTGTTATTCTATAAGTAAAAGCACCCGGACTAATCCGGATGCTCTTCATTCACATGCTCTATATATTCCCTCATCATCTTACTTAACTGTCCTGCCTGACTTACCCTTGCCTTTTCGCAAGCCTCCGCAAACTCCTCTACAAGTTCTTTCTTCAGCTTATAGGACTTCGATACCCAACCAGTTTTATCCTGGTACCTTTGATTGCGTAATGTCTGTTTACTCGCTGCCATCTTTTACTAACCTCACAATCTTCGGTATGACATCTACTAATTCCAACAACCCGGCACATAGTAAGATAAGCGATGTATAAATGTTCTTCTCTGTCCCAACTGTTAGAATAATAGCAAAGATAAGAAACATATCATATACCGTTACTTTTTTCATTTATTTTTAAAGCCAATGTGTTATAATATTTTGAGGACGGGAGATTTCTCTCCCTGTCCTTAGTCTAGAGCTTCTATGAGTTTTGCAATAGCCGCTATCACTGACGCCACAGCGATTAAGACTTTTGTTAGTAACTCTATGAAGCTCTTAATTTTTTTCTTTTGTTTTTTCTTCATTGGCCTTTCCTCCTTTCCTTGATTCTATTATATCGTATGGTGCACCATATGTCAAGGATTATTTGAGGATTTTCTAATTTTCTTATTTTACAAACTCAACAAGCCCTTATTTTTTGTCAAAATATTTATACACTGTTCTCTCGTCCTCTCTCCTGCCAAATATTTTTCAAAAAGCTTTAAAAGCTCATATGTCTCTATAATAAGACTACCATATTTTTTTGCCAAAGATATTTGCCGCTCGTGAACAACCTCTCTTTCGGAGAGTGGTCTTTTTCTTTGATGATTTATAATTAATAAAGCGTATACCTTAGATTCATCCACTTCTGGATCACTGTCCATATACCTTTGATAGTGCCTCTCTAGCTGCGCAACATTTTCCGAATTCACATTGTGATTTACGCCCTTAATCTCTCCAATAAAGGTATATCCCTCAACCATTGTAAGGAAATCCTCATTCTTCGTATCTTCAAATCCCGAAAAATCGCATCCTAATATTTTTTCTAAAATTTCCAATACAACTTTTACTAATTCAGGGCCATTAGTATACAAAATTGACTTATATTCATTATTTTTTTCAATTCTTTTCCGGGCGCTCTCTATGGTGCTTTCTGCCTCTTGAATTTTTGTTTGATTTTCCCTGATTATATCAATCTGCTTCTCATCATCAAACATAATAACCCCTTTCACCCATTCAGGAGACTCTTGTTTATCTTGGATACATCCAATTGCTTTCAAAAACGCAATTATCTCCTCATAGTTACTTAATTTTAGGGTAGATATTATTACATCTTCTAACCCTATTGTGGTAACTTTATTACTTTTAACAGATTTTGTTTTGATATTTTCCGTAATATTATTAAAATAAAACGAGGCTTTAAGCTGTTTCGCACTAATATCTGTAATCGTATTTTCATATACAATATCAAGTCGCTCCATATGTTGGTACAATATAGATAAAACATATTCTTTCATATCCCCAATCATATTTTTCAATTCACGCATATTATGATATTGACCACTATATCTATGATATGTAAACGGTATATTTTGTGGCAACATGATAATAATTTTCGAATTTGAACTATTATTAATCATAACTGAAAGACTTTTTATATCTTCGATAGAATCAATTGAACTTGTTCCATTTCCCGCATAATACCATAAATATTGACTAGACAAATCAATTATATTTATTTCAAACTCATCTAAAGAACTCGCGTCATGAAAACTATTAACAACTATCTCATTTCCGCTTAGATCACTTTCTCCTCCTGAATGCGTAAGTACCTGTATCATTCTTAATCCCTCCATACACAATAATCTACTTCCATAATATTCCATATTCTAGCATTTTTCAACAAGAAAAGACACCCCGGGATACCCCAGAATGCCTTTTCGTATTGTGTATGAGGAATGAATCAGAGAAAGCTTTCGCTTTATCTTCTCTGTTCAGTGTATACTATAACATTTTAAATCGTGACATGTGTGACATTCGTGACAAATTTTACTTTTTTCTCATAAATCTTTCGAACTCCTTTTTTATACTATTTTCCGACTTGGCTTTCATCAATATCGCTGTTTCCTCCCATGATAACCGATTAAAGAATCGATATTGAATAATCCGCCTCATCCGAAAGGGAACTTTATGAAGCCACTCCTCCACCTGAAACTTCAACTCCTCTGCCTCTCTCTTTTGGATTTCGAGTATCCGTTTTTCTCTCTGCAGCATCCCTGCCTCTTCTACAGTTTCAATTGTCCCGCCAAGATTAAAGGACCTTTTCTCATACGGCCAATCTGGATTGCTTCCCTTTACCTTATCTTGAACAATTCGTTTCTTCTGTTCAAGCTTTTTTATTCTCTTCTCCGTCTCCTTAATAAACTCGCATGCATCTATGTAATCAGATAATATATTCCTGTCCATCGCTTCTCATACCTCCCCTCTAATCCTTGCGGTAATTCTTCTTATGGTTTCGGATTCCCAACTGTCCAGCATGCCAGCATGATTCTGTAAAAATATCAGATTCCTTTTTACGGCCAGCATGTCCCGGATATGCTCTGACTGCATATGATATGCTTTCCGCCTGAATTCCTTTTCTGCAGATTCGGAAATACGCTCCTCCATATCATCATAACGGGCTTTCTTCTTATGTTTCTTCTGTTCATACTGGTTCGTCAAGATATTCCTCCCGGTGCGACGTCGCACACTTTCTACCTGCTGCCGCCTCCGTTTTTTCATCCTCAATCAATACAAATTCGCTTTCTTCATACTCATATCCATATTTCTTGCAATCTTCTTCGTCTGCAGGGATTGCTAACGGACATGACCGTTGAAAACAACAGCCTACGCCCTTATATCTTTCTTCCTGATCTGGATGCCGACAGTTATAACCGTTGTTTGGTACGCACGGCGCTTCCTGGTCAAGTTCTGCATTGTAAAAATAACCGCACTGATTGGCAAATTCATCAATAGTCATTATCCGCATTTTCCGCTGTTTCCTCCTCTTGAACCAATGTATTCTTCCGCCGTCATCCGCGGCGGCCAGTCTTCATTGTCCCAGTTCTCTACTAGCTGCTCTATGAATTCATCATACTCTTTATCTTCTGCTTCCATTGGTATCACCCCTCTCTTATTATTTTCTTTTGCATGTAATAAAGTGCGGTATGTAGCCGATACCGTCTGCTACGCTGCTGACTACTCTATCTGCTGTTATGTTCTCTCCGTCCTTTGTAAGAATTGTTTTAGAGCCTTTTCCCCTTTCCGGTACCTTGTAACAGATTGGATCCGGCTCACATGGCATGTTCTTGCCTGCTGCCGTCTTCCTCCAGATAATTCGCTTGCCACAATATTTACAGGTACCGTAATTATCAAATGATGCTTTCATCTTTTTCTCCTTTTTCTGTAATCTTTATCTGACTGCTGCCATTCTTGTTTCCTATTCTCAGTCAGCTTATCCTTGTTCCACCACCTATACGCTCACCAATTTCATTCAATCATCACAAAGTTTTCTCTTTATGGCTCCGGGAGAGGTTGCCATGCTGTAATACGCACCGGCTCATTGCCGTTTCCCAAGACCCATCTGCCGCCCAAATACTGGACAAAACAGCATCTTTTACGGTATTCATCCCAACCAATCACGCTGTTTAAAGATTCCTCCGGCAACCTTTCCTTGCAAGGAATCCACCCACCGCAATCCGCTGACCGCTCCATATTCGCCGCTTGCAGTTTGGCGAACATGGATTCTATGGTGTCGGCGGCATTTCCGAAAATAGGAGATAAATTCCCATCAATCCTATCACCCTTAAATATTCTTTCGTAATCCCTTAATTCTTTTATCTGTAATTTCATTACCTGTTCGCTAATGCTCATTCCATCAATCCTCCAAAGCTTCATAATTCGCAAATTCTGTTTCGTAATTTGGTTTATGTAATGCTAAATCAACAGTATCAATGCAACCATAACATGGAGCTTCAACAGTCATTTTCCCTTTATGTTTACAAGTTCCGCATGGAGGCAAGTCTTTTCCGTCTTTTAAATTCCCTTTCATTTCCCTATCCTTTCCCCGTCATTCGCTCATTTCCTTTGATGCGGCTTCGGTTGCTTCTTGGGTGAGGAAAACTGTTTTTCCAAATTCGGAAAACGGTATATTAGTCTTCCCAAATGATTTCGATGTAACCACAATGCAGAATCCGCAAGAAATAAAGTATGTATAATCTCTAACTTCTGCTTCTACAATACCGTCATATTTCGTTTTGACATACACCGTATCTCCCACCGCACAAGGCGGTTTCAGCAGTTTCCCTTGTTCCTCTAAGTCCTCTAACTGCCCCAACTTATCTATACACTCCCAATCATGAACATTTTTATTTGCTCTATATCCGGCTTCATATTTTGCCTTATGTGTCAATCTCTCCATATTTCCCTTTCCCTCCACAATCTCACAGACTATTCAAACCGCTTGCCATAATACTTCTCGTCTGCTATCAAATCGGCATCCGTATATGTATCAATCGTTTTCTCATATTCCAAATTCTGCGCTGTAATTCCCGAATAGGTATCATATGGGTTTGGAAGATTGTGCTTTTTACAGCACTCATGGCAGATAACAAAACTCCTTGTTTTTCCCTTACTTCCGTAAGGTTCCGAATCTGTACGGTATCTTGCAAAATTTTGAAATGGTGTCATTGATAGCAGCGTCGCTGTTCTGTCTGTATCTTTCCCACAGAAATCACATATTGCATGAATCATATTTCTTCCTACCTTTCCACAATCTTTTCTTTTATATAATTTGTCATACGTCTCTTTTCCGCATACTATAATACAAAAACCGCATGAGGTCTTTGTATGAATGCCTGCTCTGATCTTTACGTCCTCTCGACAATCGCCTGCCAGCTATCTGAACATCTTACGAAAGAAGAAATGGAGCTTCTGTCTGCCAATCTTAAGGCACTTGGTGAAATGCTGGAAGTCATTTCTACACGGCAGGTGGTATGCAGGAAACCCGGAAAGCAACAGCACTAAAAATCAGCTATATCCAATACCTACACATTAGCTATTCCAGTCTCGTTTAACTAATCTCGAATCTCAACTTCATCTGAGCCGGATAAAGATCTACCTCTGGTCTTCGGATACCTGTCCAACGCTTGCCACCAGCTTCCCCTATGCATTTCCAGCCACTTGCCTTAAGGCTTGCTCCATTTTCAGTGTCAAGAATATATGTAATCAGCTTTTTATAGCCCATATTCTTAGCGCAACGCCAACAGGCAGAATAAAGGAAGCTACAAGCATTTTTAGTTCCGTCAGTACACAGCCTATTGACTTCTAACGTCCATCCATCGTCAAGGTATCTACTAACAGGCCTGCCAACAATTGCAACCCCAGCAATCTCTCCATTCACTGACGCTGCTACACTGAATTTATGGCCTGTCACTGGCTTGTGATGTCTATGGTGTCGTTCGACAAACGCATTTGCCTCTTTTAGACTTATTGGCACTAACTCTAACATTTCCTAAATCCCTCCTAAAACTTAACCGCATTCCTCTTCTAACTCTACAACTCCGAATCTTCTTTTACATGCGTCACAGGTTGCAGTTCCGCCTGCATGCATCGTTACGATTTCTTCACCGCAATACGGACAGAAGTTTATTTCTTCTGTATCTGTGATTCCTGCTATATATCCATACATCCCTTACACCTCCCAAATCCATTTCAATTCCAATTGTTTCACTGGCTCAAAATTCATCCACAGCACTTCTCTTTTCTTACTGCATACCTGAGAATAACAAACGGTTTTCTCTTTGTGCCAGCCCCTAAGACGGTCATTGTACAGCTGATTATCATATCCGCTCAGTACAACCGGCCCTTTATGCGCCAGCAATACATCTAACAGAATGTTTTGTTCTTCATCATCCATTTCAAAACGATACTGCTTTCCGTGTCTGGTGCTAAGTACATAGGGCGGATCCCCGTATACTAATACATTGGGATAATTAAATCTTTGTATCAGCTCTGCCGCCGGCCGGCACTCAATCTGTACGCCCCGAAGTCTTTCTGCTGCCTGCATAATCTTCTCCGGAAGATTACACCAATCCTGGGAAGCATACGCCCTTTCCCGTCCCTGCACGTCATTCTTCCAGCCTACCTTTTCCCCGTTTGTCCGGAAGCCATGTCCCATATTCAGCCGTATGTAAAAATTCACTGCCCTTTCAAGGCTATCCTCCGGTACCCGTGAAAATGCATCTTCATAGACTTGTCTCGCATATGGAGTATAATAAATCTCATGCGCCAGCCGTTCCGGGTCCTTACGAATCCATTCAAACAGGTTCACAACATTCCCGTCTAAATCATTCACCGTCTCGATCTTGCTTCTCGGCTTATTCATAAGTACCGCCAGACTTCCGGCAAAGGGTTCTAAATAGCTGTGATGCTCCGGGAAGAAATCTATAATCCACTTTGCAATCGACCACTTGCTCCCGGGATATTTAAATATCGCTCTCATATCTTTACTCACTTTTCCCTCATCTTTGACTTGCTTTTCTTTCTAAGTCCCAGCAGATAATCAGCGCTTACATTCAGCGCAACACATATTTCCCGGAGATAATAGGTATTCGGGAGCCGGAGGCCTTTCTCCCAGTCCCGGATTGCCCCGGCGCACGCCCCGCATTTACCTCCCAGCTCCTCCTGTGTAAATTCTCTGCGTTTCCGTATCTCCCGGAGACGTTCTCCAAATATATTATTTACCATCTCTAATTACTCCTTTGTTTGATTTGGGAATCTACTCAATCAACTGTTTTTCCAATTTACTCATATCATAATCTCTCCCATGAAAATTATTAAAACCTGTCTTTTTCGCCGTATCTCTCTCTATTTTTACTTTCTCCCTTTTTAACCGATAAAATGTCTTCCATCCTCCTGAGGTTGCTTTTCTCACAATTGCCAATTGCTCTTCCCCGTCAGAAGAAATCCCTATAAGCTCTTCCCTCAATGCCTGTATCTGTTCTGAAGATATATCTCCATAATTGTGTTTACGTACAGCAAGATATAATTGAAAGGCATTCTCCAATTCCCGGGACTGAAACGCTGTATTATATATATTATTTACTTTACTTTTATTTAGGGATTTTTCATTGGAATTACTGCGGTTATTCCCGGAATAACTATCTGTTTTTCCAGTATTTATTTCAAAAAGAGTACACTTAATAAAAGGTTCCGTCTCTTCTTTGCTCAAAAGCCAGTACCCATTTACTTTAACCGGATTCTTTCTTGCCCTTTCTTTGATAGCAAGCTGAAACCGTTTCTGTATCCCGGCAGAGGTCAAGACCTTGTCCGAACTAAAAAGTTTGTCGTTAAACAGTGACCGTTTTAGCAGGAAGTTCAAGACCTGCTTCACCTTATTCTGGTCAATTCCCAAATCATCGGATATGATATATTCAAAATCATCATCCACTTTTATGTAATAACCCTGCTTATATATTTCACATAGTAAATATACATATATAATGATACCGTCAGACTTATATCTTGCTTTCAGTATCTTTATCTTATTATCTTCAAAAAAATCTGCATCCAGCGGAAAGTAAGATAGGCCTTTCTTCTTAGGTCTGGCCACTACTACCACCTCCCTAGCTGCAATTTATGTAACGTCCCTTAATTAAATATTCCTTTAAAACTATATTATCAGGTGTATCAGATACATCTTCTTCCATTTTTTGACTGTAAAAATTCCTTGCTCCTGCCTTTCCCTGAGGCCTCCCCAGCGCATGAAAAGTGATATTACTTCCCATGTCCTTTTCTCCTTTCTTCCCCCTCCGGGCACACCGGAGAGGGACTCCTGCTTAGTTTTACATGCTACATTCTGTGATACAATTTTCAAACCATATACGGAGATACATTCTGATTATGCGATAACTGTAATATGATGTGTTTCCAGCTGATCGCTAAGCTCATATTCCAGATATTCCTTAATCCTCTTCATGGCCGCATTTTTCCACAAGCCGCCATCTGCTTCTACTAACTTAAAGGACGGGCCTCGCTCACTGTCTTTAACACGGAATACATAGGAACTCTCTGGCTGCTCGATTTCCATAAAAGTACGATAAGGTCTCAGCTTCACCGGGTTTGGTACAATAACATCCTGAAACTCAACGCCGGATTTAATGGTTGTTTTCTGGGTTGTCCCATCATCCGAATAATTTGCTGTCGTGCCGGATTTGATATTCCCTGACACCTGCATGATGGTATGTAAATCAGGCGTATCCAGAAAATTAGCCTGAAGCTCAATCAGGAACCGCTCCTGGTCATAATAACTGTCAAACTTAAATTCATTTACAATAGCAGATGCCCGCATCAGCTGTTCCCGATTCCTCTCATAAATCAGACCGGAATATAAAGCTACCCGCATGGGGCTAACAATGTGAAGAATCATTGTCTCCCGAAGCTCTTCCGGCTTACCCTTGATATAATCTACAAGAGCCGTTAATGTGTTTACGGAAAGCTCTGATGCAAAGTCCGCCTCTTCGCCATAATAACGCTTCATATCCTTATTACAGTACGTCTTTCCCCTGATTTCAAGAATTTTGGGCGCCATACTATCCTCTTTTAATCCATTAATATACTGTAATGCTTCTTTTAATCCATCCAACATATTTTTATCCTCCTACGCCTGTTTTACATCTCTTAAATCTATTACTTTTCCGCTATTTCCCGGTGCTTTCCCGGTAATCTCTCCCGTGTCTGTGTTTACTATCCTGCCGTCAATCTTGGTCGTTACCGAAAATCCATCCGGATTAACGCCTGACAAATCATCAATAGACATCTGCCCCGGTACCTGCTTACCAATCTCTGCCACTTCGATTTCACCCGTCTTTAGATTTTTAGCAACACCAAGCGCTGTAACCGCGCCAAGCGCCGGAGCCACCGTCGGTTTTGAATTTACACTTGTAGTAATAAAATCTCTCTGCTCTCCATTCACCTTAAATCCAATAGTAACCGTTATCTTACGGGTTGCTTTCACCTCTGTATTCGGGTCAATAATATTGCGCATCACCGTTTCAATATCCCGGTTAATCTGTCGGCTAAGCTCGCCATTGGCAAACTCCTCCATGTTAAAATGTTTCATAGCTGCTCTCCTTTCTTTCTATTGTTTAAAAAAATCCTCTTCCGGACTTGTCAAACCTCCCTTATAATTCCCTGCATTTCCTCCTGATACCTCGGTCAACGACTGCTCGTCCACTACATTATTATCTATACTATCCTCACCATTCTCACTATCCTCTACATAAACGGCAGAACCATCTTCATGAATTACCGACATGTCCTTATCAACTGCTGTCTGTAAATCAATGCTCATAATTCCCCATTTACTAATTAGCTGCCGAAGCATCGTTTTCTGTGCCATACTATCAAAATCTTTAAACCAGAAAGAGGAATATTTCCACATATCTTTTTCAGGAATTTTCCCCTGCTCCAAAAGCTCCAGTGTTTTTGCTCCACCTCTTTTTGAAAATGCAAAAGAATATTTTTCCGCATGAGCCATCATCTTTCTTTTGGACCAGTACATGACTTTTCGGAATCCGTTTTCATATTCAAACATTGCATAATATCCTGCAGTGGGCGTCAATTCCCTGACGATGTCATCATCAATCAAATTCACCTCTATTTCCTCATTAAGCGGATCATAACGCACAAGCTCTCCCTCTTTAATTGTTTTCGCATTCAGGCGTTTGTAATAGCCGCTTCGGGAGGCCAGCTGAATATACCCTTTATACCCCAACTGAAATTGCGCTTCCTTGCAGCCTTTATTTTTATTGTCAAACGGAACCATATAATACTGGCCCAGCTGCGGTGATGGCGACAAATTCAACGCCTCACCTAAGAGCGCTGCATTTACAATACTGGGACTGCTGCACTCTTTCAGCGCCGGTGTATTTTGTACTGCTGATACAATGCTTGAAATAAACCTTGTACCGTTTTTCCCGCCTACTACCTGATTGATTTGACGCTTAACTGCGTCTTTCTCCAGATATACAGATAATCTATCTTCATTCCCCTGATTGTTTACTAAGCTATTCTCCACCGCCATAATTTTCTATTCTCCTTTCTTGGGTACCCGACCATATGTAATCTTATTTTCAATTAAAAACCTTTTCAATGCTTCCAACTGCTCACTTGTAGCTACTACCCGAAAATCAATTGTAATTTTCTCACCTACGTCCGTTTGTATTTGTTCCCCTGATGCCTTAGATACTTCAAATATTTCCTCCCTCTGCTCACAGGTTTTCCGAGTTTCTGCTTCTTTCCGTGTACGTTCCTCCTCTGCTCTCTTTTTCTGTTCCTCCTCATAGGCCGCTTTCCGTTTCTGAACTTCTGAGAGTCTCCGCCCCTCCTGAATAGCTTGTCCAATATTCAATGTCGACTTATAGATTTCCAGCGCTTCAAAACTAAATTCCGGAAGATTATTGATACTGAGAATATCATTCCCAATCTGATACTTCCTGTTCTCCATCTGTTCTCTGATACTATTGAGTGAAACGGATGCATTTAACCATTTACTATCAAATATCTGATTCAAAGTAACAAAATTCTGAAATCCTACAGAAGCAAACAGTTCCTCAATATCTTTTCTCTTCTGTTCTTTTTTTCTTTCATCAACCTCCTTAATCTGCATATCAATTAACCGGATGGGCTCCTCTATCAATGCAATGACCTCTTTCACCTGCTTTTCAAAGCAATTGTAAGGCTCCATACACAGTTTCTTAATTCGTTTGCGTTCATCCTCAAAAGCAGACCTCAGTTTATTTAGATCTGCCCTGTCTTTTTTGGCCTCTCTAATCGTTTCATCTGTAAAAACAAGTCCTTTGTAATCTTTCATCTTAGCTGATATTTCTTTTTTTAATTCCTCATTATTCCAGCAGATTTCTTTTACAAATCCGCTCTCCTGAGGGCTTATTATCCTTAACTCCATATTTCTCCTCCTATATTTCAGGAAGTATCAGCGGCGGCTTCCGTCCACTTTCTACATACTCCCAAAAGCTAATTTCTTTTGCCTGCAGATAATTCAAATCTGCCTCTACTTCATTTCTTTCAATAAAGTAATGTTTGACCTGAGTTCTTATATCTTCTCCCCATGTACTGATGAGATGCGCACGCAATACAACAAATTCATATCCCGTTACCAAAAGATAATGGAGTACCTGTATATAGTAGTTATCAGGAACTTTTCCTTTCCACTTTTCACGCTGCATACTTTGTAGAATATTTGTTGTCTTGATTTCCAAAATACCCTTACGGCCTTTCCTGTCTACAAGCTCACCATCAAGCGATGCCTGCATAAACGGATACTCCTCACTTTGCAAAATTCTGAATCCGTAGTGCCGGACCTCGTACTCAGGATACTCCAGCTTAAACAATTCCCTTATATGGGGCTCTGCATTCTTTCCATATATTACATAAGGCTTATCTGAAATATCCGCAGGCAATTTTCTTCCTGTTTTTTCCTCAAACAGTTCTATATTCGTTTTATAGGGATTCTTCCCGACAACTGCACTAGCATCGCTGCCGCCAATACCATTCATTCTTCCGCAAAGCCATTCTTGCTCATTCCTATAATCAAAAATCCTGTACTGTTCCACATTTCTCACCTCCGTCTAATTCACTACGAATCCCACCTGTTTTCGCACGGCTTCCTGCCTTGCACTGTTTACAGCATTTGCATAAGTACCATAATAATCACGCAAGCCGCCATTTGAAAATCTGATTATCCAATTTTCCTCCTTATCACATTCATCATACCGCCAGTTCCCGGAATAAAACCATTCCACTAAGCTTTTTATAAACTCCTCCAGAGTTTCACATTCCTTTGCCAGCATCCAGAACATACTTTTTTCTTCTGCACTGCCATATTGGCAACACCCGCAAGCATATTCAAAGGATTCCCTGTCCGGGATTCGTTTTCCTTTCTCTGGGCCGATTCCTATATACATTTCATCTCCTCCCTGTCTTAATATAGAAACTCTTCTGATGCCTCTATCAATTCCCGGAATTCTGCTTCTGTAAGTGTAACTCCCCGTCCCGGCCTTACATCATCAGTCCAGTCACGAATATCATATTTAGGCATCTTGCCATTCCATGATACGAGATTCAATTCTTTATGCCACATCGCTTTCTCCTCAGATTGAAAACGGTGTAAATGTTTAATAATTTCAAATTGTACATTCGCCATTTGACGTTTTCCTTTCATTTTGCTATAATTTAGATGTTTATTTGTGAGAGCGCTTTTGCCTTGCCGGGCTTATGTAAGCGCTCTTTTTGTATTATTTTCATAATGTCCTCTATCATTTCTGCAGCTGTCCCTCCTGCATCCACCACCATCTGGTCACCGGTTGCAAAAATAATATATACAATTTCCCTGTCTTTCCAGTAATCAAGCTTTAATATGTTTCTGAAACCATTCATTTCCCTTAACACCGGAATAAACAGGCCGCAAATCTTCTGTTTATCTTCTACCATGCTTGTCCTCCTTTCTACCGCCTCAGGCGGTTTTTCCTCGATGTACCTTATCACGTGCTGTTTTCACCTGCTGATACCCTAAAACCGCTAAAGCACGTTGATTCAATTCATTTGCAATCTCCGATTTTTGCTTTGCAGTTAAGCTTTCGATTTCAACTTCCTTTCCATCCATGATAATTATTGCTACTCTTTTCACTTACACCACCCCTCTAAATATGTATGATTCACTGGTTGTACTTGTTGACGCTTTCCTATCCCCGGACAAAAGAATTGTTTATTATTACGTTCCTAATTCAAAGGGCGCCGGATACCGGGTAGTCCGAATAAGCTGCAGATTCTTTCGTTTGCGATTCATCTTCTATAAATTCTTCTGAAAGAAATTTTGTGAAATCATCCGGTGAATTATGAAACGCTATAAGTTCAAATATCAACTCGCTGAATTTCTGTTCATCGGTCACGCCTCTTATTACATCAAACTTTTTCATCTCTTCCTCCTAAGCTAAATGCTTAATATCAGGTGTCCCCAATTCAAAATATGGACACGTTTCATCTGGCTTTGGATTTCTTTTCCCTCCCTTTCTGATTGGTACCCCAGAGGCACAATGGCCATCATAAATAGGTATATACTCAGACCGGTATCTCTTGCCTCCCTTTATGTAATGTTGAATATAATTCTCGCAGTACTGGCAGCTTTTGGGTTTCAGAACCTCGTTTTGCTCCATTTTCTTAGACAATTCCCCTAAGGCGTTCTTTAATGCAGCATTTTCGCTTTCTAATTGTCTGATTTCGGTTGATAACATTGGCTTTTCCTCCTTAAATGTGTTAAAATAAGAATTCAGTATACCTATTTAGTATACACGTCCTTTTCGGTCGTATTCTTATTCTCAGTATACACGTCCTTTTCGGTCGTGTCAATACTTTTAGGAGGTACCAATGAAATTTAATGAACAGCTTAAACGTCAAAGAGAGTTATACGGTTGTACGCAAAAGCAAATGGCTGAACTTATCGGCATAACTCCACGTTCTTATCAAAGGTACGAATCAGGGGAAAGAGAACCAAACATTGATACATTGGTGCAAATTGCTGATTTTTTTAAAATATCCCTTGATAACCTAATCGGAAGAAATTTTCCTTAATGTACGTTGATGGATTTCAAACAAATCCTCCAATAAGTCCCATGTTTCGATGGTTCCTAATCTTTCTCCGCTTTCTATTCTTTGATATGCTCTTTCTGTCATGCCAAGATATTCAGCAACGTCTTTCTGCGTCATGCCCGCTTTCCGGCGGGCTTCTTTTAAGTTTTTTCTCAATATTCGCGCCTCCCATCCTGCTTTTTCATCTCTTTGCTCTCCTATTCCGCTTCCATCACTTTCCCCGGATTGCTCTTTCAATAGGTATCTGATATAATTCTCCTATCAAACGAAAGGAGAATATTTATGACGCCAGCTCAACAGTTTATCAATAATCGCGGCATTATGTTCAAAGTGGAGCGTAACGGTTCTATCGTATCTGAATTAAAAGGACTTCCAAACCACGAAAAATCCACTTCGCGAAAATACATTGGTTTTATGCCTGATTCCGATATACAAACAGGCGATTGGCTTATCAATCCCACAAACGAAAAGTTCTATGTTTCAGATATCGTTACTGACTTTTTCCTCCAACAGAAAAGCCAATTGAAAGCCTACTGTCAAACCATTACAGAATATAATGCTAAGGCCGAAAAAGCACCAGCCATATTCAATATTGAGAATGCCACTAATTCAGTAATTGGTATGCAGTCCACCGTTACCCTGAACATCAACAGCTCCATCCAGGAAGCAAAGGAACAGATAGCATCCAGCGATTCCGGCGATAAAGAAGAACTTCAGCAAATAATTTCTCTGCTTGAAATGGTTGTGAACAATCAGGTTCCCGCCCAAAAAGGACTGCTTTCAAAGTTTGTATCAGTCATACAGCGGAACTCATGGATTTCCAGCCCTATTTCCTCTATTCTGCTAAATTGGCTTTTAACTCAAGCTCCATCGGTACTCCCTTGATTGTTACACAAAGCTCCGTCTCCCCATCTGCGGAGCTTTGTATTTTGTAATCAGATACCGGAACAAACCCTTTACTATCTACTTTTAATGCGTACAAGTTTTCAGACCTTACGAGCGATACATCAGCCCTCTTCTTATCTGTACTTATTTTCAATGGAAATCCGCATTCATGGCAAAACTTGTCTTTCTCCCTAATTCTGGATATTTCACCGCAATTTGGACATTTCATCTCACTACCTCCTTATCCTGCTGCCCTCTCCGGTTCTTTACTTTCACTCCCTAATTTGAATCCATTTAATAACACCAAAATGCTTTCCTTTAATAAAGTTATTTGGTATAATTTTTCTATCAAACAATGAAAGGAATGATATTATGAATTGCAATCTTACACCATCAAATATCATTGAAATTATTGGTATCATCGTCTCTTTATGCACCAGTTTATTCGCTATCACTATCTCGGTAAAAACATTAAAACAGAACTCCCAAATGATCGAAGATTCTACACGCCCCTACATTGGTATTTATGGCGGCGGTATATATGTTAAATCTCCCAATTATTACATTGTTTTAAAAAACTTTGGTCAAAGCAGCGCAACCATTAAATCATTTTCCTATGACTTTGATCTTGCAAAATGCGTAGATGATGATAGCGATCATGAACCATTTGAAAAAATCGAAAATTCCACGCTTGTACCAGGGCAATCTTTTCAAGCTGCTATAAATCTCCCAAAAACCATTGCGCAAACAACAGAAATTAATTTCCATGTTGTATACTCATCTAACACACATCAATATGAGGATGATATATGTCTAAATCTTGTTGCTAATACAGGAAATTACATTGTACATAAAACAACAAAAGGGCAAGAACTTTCAATCATATCTGAAACATTGCAAGATATAAACATTCATTCACTGTAACCTAATTTTCGATCCTTTCACCCTGATTTTTATTTGTTTCAAAATATAGAAAATCAAATCATATGTCCTTGCTTCTTCCGGAAGTTCAGATATTATTTGCACAAGAATTTTTTCGGCTATATCATCAATTTTATTCTTATCAATAGACACGCCTGAAATTAATTGAACACGTTCTTCAAACATTCCGTACTACCCCGCTTTCTTCCCAGCTCGTAAATAAATACTTGCAAATGCTGAATTTGTTTCATTTGTAGTTACTATCTTAACCAATACAGCAATACATGCATTACGATTGTTGCGGCCACTGATGCAACAGCTGGTATTAGAATTTCTTTCGCGATAAATTTCTTCATGTTCTCACCTTCCTATTTCCTTTATACTGCTGCCGTATAATGCATATACTTATTTTTATGCGTTCTTAATTTTTTTTGTTTTTTCTTCCTCTTCGGCGTGCGAAACCTTGATTTCTTGCCTGTAAAATGATTATGGTTATTATATTTTGATATTTCTGTCACCTCCTGATTCCTCACACTCTCTTCCTCTACTATATTATTTATCATCCTCCACCGTCTTTCATCTTATGAAAAATATTTCAATATATGGATAATATTTTTCAATCCAGCACTATATATTGCGTTTTATGCTTGACAAATAAAATTTTTAGCAGTAAGCTAAACACTATCAAAGCTATGTGCGTGCTTTATCAGAAAGGAGAATGCTTATGCCAAATAAACCTAAAGTAGAAGTAATTAAAGAGTCAAACACCGGACGGAATGAACGCTTCCGCGATACTCGGACTGGACAAGAAATGACACGCAACCAATTTATCAAAGCGATTGATAAAGGCACTTATGGGAATGACTATTATCACCGCAATATTAATGGTGTGGAAACTCCTGTTTCTAAGCCGGATGGAAACCCCAAAAACAACCTCGGTTAATCTTCAGCAGGCACGCACATGACTTTGTACCCAGACTCCCCGATTATGTCCTCGTCCGTAATACTGGCTATCAGTTCATTAGCATCTGTTACTATCTGAATTTCTTTGATTTCATTTTCTCCAATTTTCACGCTGACACCTCTTTCTCTTCTGCAAATTCTCTAGGATCGATATTCAGAAATACGCAGAGAGGTATAAGTTCTTCCGTTCTCAAATCTCTATCTCTCTTTTCATCATATAAACTTACATAAAGAGAATGATAATCAAGCCCTGTTTTTCTTGCGACTTCTGAAAGGTTAAATCCCTTATCTTTCATATAAGCTCCAATTCTTCTTGAAATCCTCATTAAATCACCTCCAAAATCTTCTCTTTGAAGAATTTATTACATATTACTCTACTTTTTGAAGTCTGTCAATAGAATTTATAAACTTTTTTCTTCATTTCGAAGATTTTTATTGACCTTATAAAAAATTTAGTGTATGGTGTATAAAAAGGTAGGTGATAACATGGTTGAAAGTCTTGGCGCAATACTAAAAGAATTGCGTAAAAGGAAAAAACTCACAGCAAAAGAAACCGTTGATAAATTATCTTCATTAGGATATGAAATATCAGAAAAAACAATTTCTGGTTACGAAACTGGAATACGAATGCCAAACGCAGATGTATTTATGGCATTATGTACAATTTATGATTGCAAAAATATATTGGAAATGTTTTCCTTTATAAATGCGGACTATTCTATTCCTACAGATTCTGAATGGGAAATGGTAGAAAAATATCGCTTCGTCTCCACACACTCACCAGACGGGGCAAGTGTGGTAGATACGGTGATGGATAGGGAATATTCCATAGCAAAGACATTAAAAGAGCAAAATGAAAAGATTGTAGCTTTGACGGAGATACCAAGTCATATTAAAGAAAGTACCAACTATGTCAATGCAGCTCATCCACTTGAGGACGCCTCCGAGAATGATAAGCAGTTTGATGAAAATATCATGGATGACGAAGATTTTTAAGCCCGTTTTATTGGACATCTTATTTAACACTATACTATAAAGAGGTGATATTTTGATTACATATGAAGATTTGCTCATAGAAGCGGACAACAATAATCTGATTACTAAAGAAAAACCACTCCGTGCTCATAAAGGGAGAATCAAAGGAAATCGCATTGCTATTAAGAAAGATTTGACAGAAAAAGAAAAGAAGTGCATTTTGGCTGAAGAATTAGGCCATTATCATACTGGAATTGGAGAAATACTCGACCAATCTTCTGTATCTAATAGAAAACAAGAGCTTCATGGCCGTGCGTATGCATATAATAGACTTGTTGGACTTATGGGGATAATCGATGCATACAAACATCATTGTCAGGGTCTTTCAGAATCTGCGGAATATCTTGATGTTACTGAAGATTTTTTATATGATTCATTAAAATACTATAAAAGTAAATATGGAAGATATGCAAACGTTGACAATTATATAATATTCTTTGAGCCGTATCTAGGAGTATTCGAATTAATATAAGGAAAAGAGGGAAAATTTTTATGAAAAAAGAACTTCGTAACTTAAATCTGCTCCTGTTAATTATAGCTTTGCTTTTCTCGGTACTTCCAAGTACAACCGTAGCAGCTGCCAGTAATAAGTCGAAAGCAGAAAAAGTTGTAAAAACTTACATTAATGCCACTAAAACTTACAACATCAGTAAAATGAACAAATGCTTTTATACAAAACCCAAAAATGCCTTTTTTATTAAGAAAAAAGCAATGGCTAAATATTGTAAAAAATACAATAGAAAAACTACTTATCGAATTAAATCCACAAAAATAAAAGGGAAAAACGCCACTATAAAAGTATCTGTAACTTCCCCTGATTGTTACTATATCTTCTTAGATTCATTTGAAGACTTTGAGGATTATTATGTAGATTATTACTTACAACATGGCAGGAAACCATCTAGCGCAAAAGCTAATGCGTATCTGATGGAATGCATTCGATATTATACTTGGGAATGGGGTGGCGTTGAATATAATACCCGTACCATAACTTTCAAAATGATAAAAACTAAGAAAGGATGGAAAATTAAGTCAGCAACCGACCGCATTAAAGATATTGCAAATTGCCGGTATGAGGAAGCGCATAACGATTCTTTTGATTAAGCAAGACTTCTCATCAATTGAAACGATAATATTGTATGTATGGAAAAAGTGGTAGGAAAATATGAAGTATAACCGCTTCGGCGTTTATATAGAATAAAAAAGAAAGGATTAAACCCAAATAATGCGCATAGAATACAGCAAAAAAATTGTAAAATTCATTCCAGAAGAGAAACCTGAACCGGATGAAATAGAAGCATTCTTAGAGGGGAGAAAAGACCGGGGTCAAAATGGTACCATACCGCATGATGCTATTAATTGGGATTAAAAATAGAGGAGAAATGATCATGTGTGTTTATTGTGCCGGGACTTTAAAAGAAACTACTACGGATTTCGTAGAAAAGATTGACAACTATGTTATTATTATTAAAAATGTCCCTTGTGAAAAATGCAGTCAATGCGGCGAAGAGTATTTTTCTGATACTGTTGCAGAAAAAATCGAATCTATCCTTGACAGTATCCAAAAGATTTCCAGTGAAATCACTGTAACCGTAATTGATTATGCTACACAGGCCGCATAAAAGGCGACTATTTTCACCATTTTATATATTCTCATAAAAATTTTGACTACGAGCATAATATAATCTATAATAGACTAACAGGAAAGATTATTTCTTTTCTAAATATTGCCTTAAGGGCATCAAAGAAGCTATTAGTTTATTATGTGAAGACCTCGTATCAATACGGGGTCTTTTACGTTACAACAGAACTATCCCTGCTGCTGCCACAGGAACGCCCATAGTATGAATAAACTATTGGTAAATACAAGGAATAATTTTACAGACTAGAGCGCTATATCAATAAAACAAAAGAAAAGAGGAAAAACAATGTTAAAAACAAAGGATTATATATATTTAGACGATGATTTACTCAATTCCTATCTTGCTCAATTCGAAAAAGGATTGCTCACCAAAGAAACAGCAGAACATGGTATAGAAAACACTGACTCCATAGGCGGTGCATCTACTGGAACTATCGGAGCCACCGGAATATTCGGCATTGGACTAAAATTACAAAATGAAATAACTGAAAATGATAATTCGGTAGAAAGCGAATTTACTAAAAATGTTGTAGAAAATGTTTTAAGTGACTATGCCGTAGATTTACTTATTGAAGATTGTGACACAAATAATTTATTACGAGATTTTGCAGTGGCAAAAGAAGGAGATTTTATTTCTCTTTCTTCCAAATTCCAAATATATGATTTTGAATATTTAAAATCTATAACCGAATTATCGTTACTCAAACCACTCTTAGATGCTGATGAACCGCCCGTCTCTCCAGGGCCTCAAGCCAGCAAACAAGAACGCGTAAAATACCAAAAAGATTTACATAATTATAATTCTTCTACTGAAAAAGCAGAAAATGGTTTCAAACTAATTAATGATCTCTCTACATTTGCTAATAATTTGTTTTCTGACTCTATACTTGTAACTATAAATAACGGATTATCAATATGTAAACGAAATAAATTAAGACTGAACAAAGCTCAAATTTCATTTGAAAACGAGTCAAATAAACATATAAAAATTTTTGGAATCGTATCTACAGTAAAAAAAGAAATCCATTCCGATGGGAAAAATTTTAATTTTCAACCCAATGAATTAGATAAGGTTCCCTCCATGCTTTTTGACGTTTTACTTTCAAGTTTCAATATGCTTCATAATAATGACAAAGTGATTAAACCTATTGCTATTTATTTCGAAGCCGAGTAAGAGAGTTTGTCTTTTTCATATACGACTCTTTAAGATTAGCAGATTCTATTCTACGTTCTTCCATTCGGTTCTGAATAGACTTATGCCTTTTGTCATGCATTTCTGCTTTTTTTATATACTCGGATAATAACTGCTTTTTAATAGACATTAAACCCCCTCCTCTAGCCATAGTATTTCACAAAAAGCAATAAAATGCAATAATTACTGATAAAAAATTCAAAATAAAATTACAGATAACTATTCTACAATTATAACTGATTTAAACAAATGCAAAGGAGGCTCTCATTATGGCATTACCACAGGAAAAAATCTATACTCTTGACGATATCTATGCTCTTCCAGATGGAGAAAGGGCGGAGCTGATTGATGGACAAATCTATGATATGGCACCGCCGAATACAATGCATCAACGCATCCTTATGAATTTATCAGGAGAAATCCGGGAACACATAAAAAAACAAAATGGTGATTGCGAGGTATTTCCTGCTCCATTCGCTGTCTTTTTGAATAAAGATGACAAAAATTATGTCGAACCTGATATTTCTGTCATCTGTGATAAGAACAAACTAAATGATAAAGGGTACAATGGTGCCCCTGACTGGATTATAGAAATCGTATCCCCATCCTCTCAGCAGATGGACTATGGCATAAAACTTTTTAAATACCGTAATGCCGACGTACGGGAATACTGGATTGTAAATCCTTTAAAACAGACCGTTACCGTTTATGATTTTGAACATGAGGAGGGAACGATGCAGTACTCCTTTGATGATTCAATCCCTGTATGTATTTATAGAGATTTAGTCATTAATATTGCAGATTTGCTTTCATAAATTTAATTGCCGTCCCTGCTGCCTACAGGAACGGCTCATAATGTAGACTGTACGCCCTAAGGATTGCACAGTACGTTCAAACTGATTATATCACAATCCTTTGGCACCTGTACAGGTGTTATTTTTGTACTTTTTTCATATAATTACAAAGGAGGATGAGACCATGCAGCAACGCTACGCATACGGCTATGTTCGTGTCAGTACACATGACCAGGAAGAAATCTCCCCGGATTCTCAGGAAAAACTACTCCGGGAATATGCGAAAAAGAATAATATCGTAATTCTGAAGATTTTCTTTGAGCTTGGCATCTCCGGCCGCAAAGCAGATAAGCGCCCGGAATTTCAAAATATGATAGGCTCAGCCAAATCAAAGGAACATCCTGTAGACACAATCCTTGTATGGAAATACAGCCGTTTTGCAAGGAATCAGGAGGAAAGCATTGTCTACAAATCGCTTCTTAAGAAACAAAATAACGTAGATGTCATCAGTATATCTGAGCCTCTGGTTGACGGGCCTTTCGGTTCCCTGATTGAACGTATCATAGAGTGGATGGACGAATATTACTCTATCCGGCTATCCGGCGAAGTATTCCGGGGAATGAAAGAAAATGCCATGCGCGGCTCCTTTCAAGCCCGTCCGCCCCTCGGCTACAAGGTCAAGGAGCACGGAAAGCCCCCTGTTATCGTTCCTGAGGAGGCTAAAATAGTAAGAATTATTTTTGATAAATATGTGAATGAGAATGCCGGTTTTTTCGACATTGCCCGGTATTTAAACTCTCTGGGGTTTAAAACCTCGCACAATAAGCCCTTTGAGCGGAGGTCCATTGAGTATATTATCCAAAATCCTACTTATTGCGGTATGATCCGCTGGAACCGCACAAAAAATGATACGAATGAAATCAAAGATAAATCTGAATGGATTATAACTGACGGTGGCCATGAGCCTATTATCTCCAAAGAGCTTTTTGACAAAGCACAGGAACGCTTTAAGAACGAATATTTGCCTAAAGGAGCCCGCCCCGCTTCTACATATAAGCATTGGCTCTCAGGGCTGTTAAAATGTCCTGATTGCGGACGTACTCTCACGGCCTCCACAATGCACAGAAGAAACGGCGAGCGTTATTCTTACTTTTCCTGTTACGGATACAGCAAAGGAAAATGTGCCAAACCAAACGGCATCAGCTCTTTAGTACTGGAAAAGGAAGTCTTACAGAATCTTAAAGAAGTACTGGACGCGGGAACGATAGAATTTGAGCTTCATAAGCTCGAGCCTGTCGAAGCAGTTAATGAACGTTCGATATTACAGGAACGGCTTAAGGGGCTTACCGGCAAGGAAAACCGTATTAAGGCCTCCTATCGTGAGGGTATCGATACTCTTGAGGAATATAAGGAAAATAAACAGCTGATTCAAAAAGAACGCGAAGACATTGAAAACCAGCTTGCAGAGCTGTCTGATTCACAGCCCGACGACCCGGCTGCTACAAAGGATAAGCTTCTGAAAAAAGTATTCAGCGTATATTCCATTGTATCATCAGACCAATATACAGATATGCAGAAGAATACGGCGCTGCGGCAAATTGTTGATAAGATTGTCTATAACCGTCAAACAGATACATTAAAAATCTATTATTGTCTATACCAGAAATAATGTGGATAACTTCTTAAATACCCTCTATTATTCACCTTAGATTTACATATTAAATATAGCGCAAAGCCTCAAGGCGTAAGGCTTTGCGCTGTTTTATAGGCCATAGCAAAAAGGTTGACACAATGGGGGTCAAAATCCCTTGGAGATCAAGGTTACAGCGCTATTGAAATTCTCCGGTATTATTATGGAAATAATATGTACATCAACACCGCGGAAGCTATCTCCGGTATCCCCGCATCCTGGCCTGGCTACAATTTAACACAGGGTTCTACCGGCGACAAAGTACGGCAAATGCAGGAACAACTCGCAGTAATCTCCAGTGCCTATCCGGCAATCCCTAAAATCACTGCCGATGGAATCTACGGACCAGCCACTGCAGCGGCCGTAAAAAAATTTCAGTCTGTCTTCGGTCTTCCTCAGACCGGAATCGTGGACTATCCGACATGGTATAAAATATCCGAAATCTATGTAGGAGTATCAAGAATCGCAGAGTTGACATAATAAGAATTTCTCAGGTATCATTCGTACGCCTGCCGCAAACGTTCCTACGGCAGGCGTTTTTCACACCGCAGTATCATCTATCCTAAAACTTTTATTCATATTCGTATACTACATCCCCGGCATTTACATACACCAGCCCATCCTCTTTAGAAACAACGCCTTTCACGGTTATTTTGTCCCCAGGTTCAAGCTTTTCTATATAATTTTTCTGAAGAAAAAAGGTAATTTCCCTTTCTCCGTCAGAAAGAACACCCTTATGTGTCGTCTGCATAATAGTGTCTGCCAATGACGTTCCCTTTTCCTCCAGCTTTTCTCTCTCCTCATCACTTATAATATTCTCTTCATACGACGTAACTTCACCGGTAACAACACATTCTTCTCCATTTTTCTCCCATACATCCGAAACGCTGCTTTTATATGCCGGCTCGTCCAGCGTCGGAGTTAAAAACACACAGTCGCCAAGCCATGGTAACCCTCCGTCCATCACAAGCGTACCTCTCACCGTTACCTCTGTCCCGACCGGAATCAAAAGATGCAGAGGCTTCCCGGCATGGCAGGAAAAAGAATAATACCGATATCCCAAATCATCCGTTCCGATTGTCCCATACAGATTAAAGGTGCCGGACGTATGCTTTTCCTGCCTCATATATCCGGTAAGCTCAATCACGTCTCCCATCTTATAGCCTGCCTCTTCCATCGCATCAAAGCCAATCTTTCCCTTTTGCTCCGGATGAGCATCCCGGTAGTCCTCAAACAAAGTAATCAACTCATCCACATGCATTACCTTAGCTTCTTTTTCTTCCTCAGAAGCCCCCGTACCTGGGTCCGAAGCATTACAGGCCGTAAGACATAGTAACAAAGGAAACAAAATCAACAACCCTGCTTTTTTCATATTTCCAAGCCCCCTAACTAAAAAACACTCTGCGTATGTCGTTAAACATTACAAATACCATAAGCGCCATAAGGAGTGCAATGCCTATCAGATGAACATAGCCTTCCTTTTCCGGCGGAACCCTTTTTCGCCTTACCGCCTCTATGAAAAGAAATACAAGCCTGCCTCCATCCAAAGCAGGAAGCGGAAGCAGATTCATCACTCCCAGATTCGCCGACAGAAAAATTACGATATTCAGCATCTGTACAATTACTGCAAACCCGCCGTACCCCCTACTTTCTTTATAAGTGTCATCCACCATGTCTACAATACCGACCGGACCTGACATCTGGTTAATTCCAACCTGTCCGGTGACCAGCATTTTAAGACTATCCAGTGTAATATTAACCCAATATTTTAATTCATAAACCCCGTATTGAGCCGCCGTCAGAAGATTCGCTTTCGAATATCCGCTGCCGCTAATCCCAAAACGATAATAATTTACTTCCTCATCTTTCTTTGGTGTTACAACGACGGTATACTCTTTCCCGTCACGAAGATACGTAATCTCCGTCGTCTCACCCTGATGAAATTGATTATAAGAAGAAATTTCCCGGAAAATACGAATTCTTTTACCGCCCATACGGACTATCGTATCCCCCTCCTTTATCCCTGCCTCTGCCGCCGGACTTTCTTCTGTAACTGTGCCTATCACCGGCCGATCATATCCCAGCATCATAATAAGAATAACAGCCCCCACAAATGCCAGTATAAAATTAAAAACAGGGCCCGCTGCTATAACAGATATTCTTGCCCAAACGGATTTATTATTAAAATTACCTGGAGAAGCCGTAGCCTCCTCATCCTCTCCCATAGCACAAAAGCCGCCGATTGGAAACAGATGAACGCCGTATTTTGTCCCCTTATACTCTTTGGCAAATATTGTCGGACCCATTCCTATCGCAAATTCATCAACATCGATCCCATTTTTTTTTGCCAGAGCAAAATGCCCAAGCTCATGAAAAAAAACAATAAAGCTAAAAATTAAAATCGCTAATATAATACCCAAATCAACTATTACCTCCTGCTTTCAATCCGCTCATAAACCGCAGCCTCCGCGTCAAGAATCTCCTCAAGTGTTGGATTTTTTCGATTCTTATGCGCTCTCATACAGTCCTCAATAATCTCTGTAATCTCAAGATATTTAATCTCCCGATTCAAAAACTTCCGAACTGCCAGCTCATTTGCCGCATTAAATACCGTCGGAAGCGTCCCTCCTGCTCTTCCCGCCTTGTATGCAAGAGAAAGAGCATAAAAGGTATCCATATCCGGCTCTTCAAAATCTAATCTTTTAATACGCCAAAAATCAAGACGCTCTCCCGGAAGATACTTCCTCTCCGGATAATACAGGGCATACTGAATCGGAAGCTTCATGTCCGGCGTTCCAAGCTGCGCCATAACCGCCCCGTCCGCATATTCAACCATTGAATGAATAATGCTCTGAGGCTGTATAACCACCTGAATTTCATCTATATCCACATCAAAAAGCCATTTTGCCTCCATTACTTCCAAACCCTTATTTACCATCGTAGAAGAATCAATCGTAATCTTCTGTCCCATCGACCAATTAGGATGCTTCAGCGCATCCTCCACACGAATATCTAAAAGCTCTTCCTGCTTCTTTCCGCGGAAAGGTCCCCCTGACGCGGTCAGAAGTATTTTCTTCAGCGTCTTTTTTTCATTTCCCTGAAGCGACTGAAAGATTGCGCTGTGCTCACTGTCCACCGGAAAAATCGATATATTTTTTTCTCTGGCAAGCGGCATAATAATATGTCCTGCCGTCACAAGTGTTTCCTTGTTTGCAAGCGCAATATCCTTTCCCGCCTGAATTGCTTCTATCGTGGGACGAATACCAATCATACCCACTATCGCTGTTACAAGTATCTCCACATCCGCTATTCTTGATACGCTAATCAATCCCTCCATTCCGGATACAATCCGCACATCCGTATCAGCCGCTCTCACCCGAAGCTCACGCGCTTTTTCTTCCTCCCAGACGGCCGCAATTTTCGGTTTAAATTCCCGAATCTGCTTTTCCAGAAGCAAGATATTACTTCCGGCAGAAAGTCCAAGCACTTCGATATCCTTATTTCTCCTGACAACCTCCAGCGTCTGTGTACCAATAGACCCTGTAGAACCCAATATCGCTATTTTTTTCATACATTTCCTCTCTTATAGTCTATGCTTACAGAATGTCCCATATGTTTTCCGTCGGCGCCTGTCACCCTGTATCGTTCCGGCTCCCTATATCAGCCCGGCCGCTCATATTACCCCGCCTGTCTATATCGTCCCGACCAGGTATAATGCAAGATAATAAATAATCGGCGCTGTAAATATAACACTGTCAAACCGGTCAAGCACTCCTCCGTGTCCTGGAATTAATTTCCCGTAATCTTTAATTTCATGATTTCTTTTAATTGCGGAAGCCGCCAAATCTCCCACCTGGGAAATCGCCCCTCCCACACCGCAGATAACTGCATAATGAAAAGGATTTGCCGATACTTCCTTTATTCCCCCTGCTGCAAAAGCAAACAATGCACCCAGAAGCGCCGCTCCTACAATACCGCCAATACCGCCTTCCACTGATTTCTTTGGGCTGAGCTTCGGAGCCATCTTATGCTTTCCAATTAACACACCTACGCAATATGCACAGGTATCGCATCCCCACGAACTCAGGAAAATAAGCCATACAATTACTCCTCCTTCCGGAAGCATCCTTGTCTGATACACATAGGAAAGCATCAACGCCACATAAAAAAACCCGAAAAAAACTGTCATTACCTGCTCCGCTCGAAAGGACGGAAATGCAAATACATATATTCCCATTACTGCTACAAGAAGCATGATTGTAAGCGGCATCATATATTCAGTCTGTCCGGTAAGCAATAAAAGATAATATCCGACTGCAGCAATATAGCCCGCGGCGCCAAGACTTTTCTCCACTCCTACAACCTTATATAGTTCACTAAGACCAATCAGGCTTAAGGCGGCAAGCACCGCAAGCAACAAACGTCCGCCGCACCCCACCGTGCCAATCAGCACAATTACAAGTACAATCCCACTCAGCAATCTCGTCTTAAACATTCTGCTCCTCCTTCACGCCTCCAAATCTCCTGTCTCTTGAATTAAAATATTCTATCGCTTTCACAAGCTCCTCTTTCGTAAAGTCCGGCCACAGTACATCCGTAAAATAAAACTCCGTATAGGCAAGCTGCCATAATAAATAATTCGAAAGTCTCTGCTCTCCGCTCGTTCTTATAAGAAGCTCCGGATCCGGTATCCCGTATGTATCAAGATAGCTCTCCACGCATGCCTCATCAATCTCATTTGGAAACAGTTTTCTATCTTGCACATCCGCTGCAAGACGCCTTACCGACCTTACTAGCTCATCCCTGCTCCCATAATTAATCGCTATCTGAAAATTAAGACCGCCATTATTCTTCGTCGCCTCTTCCAGCTCCTGAATCCTGTTTCTGATATCCTCATCAAGCCTTGAAATATCTCCTATCACACGAATTTTCATATCATTTTTTTCCGCAGTTTTCAAACAGGTTTTCATATATCCCCGCAAAAGCTTCATGAGAGCCTCTACCTCATCCTTTGGCCGACTCCAATTTTCCGTTGAAAATGCATACACAGTTAAATATTTGATTCCCATTCTGTATGCATCCTCACAAATGCGCTCTACCGTTTTACTTCCCTGGGCATGTCCGTAATTACGCGGCATCCCTTTAGCTTTTGCCCAGCGTCCGTTTCCGTCCATAATAATCGCTATATGCTGCGGTATCGTCATTGTAACAGCTCCTTCCATAAACAAGATACGAAAACCTACAAAATTCTGCCATAACTTCCTATTATAACAGAAAGCATGCCCTTACGCATGCCTCCCATTGCATCATTAAACAGTCATTACCTCTTTCGACTTAGCCTCTACCGTTTTATCAACTTCTTTAATAAATTTATCTGTCAGCTTTTGAAGCTCATCCGTCATATCTTTAATCTCATCCTCTGAGACATCCGAACCCTTAAGCTTTTTGAACGCGTCGTTTCCGTCGCGGCGAATATTACGGACAGCAACCTTCGCCGCTTCTCCTTTCTTCTTTACATCTTTCACAAGCTCTTTTCTGCGCTCCTCCGTAAGCTCCGGAAATACAAGTCGGATACAGGAGCCGTCATTTGTCGGATTAATTCCAAGATCCGACACCTGAATTGCTTTCTCAATTACCTTAAGCATCGTCTTCTCCCACGGCTGAATCTGGATCATCCTTGGCTCGGGTACAACTACATTCGCCACCTGCTGAATCGGCGACGGTGTCCCATAGTAATCCACCATAATTCTGTTCAGCACATTCGGATTCGCACGTCCGGCACGGATTGTTCCAAGCTCATCCTCCAAATTGGCCAGAGTCTTTTTCATCTTACTTTCGTATACCTGCAATTTTTCATTCATAACCTGTCTCCTCCTTATTTATACAGTCACCTTTGTTCCTGTAAACTTTCCCGTCATCGTCTCAACAATACTGTTCTTTTCATTTAATCCAAATACCAGCATCGGCATCTTATTTTCCAAACACATAATAGATGCTGTCAAATCCACCGCCTGAAGTTTCCTGTCAATAATTTCACGTATGGATATCTCATCATATTTTTTCGCTTCCGGATTCACTTTCGGATCGCTGTCATAAATTCCGTCAATCGCTTTTGCCAAAAGCATCGCATCCGCTTCAATTTCAATTGCGCGAAGCACAGCTCCCGTATCCGTAGAAAAATATGGATGTCCCGTTCCTCCCGCGAAAAAGATAACTTTTTCCTGCTCCAGTGCTTCCAACGCCTTATCTTTAGAAAACAGAGAAGTAAATGAACCACAGACAAACGGCGTAAATACTTCCGTCTTCATCCCCGCATAACGAAAAATATCCGATACATAAATACAATTCATCACCGTCGCGAGCATCCCAATCTGATCCGCCTTTACACGGTCAATTGTCTCACTCGTCCGGCCTCTCCAGAAATTCCCGCCTCCGGTAACAATCGCCACCTGAACACCGCTGTCTACAAGCCCTTTTACCTGCTTTGCAACACCCATACAGGTCTCCTCATCAAATCCTGTCTTTTTATCACCCGCGAGAGCCTCCCCGCTAAGCTTTAATAATACTCTTTTCATCGTCTTATACTCCTTCACATACCTGTAATTCAGTATAGCACAGGAGTTTCAAAAATGGAATATCAGATATTGATTAAATTTGCCAATTGGATCTGCTAACGTATTTTCCCTATATTATATCTACTAAAACTCTCCAACTGCCGCTTCTTCTGGAGCCTTCCCGGGCTACCGCCCCTTTCTTTTTCAGAGATTGAAGCGTACGTTCAACCGTCCGCTTTGCAATCTTACTCTGCTGACTAATACGATCCGTCGAAATTGCGGGCTGCTCCTTAAGAATTGCCAAGACTTTCTTCTCATTTTCATTTAATGCTGCTATTTTGTTTTCACCATCGTTTATATTACCGCCATTTCTTTTTCTTCTGTCTATATCTTTACTATTTATTTTATTTCTGTTTATACCGCCACCTCCTGCTTTACTGTCCTCCATACCACCGCCCTTCACTTTACTTCTGTTTATGTCGCCGCCGTCTGCTTTATCGCCGTTCGCATCACCGCCATTCATTTTACTGCCATCTATATCAGCGCCGCTTGTTTTACCGCCATTCCTGTTACTTCCGCTGTCCTTGTTATCATCTGCATCATTTACGGCTTCTACTCCCCTGTACAAGATATCCTTTTCATCCTGAACATCCTCTCCATAATTCAAGCTCTTCAAAACAACGGTAAACTGTCCTTTATCTGAATAAAACTCCGGCGCCTTATCCGGAGTATAATTGACAGCTTTCTCATAAATGCGTCTTATCCGGTCAAGTCCCGTCCCCTGCTGCTTCATATAGCCTATCCGCCAAAAAATATCCGCCAGCGTCGGATTACGCCTCACAGATAAAACTATATTCGATTTTTTATCCTGAATAGCCTCCCCGTCCGGCATCCCTCCCGGCGAGCTTATCATAAGACAATCATCAAACATGTCAATTTGAATCTCGCTTTCTGCTATCAGGTAATCACGGTGTGCGAATGCATTTACCACTGCCTCAAACAAACTCCACTCACAATAATCCGGAAGCTCTGTTTTTCTTTCATTTTCTTCCCGCCATAAATTCTTCATATTACGTTTCACAAACCAGATACTCTTATTGATAAGAAAGATGAGGCTTCCCTTATATTTTGCATGGTCTGAAAGCTCTCCGGTGTTCTTCTTAGCGGTACCTTTCCATCTGCGGCAGAAAAGCTCTGAATTAGACACCGAAGATCTATCTGCAAAAAGGAGGCCGGCATTCGTAAGCTTTCCGCCCTTTGACAGCCCAAAGGCCTCAAACCTTCTGTTATTCATTCTTCTTCCGCTCCATTCCTCATAAGCCACACAAAAATCTACAAATGAAAAATCTTTGAAATAATACCCGGTAATCTGTGTATCATAAGTAAGATGCCGTCCCTTGAGCACCAATCTCTTTAATTCCTGCGCATCCGCCTCAATACTCGCTTTGCCCGACCTCACATACGCTTTTATCGTATCATTCCCGGCGTAATAATACGGCATTTCCCGCCCGGCTTCCACCTCCAGAAGCAATAGCCGTTTTCCGTTGTTGGATTCCTTTTCTTTTAAATGAATCTCGGGAAAAGGCACGATACATTCTTCGATTTTCAGCCGGATAATCTCAGAAGCGGTTTCCATATCCTTTGCACCTGCTACTGTTCCATCCTCTGACGCTCCAAATACTAACACACCACCGGTGCCATTCGCAAACGCACTCACGCTTTTCAGCCAGTTCTCCATACCTTTTCCCCTTTTCACACACATATTTTCTAAAATATTATAGCATTTTTACCGCCATCTTTCAATAAATTACACGGCTTCTAAAAATATTGTGCCATCTCAAAAAATATCACGCCAATTAAAATCTAAAAATAAAAAAACTTCCGGTCATGTTATATGCCGAAAGTCTTTTATTTCTGACTGTATAATTTCCAAAAATCAATATTCTCCAGGTTCATTTTGTACCAAAAATGCGGTCTCCTGCATCTCCAAGTCCTGGGACAATATACTTCTGTTCGTTTAGACGGTCATCCAATGCCCCGATATACAAATCAACATCAGGATGCTCTCTCTGCATTCGCTCTACGCCTTCCGGAGCCGCAATAATGCATAAAAACCGAATTGCTTTCACGCCTTTATCTTTCAGCATCTGAATCGCCGCCACACTGGAGCCTCCAGTTGCCAGCATAGGATCAACTACAAATACTTCCCTCTCATCACAATCCGCCGGCAGCTTACAATAATACTCTACCGGTTCAAAGGTTTCTGGATTTCGATAAAGTCCGATGTGCCCCACCTTTGCGGCGGGTATCATCTGCAGAATTCCATCAACCATTCCAAGCCCTGCCCTAAGAATCGGTACAACTGCCAGCTTCTTGCCGCTTAACTCTTTTCCTGTCATTTCACAAATCGGCGTCTTAATTTTTACATCTTTAAGTCTCAAATCTCTGGACGCCTCATAACACATCAGAGCTGCAATCTCTCCCACAATCTCGCGGAATTCCTTAGAGCCCACATCTTCTCTGCGTATATAGTTAATCTTATGTTGAATTAACGGATGATCCATAACCTGTACTTTTGACATTTTATCTCCTCCCTCGCATTATAATGCACTTCTTGTACGCTTATTACATTTTCTCCATTATGTCTTCATGCCTTACATTATACTACATGTCGGCCTGCAGGTAAATTTCTTTCTTCCTGCTGCTACACTTTGCATACCACTTACAAGGATTCTCAAACTGGAAATAAAATGCCTACTGTCTACAGGGCTGTTTTTCCGAAAGATACAATGCCTATAGATGTCACCTTTTTCTCCATTTCTATATCAATATTCATCATCAATATTCATCATTGATGCCAATCCCGCTATATTTTCCTCCAATGTTTTATGATTTCCTTATCGCTGATCTTTTTTACAAGCCGGATCCCAACTGTCCCTAATCCGCGTCCCTCTATGAATTGGAAACGTCATAAGAAAAATGTTTCTGACGTTTCCAATTATAATCTTATAGTGACGGAACTGCACTACTCCCACATACTTCTCGCCGCGTGGCTCACATAATTTTCTCCCATAATCTTCTGTTTAAATACTTCTCCTAGCTCATCCACTTTCCACAAAAACCCGCTGCCCTCCGGACGCTCCGCATGGGTAACATGAACCGGGTACTGGTAACGGGCAACCTTTCCGGAAGCTTTTACACTGAATACTTCCCCGCTGATATAAGAAGCCTCCTCCGTACTCAAATAAGCGAAAAACGGGCCCAAATTCACCGGATCGTCGTGATCGTCCTCCACAACTTTCAAAAGCCTGGGATCCGGATCTTTTCCAGTAATTGCCTTTACATTTCTTAACATTTTGTTATACTCTACCGCATGCCCCGGCGAAGCTCCCTGCGGGCAGTATGCATTTACTGTGATGCCGTAGCGGTAAAGCTCCTTTGCCGCTGCCCATGTGAGTCCCACAATTCCCGCATTTCCTGCTGAATAAGCATCATTATCCACCAAACCCGTCCAGGCATCAGAGGAACAGTTGAAAATACGTCCGAATTTCTGCTCCATCATATAGGGCACTGCAAAATGCATCAGATTAAAGGCCCCCTTCATTTTTGGCACCGTCATATAATCCCATTTTTCCTCAGTCAATGAGGTAATCGAACCCGAACCAAGACCTGCGGCATTATTTACTACAATGTCAATGCGTCCCCAGGTGTCAACAGCTTTCTTTACCATATTTTCAGCCGACGACGGATTCGCAGCATCCCCATAAAAAGCAATTGCCTCTCCGCCTTCCTTTTTAATTGCTGCCGCTGTGCTCTCTGCATCTCCGGCAAGACGGCGCATTTCCTCCCACTCCTCCTCTGGCATGGACGACTTATCGTAGTTCTCTATACTTGCCCCTCCCGGTTTTCTGTTATTTGTAACCACTTTCGCACCCTCACGCGCCAGATATACCGCAATCCCCCGTCCTATTCCCTGACCGGAGCCTGTAACGATTGCAACTTTTCCTTCTAAACATCCCATAATAAACCTCTTTTTATGACTTTCTAATATTTCCATGGCCTGCCCATATTCCGGCAGGCCGTCTGTAGTTTCCCTGTACCATTAAATAGAATTGGCGATTCCCCATGCATCCGTAATTGCATTTCCGATTACTCTCTTATTATCACAGCGCAGCTTTAATGTAGCGTCTCCCACCAAATGGATTTCCGGCACCTTTCCCTGAAGCTCTCCGAAAATGGCCGGCTGTCCATGATACCCGCGGCATATCAGCACATTGTCACACAAAACATCCAATGTGTCTTTCGTTTTCTGATCCCTCAAAACAGCGCCTGTTTCCGTAATTTCAGAAATAGCCTTGCCAAAATGAATCCTGACCTGTCCGCTTCGCATAAAATCACTCAGAAGGACACTTAACCTCTGCTGCTGCGGTGAACTGTTGTCATCACCTAACTCCATAATGCCGCGCACAGCGCCCCTTCTGGAGCTTATAATCACTTTCTTTCCCTTTCTTGCAAGGCTTAAGGCAATCTCCAGGTTCATAAAGCAGCCACCTACAATCAAAACAGTCTCTCCAAGTTCAAGGGTCTCTGCATTTGTAGCATAATCAAAAATCGTCATCACCCGGCCGCTGTACTCCTTCGCCCCCTTTACCGCTGCCGGAAGCGCCGGAGCGCCTGTTGCCACAATAACCGCGTCATAATTTCCCGCAAGTACTTTCTCTGCCGTTGCTTCCTCCGGAATTACATGAACCTGTAATTTTTCCATCTGAATTTTATAATAATCAATCAGCCTGCAAATATCGTGCTTAAAGCTCTTGTCAAATGCTGCCTCATGCATCGTCCCGCCCAGATAACGCTTCTCGTACAAATCCACCTTATGCCCCCGGACACGCAAAAGTCTGGCCGCCTCCATGCCGGCCGGGCCGCCTCCGATTACGCAGACCCTTTTTTCCCGGTCAATAGGCCTAATGTCCCTGATTCCCGCCATATTGCACTGGGGATTTACGGAGCAGCGAAGCCCCACTGCAGCATTAAACTTCTCAATAGTTCCCACGCAGCCCATCGTGCATCGGATACAGGGAACAATATCCTCCGGACGGTCTTCTCTAAGCTTGACCGCCCAGGCAGGATCCGCAAGCATCGGACGCCCCAAGCCAATAAAATCACAGACCCCATCCCTAAGCGCCTGCTCTGCAATATCCGGGGTGGTAAATCCTCCGTCCAGAATAACCGGAACCTTGATTTCCGCATCCTTAAAAGCCTTAGCAATCTCTATGAAATCACCTCGCCTGTCATACTGCGCATTGATGACACGGACATTCCGGTAATCGCCGCCTACCACATGGAGTGCCGCGATACCTGTCTGTTCCAGAATCTTCGCCTGTGTGATTCCATCCTTCATGGTAAGCCCATCATCACTGAATTCACATCCGCAGACACGGGCAATAATCGGATAATCCTTTCCACATTTCCTCTGACAGGCTTCAATAATTTCCTTAAAGAAACGAACCCTGTTTTCCGCAGAACCGCCATACTCGTCCGTCCTGTGGTTATAAAACGGCGAGCAGAACATATTAATCAGGTGATTGATTGCTCCGTGAATCTGCACCCCGTCAAAGCCTGCCATCTTCGCCCGCCACGCCGCATCTGCAAAATCCTCCTCACACTTTTTAATCTCCGCCTTTGTCATGCCTTTGATGGGGAACGGCATAATGCCGCCCATCATCTCATTCATGGTCGAAGGTCCCCATGATTCTTTCTCCCCGGCAAGGGCAAGCTGCTTGCCGATATGACAGAGCTGAAGAACTGTCTTTACATCATAGTCATGAATTGCCGACGCAAGACGCGCCATGCCGGTAATCTGCCCGTTTTCTGTAAGACCCAGACAGTTATCCTCACCCTTGCTCATATTGTCGTCAATATATGTACACTCTACAATAAGAAGCCCCATGCGCCCTGCTGCCTGCTGCGCGTAAAATTTAAGCGCACGTTCCGTAACATACCCAAACTTATCCGCATTCAGAGAACCCATAGGAGCCATAACAATACGGTTCGATAATTCCCACGGTCCCATTTTTGCCGGTTCCAGCAAGAACGGATATTTCATTTCCATAAAAAAACCCCCTTTTTCTTAGAGCATTCCCGGATTCTTCCGGTACCGCCCGTATTCGTGCCGCCATCCTTACATCAATCTAAACACACAAAAAGAGAGTTGTCAATATATTTCCAGTTTATTTTTTATTTTTATAAATTATTTTCTATTTTCTTATCCAAAAGAAATATATCAAAGTATAATCAATATATTTCCAGTTTTTTTTCAAAATCAGACATCTGATCATATTTTTCCAAAAGCTCCGCTATCTCATGAATCAGTTTTTTCTTCTGATGATAGCTTAACCCTTCCATTTTATAAAACGGAAGCTGAATCAGCTTTAAAACAAACGCCGGATCCCAGCTCAGGGATTTTGAAAAAATATCCATTGCCTGGGTCGTTCCAAGCATGTCAAATTTAAGCGCCTCCTGAAAAAAATCAGTAATACTGTTCATCAGTTCTGAACTGACCGAATCAAATGTATTTACCATATGTACCTGGCGGCTGACATAATCTTTCGATGACAGTATACGTCCAAATCCAATCAGAGAATGTACCTGGTATTTTTCCAGATAGGCAGACGTATCCCGAAGGATTTCCACCGCATTTTCCGGCGGCAGCTTGCAGAATACGCTTCCAAACTTCTCAAGCCGGATAAGCATATGGGAAATACAGTAAATAACAAGATATGTGGTATGCCTGTCCACACCGGACAGGATACGGGAAATATCTTTCGGAGCTATCTCCATCCGGACGAGAATCCTCGTACTTCCCTGCTGCTCAAAGGGAATAATCTCGTTTGCCGGAAATGCGGACGACAGCTCCGAATCATAATTCTCATTCATAATAGCAGCCAGTCTTTCTACCTCTATCCCAAGCTCTCCGAGCCTTTCTTTCAGATCTGATGCCATCTCCTCCGACACCAGAACCGGTCTGTCCGCCGTGTCATACTGCAGAAGCCACACCTGCTCCGGCATCCTCTCCCCCGGCATAAAGGACATCAGCACCCTCACAGCCGCCGGCAGCACATCCTCATAAAAATCCTCTCCGCCCGTCAGAAAGGAAAGAATCCTCGTCAAATCCCGTTTCTGTATATTCTTCACATCCCCGCTCTCCAGCTTTGACACATAAGACGGGCTCTTTTCAATAAAAGTCGCCAGCTCTTTCGCCGAAATTCCTTTCTGTGTCCGAATTGTCCGAATCAAAACCGCCAGTTCACCCGTAACCGTAAATTTCATGAAAAACCCCCGTTTATAAATATATTTTTGGTGTAATCACTAAAATTTCCATTCCGTATATAAATTCAGTATACAGCAAACTTTTTCTCCTGAAAAGGGTAAAAACCCCACGCACGCCAATAATCTATAAAACATTTCAAAAAATCGTTTTACATATCATATAGTTCTCCATATACAAATCATTTTTTCAAATATTTTATTAAATTTATATTGATTTTAGAATTTTTTTGATTTATAATCATTAATATAAAATATGTGAGAAAAACGGAATATCAAATCTGCCATCCTTTTACGTCAGACTTACATAAAAAAATACTTTTTCAGTAATCAGAGGAGACGATTATGGATAAAATCACAAGACATCCACTTTATCAGACTGCTGATATTTTAAAACGCGCCTTTCTAGTAAATGGATTTCATCTATATGACAATGGAGATAATCCGGAGGTGGTATCAGCAGACAAAACAGTGAAATTATATGAGCTTCCAGAAGACGCAGCATTAAGGCCAGTTATGCTCGAAGAGGGCAGATTTGCGTTAAGAACCAGCCTTTTATCCACCGAACTTTGCAAAATGAAAGGAGCTTTTCCGGTAAAAAAGCTCCTCTGCGGAAGAGTCTATCACGCAGATGATAAAAAACTCCCAGGACACATGTATCTGGAAGGCATATTTGCAGACAGGAAAATTGTCACAAAAGATTGGGAAGCACTTCTTAATCAAATTGCAAAGGAAATTTACGGTGTTTCTGCAAGTGCGGTACTGGAACCGGTAAAAAAAGATGTTTTCCGCATTTTCATACAGAAAAACAACGGGGATAAAGTCATTTTAGGATATACCGGTTACGGAAACTGGCTTGCCAGAGCTCTGTTAGGAGCAGACGAGAACGAAGTAAAGGTAGGGCTCTTCACAATAGATATTGACAATATTGCTCTTGATCTTCATTCTGTAGAATCAAGAGCAGCTTTATATAACAATCTTTTGAAAAATTTAAAAATATGTTCGGAAAATGCCCCTGCATGCGGAAATACATTTGCGGATAAAACAAGCAATTTCCTGCGGCAAATGGGCTACACAGAATATATCGGCAGCCGCATTTATGAGGCCGACGCCTATCTCAAAATGAATATGTTTCAGGGCGAGTGGGACACGAACAATAAAGGAATGACCCTTGTAGATCCTTTGGGTGCAGACGGTGAAAGCATCTGGCTTCCAACTGTGCTTACACCGGGATTAGAACAGGTAATCTCGGAAAACTACAAAGCCGGCGAGGAAACTGTAAAAATTTTTGACATCGGCCACACTTATCTGCCAGGAAGGAACGGCAGCGAACCTGTGGAAAAAATTGCTTTGTCTATCGGAGCCTACGGACCGGAAATTGACGCAAAAAGCTTTAAGGCCGACATGGACAAACTGCTCAACAAATTGGGAATCTCCAATCATTTCTTTATCCCGACAGATATTCCGATTCCCTATGACAAGAAGAACTGCTGGCTGGTGCTGGATGAGACAATGACCTATCTTGAAGGAAACTTCGGAGGAATCGGCGATAAAGCCAGAGAAAATTACGGAATCGGAGTTCCTGCATATATGGCCAACTTTGAATTGAAACCGTTGGAGAAGAAAGCAGCATCCGAGTACTATTTTATTCCACCGGAATTAGAATAACAGAACACATCAATTTTGTAGAGGGTCAGATTCTGCGCTCCGGGCTTTGTCAAGTAAAGTGTGTAAATTTCTTATGATTTTTTTGGCGGTCATTT
>CAMNRH010000021.1 GCA_946552115.1 uncultured Lachnospiraceae bacterium
GGTTCTTGCAGAGTATCAAACATAGAAAACACTATGTTTTGACCCCAGCATCATGGAATTGGAAAAAGTAACGTCAAAAGGTCAAATTACAATACCTATCGCAATCAGAAATGCGCTTGGAATACGAGAAAGAGATAAAATCCTTTTTTATGGAAGAAGGGGATAGAGTTATTTTAACAAGTGCTTCTACGAATGCTTTTTATCCTCTTTTATAATTGATGGGTTAAACCAGATAGGGATAAAAATATACAAAAATAGTTTTTTCTTTCTTATCGAACGATTTTCGATATCGTTTCTTCCGATTTCACACGATTTTATTGATTTTATTTCTGAAATCGCATATAATAAGAATAACCTAAATAAAAGGAGGATTTAATCATGGTTGTTACAGCGACAGAATTTAAAGCTAATTTCGGTAAGTACCTTGAATTAATTGCCAAGGAAGATGTCTTTATTACTCGTAATGGAAAAACGGTTGCTAAAGTTGTAAATCCCCAAATTTCTGCTGTGGATTCCTTGCGCGGAATGCTTGGTGGTATTTCTTCTGATATAGATATGGATTCTTTGCGAGAGGAGCGTCTGTTAAAATATGAAAATAATGTGTGATACAAATGTAATCATTGATGTGTTATTGGAAAGAGAGCCTTTTATAGAAGATTCTTACAAAGTTCTAAAGTTTTGTGAAGAACACAAAATAGACGGTTTTGTATCAGCATCTTCTGTTACCGACATCTACTATCTTGTAAGAAAATATACCCACAGTATTGATATGGCATATAAGGCAGTCGGAAAACTTTTGGAGATTGTCAAAGTATGCAGTGTTACTAACAATGATGTTCTAATTGCATTTCAGAAAAAGGCAAAAGATTTTGAGGATTGCCTTGTTGCTACTTGTGCCAAATCTATACATTGTGATTGTATTGTCACCCGAAACAAAAGAGATTTTGATGGCATGGGTATTCCTATGTTTACCCCAACAGAAATTCTTTTGAAAATCATGTAATGCATATTTCGCGGAAGCTTTCCTATCGTCTGGTTGTAAACCGGGATTATGACTGACATAATCCGATGCCCGCTATTTCTATACCATACAAATCAACTTTTAGATTCGCTTCCACAGGAGCCTGACTGGGAGATACCCCCGCGGCGTTTACCGGTATAGAAATGCTCCGAATTTCTGTGCTTCTGCAATCATATTCATAATGGATTTACGGGAAGATGAGTTCATTTCCAGAGGCGTTACGTCAAATCCTGCGGCATTCATTGTCTAAGCGATAGTCTGAGCATTTTCCACCATATTCTTTCATTTACATTTATTTTGGATAATTTCATTCCAGAGAGCAATTCGGATTCATAGGATGCTCCATAAGAAAATCTTATGATGATTTTCCGTATATCTGCGGAACCTGCCACCGGCAGTTTTCTTCGGATGCATGGCAACCAAAAAGACCATATGTCTCCCCTATGTTCTGTAGTCTCTTTTTCTTATAAATTATGCACAAAAAAGTAAATGATTACATACCATAAAATAACCTAAAAGAAACTTAATAATTGCTTTTAAAGAAAAAACAAACAAAAAAATTCAGAATAAAAAGATTATATTGACAAAATAATCTTTTATTTGTATCATAAAAATGTAATCAATTACATAAGAGTATGATAAACAATACGAAAAAGGAGGAAAGAACTATGCGAAGCAAGAAGAAAAAAAGTATGTTGTTCGCAGCAATACTGGTTATGGCATTGATTTTATCAGCATGCAGTCAGGGAGAGAGTAAGGAAGAGGACAAGGCTTCAAACGAGGAGAAAAAGGGAGGAATCAATATCGCGCTTCTGGATTCCTCTAATGGAAATGCCTGGCGCGCACAGATGGAAGCGGAGATGGAGGAGGCCGCAGATCAGTATAAGAGAGACGGTGTGATACAAAATTATACTGTATATTCAGCAAATGACGACGCGACGCAGCAGTCTTCTCAGCTCAGCCAGATTGTGACCGAGGGAAAAACAGATGTTGTAATTATCAATCCGGTATCTGCCACCTCGCTGAATCCGGTGATTGATAAAGCGATCAAGGCCGGAATTAAAGTGCTGGGCGTGGATTCCGTCATTGCTCATCCGGATGTTGTGACAATCGCGACAGATCAATATAGATGGGCGGAGCTGCAGGCGGAATTTCTGGCAGAAAAGCTGGATGGAAAGGGAAATATTATTATCTACAATGCAATGGCGGGAGTACCGGCAAGCGATACAAGAGAGAAAGCGTTTGATGATGTGATCGCAAAATATCCGGACATCAAAGTATTAAAGAAAGTATATCATGGATGGGATGAAGGAGAGGCGAAGCAGCTAACGACGACGATGATTTCTACTTATTCTGATATCGACGGTATTTTAAATCAGGATTGTTCGCCGGGAATCATGCAGGGCTTTGAAGAAGCTGGAAAAGATATGCCTAAGGTAATTACCAGCGACGGTTCAATTACTTATCTGAATATGTGGAACGATTATAATCTGAAAAATAAGGATAAAGCATTTGAGGGAATTATTGTGGCGAATCCTCCTGGAATGGGCGTTGACGCGATCAAAATTGCGATTAAGCTTATGGACGGAGCAGAATTTAAGGACGACGCGCTTCAGGATTCAGACGGAGGAAAAGCAATTCTTCTTGATCCGGATCCGGTTATTACGAACGAAAACCGCGAAGAATGGGTAGAGAAGGTAAAATCAATGGATGCGTCTTACACATTTTCAACTGTACTTTCCGACGAGCAGATTGACGAATTGTTCAAATAATATACGGCAGGGGGTAATGCATTGTGCTTCATATTATAGATTTGGAAAAGAATTTTGGCGCTGTGAAAGCATTGAGCAGTGCCTCCCTGAAAATAGAGAGAGGGGAGATCCGGGCACTGCTTGGAGCGAATGGCTCCGGGAAAAGTACGCTTGTAAAGGTTCTGTCCGGATTAAATAAAAAAGACGGCGGGGAAATATGGCTGAATGGAAAAGAGATCGAGATTCATTCGCCTGTTTCCAGCAAAAAGTATGGAATTGCCATGGCATATCAGGACATGAGCCTGATACCGGAGCTGACGCTTGAGGAGAATCTGGTACTTGGTAACGAGCCGAAAGGCAGATTTGCAGCCGTGTCGAGAGGAAGTATGCGGGAATACGCGCAGAAAATGATTGGAGAGCTTGGAATACAGGCGGAGCCGGATACGAGGGTGAAGGATATGGATCTATCCAGTCAAGGTCTGGTTGAAGTGGCTAAGGCAATGTATACGAAGCCTATACTTTTGATTCTGGATGAAATCACAGCGTCCATGCATCGCGATCAGGTAGAACTGCTTTTTGCATTTCTCAAAAGGGAGAGAGAAAAAGGACTGTCCATTTTATTCGTTTCACATCGGTTTGAGGAGGTCTATGAGCTGTGCCAGAGCGCAACGATCTTACGCGGCGGCGTCAGCGTCCAGGACGTCCGGCTTGATAAGACGTCTGTGGACAAGCTGGTCTACTACATGACCGGTGAGGAAGTGAAGACGGAGCAGGGCGGGACGCAGGATGAAGAACATGACGATTCGCGGGTTTTGATGGAAATAGAGGATCTGACGGTAGAGGATCAGGTGAAGCAGATCTCCATGACAGTGAGAGCAGGAGAGATTATAGGGATTGCCGGTCTGCAGGGCCAGGGACAGAGTGAATTTCTGCGCGCTCTCTATGGGGCATGTCATTATCAGGAGGGACGGATTCGTATTGAGAATGCAGATGTCAAGATCCGGACGCCTAAGGATGCGGTAAAGGCGGGAATTGGCTTTATCTCCGGCGACAGAGAGAAAGAGCAGATTATGTCGATCAGAAGTGTCGGAGAAAATCTTTTGATTGTGGAGCGTGCAGTGAACTGGATCGGAGCCTTTTGCTCTCCTAAGGGAGAGCGGAAAAAGGCAGAAGACCTAATCGGCAGACTGGATGTGGTTACGGCAGGGACGGATGTTCCGGCAGACAGTCTCTCAGGAGGAAATCAGCAGAAGCTTGCGGTGGGAAGATGGCTGAACAGGGAGCTTAAAATATTACTTTTAGATGACCCGACAAAAGGGGTGGACGTAAAGGCGCGAAGTGAAATTAACCGTCTGTTTCGAAATATGACGGACAGAGGGACCGCGATTCTATATTCGTCCAGTGATAATGACGAGCTTTTGGAAATCGCAGAAAAAATATATGTATTTTATGAGGGCAGAATTGTGAAAGTATTGTCTGGAAAAGAGAGGAACAAAGAGGCGCTTTCGCGGGCAATGTTAGGCGTGGCAGAAGGAGGCCGTATATGAGGTGGTTAGAAGGGAAATTAGGATATATTCTTCTGGCAGGCGCATTGGTGATCAATATCTGTCTGCAGGGGACAGGGTTTTTTACTGTGGACAGTATCGGGGCGCTGTTCAGCTCAAATCTTCCGCTGCTTATGGCCGCGCTTGCACAGACAATCATTATGGCGGCGGGAGGAATAGATATATCAATCGGAAATACGATTGCGATGTCAAATGGAATTATCATTGTGTGTTTAAATACTTACGGGATGTCATTTCTGGGAAGCTCCCTTGCGGCAATTGCGGCGGGGACGGCTATAGGCTTGGTAAATGGTATTGTGATTGCATATTTCCGGGTGCCTCCGCTTCTGGTGACATTTGCAATGTCAACGTTTATCAAGGGCCTGTCGCTTATGATTCTGCCAAAACCCGGCGGAAATGTCCCGGCAGAAGTGTACAGGGCATATGGAGGCACAGTTTTGATGATACCGACTGCGCTGTTTATCTTAATCGCTGTATCGGCGCTCCTTATACTGATGGGAAAATTCCGGATTACCAATCATATGACGGCGATCGGTTCTAATGAAAGGAATGCCTATGTATCAGGAGTGCGCGTGGAAGTGGTCAAAATGACGGCATATGCGGCAGGGGGATTGATTGCAGCTTTAGCAGGCGTCTGCCTGACAGCCCTGACAGCGACAGGAGATGTGAGAAATGGGGAGAGCTTCGCGCTGCAGTCCATCGCGGCAGTGATTATCGGAGGAATGCTTGGAAGCGGTAAATGGAAAAATTATATATTGGGAGCAGTCAGCGGAGCGCTTTTTCTGGCTGTCATCAATAATATTGTATTTTACGCTTTCAGCTATATTTCGATTAACTATCCGGGAATCCAGATATCTACTTATTATCAGCAGCTGCTCTCCAACTTTATTATCATCTTTGGATTGATGAGCAAGGTACTTGTAGAACGGAAGAAAAGGAGGAGGGTCAGGTGAGCAAGATACAAAGTAAAATACGGAGACAGGAGCTTATTCTCGTTGGAATTACGCTGGCGCTCCTGCTTGCCGGATGCATGATCAACGGACAGTTTTTAAGACCGGCAAATATTGCGAATATATTAATTATGGCGTCTCTCCTTGGGTTTGTGGCAAGCGGCCAGACATTGGTAGTGCTCTCTGGAAACGACGGGCTGGACTTGTCCGTCGGCGGAGTGATGTCCCTCGGAGCGGTGGCGGCTTATATTATTATGGATGGAAGCAACGGAAATCTTTTGAAAGCATTTTTCATCGTGCTTCTTGTGGGGGCGGCTGTAGGCTTGTTTAACGCGTTAGGAATTGTATTTGCCAAAATTCCGGCGCTTGTTATGACGCTGGCAGTGTCCAATGCGCTGACCAGTGTACAGCAGCTGATTACAGGCGGCAATCCAACGGGGGCGCCGTCCCCGGCGGCAAGCAGGCTTGCTACGTCAAAAGCGGTATCCTTTCTTCCCTGGCTTACGGTAATCTGGATCATCCTGATTTTTGCGATGTACCTGCTGCTAACCAGGAGTACTTACGGAAAACAGCTCTACGCTGTCGGAAGTAATGAGAGAGCGGCGGTATTGTCGGGAATACAGTCGAGAAAGATCCGGATTTACACCTATATCATCTGCGGAATGCTCAGTGCGTTTGCCGGATTCTGGCTCTGCGCGTATAACGGGGTGATCTATGTAAATGCAGGCGCATCTTATGTCATGCCGTCTGTGGCGGCGGTGGTGATCGGCGGGACGTCAATCGCCGGCGGGAAAGGAAGCTATAACGGCACGGCGGCCGGAACGATTATTTTAACGATGATAAGCAGTCTTCTTGTTATGATGGATACAAATGAGGCTGGGAAATATATGATGAACGGCGTTATTTTGCTGGTGCTTTTAGTAATCTATACAAGGCATCCGAAAATAAGGCAATAAAAATGAATGGAGGAACGAATGATGTATAAAATCAAACAGAGCATGGATGCGGTGAATTACGGAGGCTATTTTCACGAGGGGGGCCCTCTTACCATGGAACAGATCATTGATAAGGCGGCTGAATTCGGATATGACGCGGTGGATATCTGGCCTCATAAGCCGCTGATGTACCCGGGCGATTGGAGCAAGGAGAGAAGAAAGGAGCTTCTTGCATACGCGAAGAAGAAAGGAATCAAGTTTGCGGCGGTGGATGCGTGTACCAATTTCATGCGGTCAAAGCACGCGCTGGTGCCGGATGTGGAAAAGGAGCTTCCATACCTGAAAGAATGCTGCGAGCTGGCGGAGGATCTGGAATGCCCGACTGTGAGAATTATGCCGGCGTTTATCGGCTATTTCTGGAGCGAGTACTCTACGCTTGGTTACTGTCAGACGGCTCTTACGGCTCGTTCTATGGAGGTGTCTAAGCAGGAGGATTATTATCAGGAATGGACGCATGTGAGAGAGGGAATCAGAGAGGCCGCAAAGATGGCAAAGCAGTACGATGTTGTTTTAGCGCTCCAAGGTCATCCTCCGGTTGTGAACTGCGTGCAGGATTTATTTGACATGGTAGAAGAGGTAGGGATGGATAATGTAAAGATTGGCCTGGATCTGCCGCTCTTTGACCATCAGACGGAAGAGTTTATCTATGAAACTGTAAGGCGTGCAGGAAAGGACATGGCGCACTCCCATACCCTTGGGGTGGCTATTAAATATGGTCCGAGCGACAGCATCTATGCCACGGAAGAAGTAGTGCCGGGCGACGGTATCGAAAACTGGGTTCCGTTTTTCAAGGCATGTAAGGAGATCGGCTATGAAGGCTATTTTGCATATGAGCAGTGCGCGCCGTTTTTTGTAAAGGGGCACAGGAAGCCGGATGTAGCGGATATTGATGAGCGTCAGAAAAGAGGATTTGCGTTTATAAAATCGCTGGAAGAAAAGATTTAGGATGTCAAACATTTCTAAAAATGGTACAATATAGAGAATAAAAAAAGATAAAGGCGAGTGGGCGTACATATGACAAATATCCAAAAAGTAGCGGAGAAAGCCGGTGTATCGGTGGCTACGGTATCAAGGGTGATCAACGGTTCGGGGAAAGTAACGGAAAAGACACGTAAGAGAGTGGAGGAAGCGGTTGCGGAGATGAATTATGTGCCGAATATGCTGGCGCGTAACTTCAGGACATCGAAAAGTAAGACGATCCTGATTATCCTGACAAATATTTCAAATTTATTCTATATGGAAATCGTACATGGAATCAGTGAATATGCCAATGAGAAAGGATATGATATTCTGCTGAGCGAGACGGACGGAGAGCTGAAACGGCAGATTGAATGTCTCCAGAAAGTGAAAAACCGGATTGCAGACGGGGCGGTGTTTTTGGAGTCTACGATTCAGGACGAGGTGCTGTTTTCGCTGGAAAAGGAGTATCCGGTGATCCAGTGCTGTACTTATAATGATGAGATCTCTCTGCCCTATGTGATTGCCAATAACGAGCGGGGCGGTTACATGGCCGGAAACGAGCTGATTCGTGCAGGGAGAAGGAAGCTGGCCTTTATAGGAACTAATGATAAATCGAGATATAATAAGGAACGGCGGACAGGGTTCTTCCGGGCAGCTCAGAAAGCGGGAATTCAGGCGGAGGAGATCTGTGCGATGAATATCGAACTCAGCTTTGACGGGGGACGCAGCGCGGCGGACATTTTAATGAAAGAAAAGGTTGACGGATGTTTTTTCGCTTCGGACATGCAGGCGATCGGCGCCATCAACAGATTTATGGAGTCCGGCGTATGTGTTCCGAAGGATATTTCAGTGATCGGTTACGACAATCTGGAAATCTGTAATCTTATTGTACCCTCTTTAACATCTATTGGCCAGCCTGCCAGGAAAATGGGACAGGAAACGGCAAAAATGCTGATTGATAAAATTGAGAAAGAGGATATGTCCGGCATGAGAAATATTATATTTGAACCGGAGCTGATTCGTCGGGATTCGGTGTAGAATGAAAGGCTGTGGATGTAGAACGCTCCGCAGTCTTTTATTCTACATAGTTTTATCATACAGAAATAGGAACAGACAGGAGATTTTATTTTTAACCAGGAGGAAAGATTATGTATAGAGCAGGAATTATCGGCTGCGGCAAGATTGCACAGCTGCGCCACATTCCGGAGTATGCGGCGCGGCAGGATGTGCGGCTTGCAGGATTTTATGATAAAAATACAGCCCGGGCAAAGGAGCTTGCAGAAAAATATGGCGGAGAAAATTATCATTCCTATGAGGAGATGCTAAGTGATCCAAAGATAGATGTGGTCAGTGTCTGTACGGCCAATCATTCCCACGCGGAGATAGCAGTTACCGCGCTGCGGGCAGGAAAGCATGTATTGTGTGAGAAACCGATGGCGGTTACGCTGAGTGAATGCGAAAGGATGGCAGAGGAGGCAGAAAAAAGCGGAAAATATCTGGTAATCGGGCATAATCAGAGACTGCTGCGCACCCATCAGGAGGCCAAAAGGCTTCTGGAAGCGGGGGAGATTGGAAAGCTGATATTTTTTCAGACCAGTTTTACCCATGCGGGACCAGAGACATGGAGTATAGACGCGGGAAAGAACGTATGGTTTTTTGATAAAAATAAGGCGGCTTTTGGGGCGATGGCAGATCTGGGAATTCACAAGACAGATTTGATACGCTACCTGACCGGAGATGAGATTGTGTCTGCGCAGGCGGTTCTTGCCACTTTGGATAAAAAGGATGGAGAGGGAAATCTAATCTCGGTAGACGACTATGCGTCCTGTGTGTACCGGCTGGGACGTGGGGCGGTCGGAACTATGACAGTAGGATGGAGTAATTACGGACAGGAGGATAATTCTACTATTTTATATGGTGAAAAGGGTGTTATGAAGATTTACTGCGACAGACAGTACTCATTGATTATAGAAAAAAGAGACGGCAGCAGCATACGGTATGAGCTTGACCAGATCCAGACAAATGACGGGCAGTCAAAATCCGGGGTGATTGATGAATTTATAGACTGTATTACGGAAAAGAGAGTGTCTGTGATCAGCGGCGAGGAGGCGCTTCAGTCTATGCGCGCGGTATTTTCCGCCATTAACGGAGCGGGCGGCGGCAATGGAGCGGCTGAAAGAGAAGGAGGAAACAGATGAAATTAGGATTAGTCAGTGCAATTTTAGGGGATGAAAGCTTTGAGCGTATGATTGATATCATAGAAGAGATTGGGTTTGCCTGCGTAGAGGCGGCGTGCTGGCCGTCAGGGAAGGCAGAGCGCAGATATGCGGGAGTGACACATATTGACGTGGGAGAGCTTGACGAAAAGAAAAAAGAGTATATTTTGCAGTATTGCGGGGAGAGGGGAATCGAGCTGTCGGCGCTCGCTTTTTATCCGAATACAATGGATCCGGACCCAGAGAGAAGGGCGGCGAATATCGCGCATCTAAAGAAAGTAATCCGGGCGGCCAGGCTGCTTGAGGTGGGAATGGTGACCACCTTTATCGGGCGGGATCAGACTAGGACTGTGGAGGAAAACCTGGATCTTTTCGCGGAAATCTGGGGGGAGCTTATAGAATGCGCGGAGGAGAACCGTGTTAAGATTGCAATCGAAAATTGCCCGATGCTGTTCGGGAGAGAACAGTGGCCGGGAGGACAGAATCTTGCAGTCAGCCCGAGCGTATGGCGGAGGATGTTCGAGATATTTCCGAGCAAGTACTTTGGCCTGAACTATGATCCCAGCCATTTTGTGTGGCAGAGGATGGATTATATCAAGCCTCTCTATGAGTTCAGGGATAAAATCTTCCATGTTCATTTTAAGGATATTAAGGTATATCCGGATAAGCTCGACGACGTGGGGATTATGGCGTATCCCCTTGAATATATGGCGCCGAAGCTTCCGGGACTCGGAGACGTAAGGTGGGATCGGTTCGTGAGCGCCCTTACGGATATAGGCTACGACGGATATGCGTGTATAGAGGTAGAGGACAGAAGCTTTGAGGGGAGTAAGGAGGATGTGAGAAGAAGTCTTGTGCTCAGTAAAAGGTATATGGAACAGTTTGTTATATAAATAAAAACCGCCTGTTTACAAGTGAGGGCAGGTATAGTAAGATCGGAATATATGGAAACGATTCAGGAGGAGACCGTCTCGTGGAAGATGCTTATGTATTGCAGTTATCAAACCAGAAATTTCCGGAACTATATTTGTGTTCCTGCGGCTACAGCAAATGTGAGCCCTTGCACAGCTTCGGCCCGGCTGTCCGTCCGGACTATCTGATTCATTATATTTTGAAAGGAAAGGGCAGTTACCGGGTCGGAGATGTCCGGTACTGCCTGGAAGAAGGGCAGGGATTTTTAATCGAGCCGGATGTGCTGACCTTTTATCAGGCGGATGAAGAGGAACCGTGGGAATATCTGTGGATTGGTTTTAACGGAGCGAATGTTGAGGAGTATCTGCGGGACGTCGGCCTTAACAGTGAGAAGTTAATTTTTCGCAGCGGCGACGCGGAAAGTCTTAAGCAAATGCTTCTTAAAATGCTGAGGAGCGCCACAGGAAGCATTGCAGATCAATATGAACGGCAGAGTCTTTTGTATTCTTTTTTTGCTGTGTTGTCAAAAAATATGGATATCAGTACCCCGAAAGAACAGGACGGAGAAAATATACATATACGGCGTGCGGTGGAGTATGTCCGCAACCATTATTTTGACGCCATAGGAGTGGCGGACATTGCCAGGTATGTCTGTATTGACCGGACGTATCTGTATGAGCTGTTCCGAAAGTATCTGGGCGTTTCTCCACAGTATTACCTGGTGAACTACCGTCTTACGAGGGCGGAGGAGCTTTTGACCCACACAGAGCTTACGCTTTCGGAGATTGCGCTGTCGTGCGGATATCAGAATGCCTATTCTTTTGGAAAGGCGTTTAAGGCGAAGCGGGGAATTGCTCCGATAAAGTTCCGGGAGAAAAACCGCAGCGAGAAGAAAGAATATTTGGAACATCATAAGGACGTATTGAAAGATATGATAGTTGAAGACAGTAAAGTACAGCGGGGAACAGAGTAAGGGATTTATTTTGTTCCCCGCTGTATTTTTGTAAGACCTAAAATCCGACATTTGGATATTTTCATTCGACATATGGGCATATGCGCCCGGATATTTTTTTCATACAATTGTTTTATAATAATATAAGAACTGCCCGGCAGTCTTTTTATAGAATGATATGATCGGCGGAAAGCAGAACGGAGGTATTTATGAGTATTCTATTTAGTGAACATGCAAAAACATTTCACCTGTATAATCAGGAAATCAGCTACATTATGACGGTTCTTCCCAACGGACATATGGGGCAGCTATATTTTGGTAAGCGGGTTCATCACAGGGAGGATTTTTCCTATCTTTATGAGACGGCACAGCGCCCGATGTCGTCCTGTGTGTATGAGGATGATGATATCTTATCGGACGGGTATTCCCTGTCGCTGGAGCATGTGAAGCAGGAATACGGCGTGTATGGAACGACGGATTTCCGCCGCCCTGCGGTGGAAATCCTGCAGCCAAACGGAAGCAGAATCTGCGATTTTAAATATAAACGGCATGAGATTATGGGAGGAAAGCCGGGGCTTGCCGGGCTTCCCGCCACCTATACCGAAGACGGCGGGGAGGCGGAGACGCTGCGGCTTATTCTTGAGGATTCTCTTACGGGGGTCATTTTGGAATTGCTGTATACTATTTTTGTAAGGGGAGGTATTCTTGCCAGGAGTGCAAAGATTACGAATGAGGGAAAGGAAGCGCTCCATCTGACGACGGCAATGAGTCTGTGTATGGATTTGCCGGACTATGACTATGAATGGCTTCAGTTCTCCGGCGCGTGGGCGAGGGAGCGGCACCTTAAGGTGAGAAAGCTTGAACAGGGCATTCAGGCGGTGGACAGCCGCAGGGGGCATTCTTCCCACGAGCACAATCCCTTTATTGTACTGAAGCGTCCGTCGGCCGACGAATTCCAGGGGGAGGTTATAGGATTCAGCCTGATATACAGCGGTAATTTTCTCGCTCAGGCGGAGGTGGACACCCATGATACGACGAGAGTCTTGCTGGGGATTCATCCCATGGGCTTTGACTGGAAGCTTGAAAGGGGCGAAAGCTTTCAGACGCCGGAGGCGGTGATGGTCTATTCACAGCAGGGTTTAAACGGAATGAGCCAGACGTTCCACCGGCTGTATCAGAAGCGTCTTGCCAGAGGATACTGGAGAGACAGGGAGAGGCCGATTCTGAATAATAACTGGGAAGCGACGTATTTTGATTTTACGGAGGATCGCCTTGTAGAGATTGCAGAAAAAGCAAAGGAATGCGGCGTCGAGCTGTTCGTACTGGACGACGGCTGGTTTGGCGAAAGGAGCAGCGACCATGCGGGACTTGGCGACTGGGCTGCAAATACGGAGCGTTTGCCGCGTGGAATTACCGGACTTGCGGAGCGGATTGAGGAGCTTGGCATGAAGTTCGGCCTCTGGTTTGAGCCGGAGATGGTGAATGAGGATTCCGATCTCTACCGCGCCCATCCGGACTGGATTCTTTCCACTCCGGAAAGAAGCGCGTCCCAGGGGAGAAATCAGTATGTGCTTGACTTTTCCCGGAAAGAGGTTGTAGACTGCATCTATGAGATGATGGCAAAAATCTTAAGTGAGGCGAAGGTTTCTTATATTAAGTGGGATATGAACCGCAGTATTACGGAGTGTTATTCGAAAGTGCTTCCGCCTGATCGGCAGGGAGAGGTATTCCACCGGTATATTTTGGGTGTTTACGACTTGTATGAGCGTCTGAATACAGCTTTTCCCAGGCTTCTTTTTGAATCCTGCGCAAGCGGCGGCGGACGCTTTGATCCGGGCATCTTATATTATGCGCCTCAGGGGTGGGCGAGCGATGACTCGGACGCCATAGAGCGTCTGAGAATCCAGTATGGGACATCCTTTTGCTATCCGATCAGCAGTATCGGAAGTCATGTATCTGTGACGCCCAATCATCAGGTGTTCCGCAATACGCCTCTTAGCACAAGGGCGAATGTGGCGTATTTCGGTACGTTTGGGTACGAGCTGGATCTGAATAAGCTGACGGAAGAAGAGCAGAAGATCGTAAAAGAGCAGATTGTTTTTATGAAAAAGTATCGCAAGCTTCTGCAGTTTGGAACCTTTTACAGGCTTTTGAGTCCCTTTGAGGGGAATCTTACATGCTGGATGGTTGTAAGCGAGGACCAGAAAGAAGCGGTGATAGGGTGGTACCGCACGCTAAGCCACTCGAATCTGCCGTTTGCGAGAGTTCGTCTTCACGGCCTGAATCCGGATTTCTGCTATGAAGAACAGAATACGTTAGAAACCCATTTCGGCGACGAGCTTATGAATATCGGGCTGATTACCTCTGACGGTATGTCCGGCCAGGTGGAGGGATGTACGGGAGAATACGGCGATTTTGATTCCAGGCTTTATATATTGAAGGCTCTGCCGCAGAATGAAAGGAAGGATTAGCAGCTATGAAAAGGGAGAGGAATATGTTTATAAAACGCTGTGTTATGATGGTGACAGGGATTCTTTTTATCGGGATCTGTGTGGGTGCGTACCGTCTGAGCGCATTTGGCGTGGATGCGTTTACCTGTATGAATCTGGGAATCAGCGGTTTTCTCCATATGACCTTTGGAACATGGCAGTTGATTATGAACGCGGCAATTTTAGCAGTTGTTTTTTTTACGGTGCGCCACTGTATCGGCGCGGGAACGATTGTCAATATGATCTGCGTCGGTTATATGGCGGATTTTATCTGCTGGCTGTTTCAGGGAGTGCTTCAGGTGGAGATGACGCTTCCGCTGCGGATGATTGCTTTGTTTATCGGGAGTGTGTTCGCGGGGCTTGGCGTAGCGTTTTATATGGTGGCGGATATGGGAATTGCGCCCTATGACAGTGTTGCGCTCATGATAGAAAAAGCGGCGAAAGGAAAGATTCCCTTTCAGTATGCGAGAGTATGCAGTGATATTACGGCAGTTATTGTGGGGATTGTGTTCTGTCTTCTTTCCGGCGGAAATTTGTGGATGGTTATCGGACTCGGAACGGTTTGCAATGCTTTATTTAACGGACCATTAATCCAGTTTTTTAGGCTGCATGTAGCGCTTCCGATTATGGGGAGGAGGGAGAACCATTGATTTTCCGGTCTGTTTTTTCACGGACGTGGGTTTTCGGCATATAATGTAGCATATACTGATTGTTGGGAGTGTATGTGAATGGATAACAGACTGCCTTATTATATGAAATATCCGATGCCGCTCATCTATGATGACGACCGTATAAATCGGAGAGATTACGATTATATGAAAAGCGTATATCCGGATACGGCAAAACGCCTCCTGCCGTATGTGGAAGAGGAATGTGACCGTTTGGAATATGACGGAAGTATGATGTATGACGAATATCCGGATAAGCTGGGACTTCGGCTTATGTGCAGACGAATCTATGAAAGAGCGAAAGAGGACGAGGAAAATCCGGGTGAATGGCTTCATGATTTGATAGAAGTTATGGCTTATCAGGAGCTTTTAAGAAGACGGTGCGAGTATAGAAATGGGAGAAGAAAGCTGTATTACTGATGCTGCGGGAGGGCGGAGACGGCGAGTGATTTCCGGCCCTCTTTTCGATTCGGGATTTTGGGGATAGTAGACGAATGAAGATAAATGTGATAAAATGGGTGTCGGAAACAGGAGGAAAGGGATTTCATATATGAAAAATATCATTTTCATAGGAATGCCTGCGGCAGGAAAAAGTACGGTGGGCGTTATTATAGCAAAGCGTCTGGGATATCGTTTTATAGACACGGACATATTGATACAGGAACAGGAAAAGAAGCTTTTGAAAGAAATTATTGCAGAAAAAGGGATTGAAGGCTTTCTTGAAGTTGAAGACCGTGTGAATGCTGAGGTTGAGGCGGAGCATTCGGTGATAGCTCCGGGCGGAAGCGTCGTTTATTGTGAAAATGCGATGAAGCATTATAAAGAAATCGGATTGATCGTATATTTGCAAATATCATTTGACATAATAAACAGAAGAATTAGAAATGCAAAAAACCGCGGTGTTGTACTGAAAGAGGGGCAGACCTTTAAGGATTTGTATGAAGAAAGAGCCGTTCTTTTTGAGCGTTATGCGGATGTGATTATCTGCGAGGACGGATTAAGCCTGGAGGAGACGGTTGATAAGGTGATGGAGGTACTGCAGTAGCGGTCAGAATATGACAGTTTACGGACGGCGGATATCTTCAAAATATTACGCATAGGTTACATATTTGTAAAAAATGTTTTACAAATCATGATTTTATGTTATACTTATAGATATGCACAGCGAAGATTGGCTTAATATAGGGGTTTGAGGGATTAAATATATTAATATTGAGGTGTAGTATGGAACAATATGTTATCAAAGGCGGGCATCCTCTTGTTGGAGAGGTTGAAATTGGCGGCGCAAAAAATGCGGCACTTGCAATTCTGGCTGCGGCGATTATGACAGATGAGACTGTTCGTATAGATAATCTTCCGGATGTAAATGATGTCAATGTGATGTTAGATGCAATTGCGGGAATCGGCGGTATGGTTCATCGTATCGACCGTCATACCGTGCAGATTAATGGGAAGAAAATTCATGACATTAGTATTGAGTACGATTATATAAAGAAAATCAGGGCGTCCTATTATCTCCTGGGCGCACTTCTTGGAAAATACAGGCATGCTGAGGTAGCGCTTCCGGGAGGCTGTAACATAGGAAGCCGCCCGATTGACCAGCATTTGAAAGGCTTTCGTGCATTGGGAGCAGATGTGGATATTGAGCACGGAAAGATTATTGCGGAGGCAGATCGCCTGAGAGGAAAGCATATTTATTTTGATGTTGTAACTGTTGGCGCCACAATTAATGTAATGATGGCAGCTACGATGGCTGAAGGCCTTACCATTATGGAGAATGTTGCAAAGGAGCCGCACGTTGTTGATGTCGCCAATTTTTTAAACAGCATGGGGGCGAATATCCGGGGTGCGGGTACGGATGTAATTAAAATCCGGGGTGTACAGCGGCTTCACAGTACAGAATATTCCGTCATACCGGATCAGATAGAGGCTGGTACATTTATGTTTGCCGCAGCGGCGACAAGAGGCGATGTTACGGTTTTGAATGTAATTCCGAAGCATCTGGAGGCGACGGTCGCAAAGCTGGTTGAGATTGGCTGTGAAGTGGAAGAATTTGACGATGCAGTTCGTGTCGTTTCTAAGGGGGGCTTAAAAAGCACACATGTAAAGACGCTGCCGTATCCGGGATTTCCGACAGACATGCAGCCTCAGATTGGCGTTACGTTAGCTTTATGCTCGGGGACAAGTACCATTACAGAAAGCATATTTGAAAATCGTTTTAAATATCTGGATGAGCTTGCAAGAATGGGAGCAAATATTAAAATAGAAGGAAATTCCGCGACGATTGAAGGCGTCAGACGCTTTTCGGCTACGCGGGTGAGCGCGCCGGATCTTCGTGCCGGAGCGGCACTTTGTATCGCGGGGCTGGCGACGGACGGTATTACGATTGTGGATGATATTTTATATATTCAGAGGGGATACGAGCGATTCGAAGAAAAGCTGCGCGGTATTGGAGGAATCATCGAGAAAGTTTCTACAGAAAGAGAAATACAGAAATTTAAACTGAAAGTAAGCTGACGATTGAAAAAAGAAAGCAACGGCCAGAGGTTTTGAGAGAATATATTTCCTTAAAATCTCTGGTTTTTCATTGCTTTTACTGATGAGTAAGTTTATACTGTAGAAAGGAAATAAGGAGGAGAAAATGAGCAGGGTAATAAGAAGAATATATGGAATTATTATGGGATTTGTCATACAGATTATATGTATGTACCGATGGATTCCGCTGGACGGCAAAGAGGCGACATGCCTGGAAGCTTTTTTGAATATTTTGCGTTCCGATAATACCAGGAGCGCGACTGCGGCAATTTATGAAAGAATGATGGCAGATGGAGGCGGGCCGGCGGATGATTTGTCGGTTTTTCAGTTTTTGGTTTTTACAGCTTCTCTGGCCATTGTTCAGATTTTAGGGCTGATTTATATACCGTTTTCCTTTTTTGGACGGGGCTTGATGTTCTGCGGTGTTTCCGGCCTGATTTTTTGTATCATTCCATTGTTTAGCGTGGCAGAGCTGATGTATATGGTGGAAGACCCCTTGCAGATGATGTGCTATGTGGGGATTCTGCTGATAGCGGAGGCAGCCGTATTTATAGGCAGTAAATTGATAGAGCAGCTGAATGAAGCAAGCCGGGAGGCAAAAGCGCTCCGTGAGCGTGACAGGGCGTTTCGAAAGGACAGAAAAAGAAGACTTAAATTTAAGGGGAGATACAGCTCTTTGTTTTATCATATCATTGGGGAAAACTGCAGCAGCCGGTGGGGCGATTATGTGACCTTTATTGCGGCGGGAAGTATTGCCGTCAGCTTTGTGATTGCCGGATTTGGTATGTGGGCGCTTCTTAAGAGGCAGGAGCTGAATACAATACTTCTTAACTTTCTTGCCCTTTCGATGGTGATTTCGGTATTTTTGCTGGTGAACATTTTGCTGTTTTATTTGAAGAACCGGATGAAAGGCTATGGAATTCTTTTGAATCTTGGTATGAGGCGTATGACGCTCCGCTTCTATATGGCAGTGGAGCTGATCTGCTGTATTCTGTTGTCCGTGGCGTTAGGATTCCTTTTGGGGAACGGCCTCCTTTTCGGGTTGAAAACGTTATTGGCGAAAAGTTTCGGAGTGGAGGTAATCAGCGGGACGCTGACCGAAAGAACATGGATGCTGATATTTATCAGCATTGGCGTAATGTTTGTTGTGGCTCTCGTAATTACAAGGGATAATTATTATAATCCGGAGACGTCGGGAGCTGCGGACAGGGCGGTTATGGCGGAGCCGATAGGAGTAAAGTATAATATATTAAGTATTTTAACCGGCAGTGCGTTTGTCTGTGTGGCAATTCATTTTTTTACAGACAGAAAGGTTGGGGAAAGCCTGCTCTTCCCGGGCATCTTTTTAATCGGATGCTACTTTCTTCTTAAGAGCCTGTGGGGAATTTTCCTGCGGTGTAAAAAAAGAATGAAAGCATTGTCCTATAAAAATATGCTGACAGACAATTATAAATATTACCGTTTTAAAACGACCTTTCGTTATATGTTTTTCTTAGCGGTCATGCACACGGTTATTTTGTTCGTATACGCTAAGGATATAGCGGCGGTGGCGACCGCGCAGAAAGCGGAAAACCTGTTCCCCTATGATTATGTATGTATTGCGGACGAGGGGGATATGAAAGAGTTTGCAAAGCTTGAGAAGAAAGGATTTGTGGAAAGAAAGGCTTATCCGATGGTACGGGTCTGCAGTCCGGGACAGTCCGTTATATTTGTAAGTCCCGGCGAGGATTTAATTAATCATCAGCATATCGGCGTATCGGAAACGACATATCGGAAAATGTGTGAGGACGCGGGAATAAAGCCGGATAAATTCAGACTGTCTGAGGATGGAAGCACGGTTCATATTATTTATCAGCAGGATTCGGCGCAAAAGGCACATCCGATCAATAATTTCCTGATGGAGGATAATCCTTTTCTCCGTGTGGGACAGCCGACGGTTATAAAAAGCGGAAAAGCTGCAACCGTATGGATTACCAGTGTAAAGGAGCTATATCCGGAACGAATCGTCGAGGGAGAAGAGGTTTCGATATTAACCGGCGCCGTATCACAGGGCGCGCATGAAAATATTGTTGTTTTTTCCGATACATATATGGAAAAGGTTATGGCTGACGAGGCAAAGGAGCTGGTGCTTTTAAATCTCACATCCGGGAAAGCAAGGCCTGAGGTGGAGAAAACGCTTAACGCATTCAAAGAAAGAAATGCGGAGGAGGAGAGCTATGACGCGGATGTAAAGGCTTATTATGACAAGTCAGAAATCGTTCCCCGGATAGCAAGAGAGCGCGCCATGAATCTGGAGGTAAATATATTTATTATCGTTCTTTTTATGATTACCGGATTTATTATGCTTTATATGAAAACGGCCGCGGAGATGGAGGAACGTAAAAAACAGCATACATATCTGGCTCTTGTGGGAATGGGGCCGAAAAAGAGGCATCGGCTTATATGGTCCGAGTTTTTAAGCTTTTTAGTTATACCGTTTATTATATCAACAGCGATAAGCGCCGGATTTTTATGGGTGACAATTAAGCTCAGGATGTTCACGGCGGCAGAAACCGCGGCGTATATAAAGGGATGGGGAAAGCTTTATGTGGTATACGTGTTGATACAGGCGGCCGGAATGCTTGCATTGGGATATTATACCGTTAGAAAGGTGGATAAGGAATGAAAGTGATAATTAAAGCAGAAAAATTATGCCGTAACTATGTGATACCAGGCTCGGAGGAGAAAAAAGAAAAAGAAGAAATTCCTGTTATAAAAGGGATTGATTTGGAGGTTCAGGAGGGGGAATTCGTAGGCATCATGGGAAAATCAGGCTGCGGCAAGACAACGCTGATTAAGGTGCTGGGCATGATTGATAAGCCTACGGGCGGTACGGTATTTTTTAAGGATATGGATACTAAGGATTTGTGGGCGGAGGAGCTTGCAGATATACGCCGCAGAGAACTGGGCTTTGTGTTTCAGGATTTTTACCTGATGGACAGCCTGACGATTCGGGATAATATTGTACTTCCGATGGTTCTTGACAAGAAAAAAGCAAAGGAATGCCTGCAAAAGGGCGAGGAGCTTGCGGAGCAGTTCGGTATCACGCATCTTTTGAAAAAACATCCTTATGAATTGTCCGGCGGTGAAAAGCAAAGGGTGGCTATCTGCCGCGCGCTGATTAATAATCCTGACCTTATTCTGGCGGATGAGCCCACCGGGAACCTGGATACAAAGTCCGGGGAAATCGTAGTAAACGAGTTTAAGCGTGTCAATGAAGAGCTGGGGAAAACGATTGTCATGGTAACCCACGATCCTAAGATGGCGAGCAATTGTAAAAGAATTATATTTTTGCGCGATGGTCTGATTCTGGAGGATTTAAACCGGGAAACAGAGCAGGAAGAATTTTACGAAAAGATACTTGAGAAAATGAAAGATTTGTAGGAGAAATTCTACGGGAAAGAGAGTTTATCTCTGCAGAGAATGCGTGCGGGGACAGGCTCTTTTTTGTTTGTGTGGGTTATAATTATGAATATAATTTATTTGCAGAATTCCTGTAACAAAATGTCGGTTTAGTTCTCTTATAGATACCTGATATAACGGAAAGCCCGTAGTAAGGAGGTGGAAAGAGGTGGATGATTTTGAAAAGATTTATGGGAAGTATATGAAAGCTGTTTATCATTTTCTTCTGAAACTTTCGAAAGATACTCATGTTGCGGAGGAAATCACGCAACAGACATTTGTAATTGCATTAGAGAGGTTAGACACCTTTCGCGGAGAGTGTAAAATGTCGGTATGGTTATGCCAGATTGCCAAATATGAATATTATGCATGGCAGAGAAAAGCAAAAAGATATGAAACAGAGCGTTCCAATACGGCGGACAGAGCACAGGATATCGTTGGCGACGCTGTAATAGCGAAGGAAGATTTTCATGAAATCATGCAGGCGGTACATGGACTTTCAGAGCCGTATTAAGGAAGTGTTTTTATTGCATGTGATGGCGGAGATGTCTTATCGCGATATAGGAGAGCTATTTCGGAAAGGGGAGAGCTGGAGCAGGGTTACCTATTACCGGGCAAAGAAAAAGATTTTGGAAAAACTGGGAGGTGCGGAGAATGAAGTGTGAGGTTATCAGAGATTTATTACCTGTGTATGTTGAAAATGTATGCAGCTGCGAGACAAGAAAAATAGTGGAGGAGCATCTTGAAGTCTGCGTACAGTGCAGAACGGAGTATGAAGAGATGAAAAAAAATATTTTGCCTGGGAAACGGTATATTATGATGAAAAGGCGCTGATGGAAAAAGGAAAGAAGTCTATGATGACCTATATGGAGGATAGAATATACAGATGGTGGATATTGGGGGATACTGTTTTAAATTTACTTTTAATTATCTATGCCTTTATCTGGGGAGCGGGAAATATCCGTCAGGAAAACACATATGAATTACTGTTGCTTATATTAGCGATTGTAGCCGTCGGGAAATTTTTGGTCTGTGATATTATTTACTGGTTCAGATATCTGGGAAACCGAAAGAATATGGAGGCGACAATTATTAGTAATATGGTGAAAATATCTATTTGGCTCAAGGCGGCAGTTCTGGTTTGTGTATTGATAGCCGCGATAGTCCTTGGGTTTCATGCGATGAAAGAGATTCCTTTTATCTGGTAAAGAAGAAAGGGTTGAAAAGTAAAAGAAAGACCGGGAAAACATGGATAAATCTCGAAAAGCCTTGAAAAGATGCGCTTAAAATGGTATATATATTTATATATGAGTTTTTTTAGTCAAGGTAAATTCGGGAGGAATTTATGAATAAAAAATATATGCGGAGAAAAACATCTCTGATTTTAATAATGATATTGACGGCGGGGATTGCGACGCCATTGTTTGGAAACCGTGAGCTTGCTGTAAAGGCGGCGGGAGAGGATCCGTCTGTTCGTTATTTTGCTACGAAGGAACAGCTGATGAGCCATAATTGGTGCGGTACGCAGGGGCAGGATGCGACGGGGTATCTGAATTTCGGAAAAGAGAAGAGCACGGGCGCCGTTAAAAAGTGGTATATTATAGGGAAAGACAAGGGTACCGCGAAGGATAATGTGATATTATTTTCCCGTGACGAACCGAATGACAGTGCGGCATATTTCTGGAACAGCGGTCTCTCCGATTCAGAACTGTCGGGGGCTTATTGGGATAAGATAAGCGGGGAGAGAGAATTTTCGAATGGGATAAAGACAGAGACGGAAAATCTGGAATATAAAGACGGTTCGAACCCCAAAAAGGTATATGTAAATCATTACGGCGTCAGTGACATACGAAAGAAATTTCTTGAACGGGAAAAGGATGAAGCTCTTTTTTCAAAGGCGGAGCAGAGTCTGATGCTTTCCACAAAAATAAGCACGACGGATACTCTTAATAACAAGATTTATACCGTTACGGATAAGCTGTATGCACCGGCGACGAATGGTAAGGACGATTACTTATTATTCGGAAGCGGAGAAGCTGAGGAAGATATGATAAAGGCGTATCCGAAAGGGGCATATCCGTCTTATCTATGGACGCGTACGCCGTCCGCTAATTATTATCAGGCATATGTATATGACATTCCCACTATGAAGCTTGTGGGAGGTACAGAGGTTTTTAAAGTTTTTGAGCATTTTCAGCCTGCGTTTGATTTGGATTTGACAGATGTTCTTTTTGCATCTGCAGCGCCCACAAAGAGAGCTGTCCGCAAAGAAACGTTAACGACGGCGGATGCGTTGGAGCTCCGGCTGGACGGAAAGAATAAGCTTCCGGATGCAAGCGTAAGCTTTACGAACGACAGGATTCGTTATAACGGCGCGTCGGGGAGCGCATATCTGGTAGTGCAGGGGCGGGCAAAGGATAAGGACTGGTACTGCGAGATTCCGGCGTCGGGCGGACAGCAGACGGTTGAGTGGGAGACGGTAAAGCAGGAGCTGCCGGCTGTACTCGGGGACGAGACAGGTTTTTCCAAATGTAAGGTATGGCTGGAAACTACGGACACATCGGATGGTTTCACATATGCCGTTTCAGGAACAAATGAAACAGAGCCGGAAGAGAATAAGGAGATTACATCCGTTAATATTACCGACATTGAGAAACCAGATCCGGAAAAGGTATTCGATATATCCGCCGTATGTGATACGGAAGGGGTGGCAAGTCATACGCCGTCCGTAAAATGGTATGAGGAGGACGGGAAGACAGAGGTTGCCGGGGCAAATCCGGAATATGAAAAGAAATATGTGGCGTCTATTGAGCTGAAAGCGGATTCCGGCTATACGTTTGCAGATAAAGTGACTGCGACTGTGAATGGGGAAACAGCAAAAATCTCGGTAGATACAGATAAAAAGACGGTAACTGTAACCTATGAATTTGAGGTGGGGCCGAATCTGCCGAGGATTAAATTTGATGTGGACGCTTTTAGCGGACAGTATGACGGGCTGCCGCATTCCCTGACAGTGTCGCTTAATACCGCGGCGGATGTGACGATAAGTTACGGTGAACGGGGCAGTGACGGAAAGGTTGATTATACCAGGTTTGGATCGAATCCGCCGGAATACATAAAAGCCGGAAAATATCCGGTGTATATCAAACTGGAAAGCGACGGCTATGCCCCGGTAGAGGATTATGAGGCGACGATAACGATTAATCCCCGTCCGATTACGATTGCTCTGGAGGACCAGGAGGTCGTATGGAGAAAGAATCTTCCGGTGGCGAGAGACAAATATAAGATAACCAAAGGGGAATTGGCATCAGGCGATAAGATCGCAGATGTGAATATCACTGCGGGTCCGAGTAACCTGAAAGCGGGAGAGACCGGATGGATTGCCCTGTTTAACGGTGACGTAAAAATACGCAATGATGAGGGAGAAGACGTATCGGACTGCTATCTTGTCACGAATGAACGCGGGAAGCTCACCGTGCTGCATAACGCCTCGCTTCCGCCGTTGGACATTACGGTTGACAAGACAAAGAAAGAATATACGGTCGGGGAAGAATTGAATATTGACGACCTGACGGTTACCGTACGGTATGAGGACGGCTATACGGAAGAGGTGGCGGGCTTTACGACGAACGCTGAGGACATTGATATGTCAACGCCTGGGGAAAAGACACTGGTTGTAACCTATCAGGGGGAGGATAATGAAATTACGATTCGCGTTGTTAAGAAATCCGACGGTAATGGCAGTGACAGCGACGATAAGAAAAAGGATGACGACGATAAAAAGAACAGTGATAAGAAAAACAATTCGTCCGGCAGCGGAACGAAAGGTACCTCCGGCGGGTCGGGAAATAAGTCCGGAAGCTCAGGTAAAACATCGGGAACAGGTATCGGCGGTCTTATATCGGCAGTACAGACCGGAGACGCCAGTCCGATTATGCTGTCGATTCTGGCGGTGATTGGCTCGGAGCTTACGGCTATCGGTGTTTTGTCATTTAAGACGTTTAGAGGAGGCAGAAAGAAAAAAGGGTAAGAAAACCTGAAAAAATCCTGTATCTGTATTGACATATCTACTTAAACGGTGTAGAGTATGTGGCATAGAAAACAAATAAATATCAGACTTTCTCTTATTCAGAGCAGTGGAGGTACAAAGGATCTGTGAAGCTGCGGCAACCCCGGAGAGCCGGAAGGTGCCAACCTGAGCGAGTATTCGAACAATAAGAGGATTGATTATGCAAGATAAACAGTCCGCTTATAGCGGACTGTTCTTTATATTACAGAGAAATATACTATGTTTTTCTATAATATAAAGCCCTCAGGGAGAAAGCTGAGAAAGAAAGGAAAGAGGTATACCTATGGAAAAATTTTTATTTACTTCAGAATCAGTAACAGAGGGACATCCGGACAAAATGTGTGATCAGATTTCAGATGCGATTCTTGACGCGCTTATGGAGAAAGACCCGATGAGCCGTGTGGCATGCGAGACATGCACCACAACAGGACTTGTGCTGGTTATGGGTGAGATTACGACAAATGCCTATGTGGATATCCAGAAAATCGTAAGAGATACCGTGCGTGAAATCGGTTATACAAGGGCGAAATATGGCTTTGATGCAGAGACATGCGGCGTTATGGTGGTTCTTGACGAGCAGTCTAAGGACATTGCGCTGGGTGTTGACAAGGCTCTTGAGGCGAAAGAAAATAAGATGTCTGAGGAAGAAATCGAGGCGATTGGAGCAGGAGATCAGGGTATGATGTTCGGCTATGCTTCCGACGAGACGCCGGAGCTTATGCCGTATCCGATTGCGCTGGCGCATAAGCTTTCCAGGAGGCTTACGGAGATCCGTAAGGACGGTACGCTTACTTATCTGAGACCTGACGGCAAGACACAGGTTACGGTTGAATATGACGAGTCAGGAGTTCCGAAGCGTCTGGACGCGGTCGTCCTCTCTACACAGCACGACCCGGAGGTGACACAGGAGCAGATTCATAAGGATATTAAGAAATATGTATTTGATGCGATCATTCCCGAAAATATGGTAGATGAGGATACAAAGTTTTTCATTAATCCGACAGGACGTTTCGTTATCGGAGGTCCTCACGGGGACAGCGGCCTTACAGGACGTAAAATTATTGTAGATACCTACGGCGGCATGGCGCGTCACGGCGGCGGTGCATTTTCCGGAAAGGACTGCACAAAGGTAGACCGTTCCGCAGCGTATGCGGCCCGTTATGTGGCAAAAAATATTGTTGCGGCAGGTCTTGCCAGAAAATGTGAAATCCAGCTCTCCTACGCAATCGGCGTTGCACATCCGACTTCTGTTATGGTAGATACCTTTGGGACAGGAAAGGTTTCTGATGAGAAGCTGGTAGAGATTATCCGTGAGAATTTTGATCTTCGTCCCGCAGGTATTATCAAGATGCTTGACCTTAGAAGACCGATTTACAAACAGACGGCGGCATACGGACATTTTGGACGGACAGACGTAGAACTTTCCTGGGAGAAAACAGATAAGGCAGAGGCATTAAAGGCATATTTATAAAATTTTAATAAAAGTTTATGGGCGCTTTCGTGTGAAGCGCCTTTTTTCGTGCTATACTTTATTCACGGAGGGATATTTGTATGAAGTTTAAAACCCGGTTAATCATAGCATTTTTTACGATTACACTCATCCCGGTTTTATTATCGTCCATTATGATTATAGTTTTGGGACGTTATCAGATTGGCGCAATTGATAAAGCGTACGGTATTACCGGGACAACGGTGGAAAGCCTTTCGAATCCGATGCAGGTGCTGTCGAGGGTAACGGAGAAACCCTATCGTGAATTGGAGGCTTTAGCAAATGAGTCGCCGGAGAATTTAGAGGATGCGACTTATCTTGACGAATTTAATCGGAAGCTTAAGGGAAAAAAAGCATTTCTTCTTGTTAGAAAGGAGCGGACGCTTGTATATATAGGGACGGATTCTGAAAAGATAAAAAAAATTACGGCACAGCTTCCGGAGTATGGAGAGTCGGACATTACTTCGGAAAATGGGATTTATCTTGGAGGAGACGCACAGGTGCTGGTGAAGCAGATTGATTTTTTGTATCCGGGAGGAGCCAGAGGAAGTGTGTTTATTGTTACCGACGTCAGCAATGTAATTCCGGAGGTAGAGCAATTTTTTGTGGATATGCTTCTATGTGTTCTGACGGTTCTTTTTCTGACGGCTTTTGCGCTTATTGTATGGATTTATAAAGGAGTTATGCATCCGATTGAAAAGATGCAGGCTGCTGCGGGAAATATAAAAATAGGGAATCTGGATTTTGAGCTTAAGCCGGACTCCAGCGACGAGCTCGGTCAGCTCTGCGCAAGCCTTGAGGATATGAGAAAGCGTCTTAAGGATAATGCAGAGGAAAAGGTTGCTTTTGATAAGGAGAATAAGGAGCTGATCAGCAACATTTCCCATGACCTTAAAACGCCGGTTACAACGATTAAGGGTTACGCGGAAGGAATTATAGACGGGGTGGCGGATACGCCGGAAAAGCTGGAAAAATATGTCCGTACTATTTATAATAAGGCCAATGAGATGGATTTGCTGATTAATGAGCTAACGCTGTACTCCAAAATTGATACGAACAGGATTCCTTATGATTTCAGTATTTTGTCGGTGAATGAATATTTTAATGATTGCTCGGAAGAGCTGTCTTTGGAGCTTGAGGCGAAAAATGTCGAATTCGGATACTTTAATTATGTTGATCCAGGCGTGCGGGTGATCGCGGACGCAGAGCAGATTAAGCGGGTGATTCACAATATTATTAACAATTCGACAAAGTATATGGATAAGACAAAAGCTAAGGTTAATCTGCGCGTAAAAGATGTCGGCGATTTCGTGCAGGTGGAGCTTGAGGACAACGGAAAAGGCATTGCATCAAAGGATTTGCCTAATATATTTGACAGGTTTTACAGGACCGATGCATCAAGAAATTCTTCTAAGGGAGGAAGCGGTATCGGGCTTTCGATTGTGAAGAAGATTATAGAGGAGCATGGGGGGAAAATCTGGGCGACCAGCAGAGAGAATACAGGAACGACGATGTATTTTGTGCTTAGAAAATATCAGGAGGTGCCAGTACATGAATAGGATATTGATTGTAGAAGATGAAGTGGCAATTGCAGATTTGGAGAAGGATTATCTGGAGCTCAGCGGTTTTGAGGTAGAGGTGGCAAATGACGGTGAAACGGGACTTTTAAAGGCATTGCAGGAGGATTACAGCTTATTTATACTGGATTTGATGCTTCCGGGAGTTGACGGATTTGAGATTTGCCGTAAGGTTCGCGACGAGAAAAATACGCCGATCATTATGGTGTCCGCAAAAAAGGACGATATTGATAAAATACGCGGACTGGGGCTTGGAGCGGATGATTATATGACAAAGCCTTTTAGTCCGAGTGAGCTGGTGGCAAGAGTGAAGGCCCATCTCGCAAGGTACGACCGCCTGACAGGAAGCGCGGTGTCGAAAAATAAAGTAATCGAGATTCGCGGGCTTAAAATAGATACGACTGCCAGAAGAGTCTGGATTAATGGGGAGGAAAAGACATTTACGACAAAGGAGTTTGATTTGCTGACCTTTCTGGCGAGCCATCCGAACCATGTCTATACGAAAGAAGAATTGTTCCGGGAGATTTGGGATATGGAATCTATCGGAGATATAGCGACTGTAACGGTTCATATTAAGAAGATTCGGGAGAAAGTAGAGATGGATACATCGAATCCTCAGTATATAGAAACAATATGGGGAGTTGGGTATCGGTTTAAGATGTAGTTAATTGGGGACGGGGTTTTTCTGGAAAAACCCCGTCCCCAATTAAAGGAAATATTCATAAATAGTATTGGCGTTTTTTCAGGTTATGCGTATAATATTCAATAGGCAGGCGGGACATGCCGGAAAGCCTGGAGATATGGGAATGGAAATGCAAATAAAGGAGTAAGATTATGATTACAAGTACGGCAAATGCAAAAGTAAAACGGCTTGCAGGTCTTCAGAAGAAAAAGAAGCTCAGGGAGGAAGAGGCAGTATTTCTGGCGGAAGGCTTTCGGATGTTTCAGGAGGCGCCGCGGGAACGTTTGAAAGAGGTGTATGTGTCGGAATCTTTTTATAAAAAAGAAAGAAATGCATTGGAAAGCGTACTGAATGGTACAGGGGTGAGAGCTGAACTTCTGTCGGATCATGCATATGCGTATGTGTCGGACACGAAGACGCCGCAGGGTGTGCTGTGTGTGGTAAGGAGACGGGAATACTGTCTGGAGGATATGTTGGAGGCTAAAGATGCGTTTCTCCTTGTACTGGATAATCTGCAGGATCCGGGAAATGTGGGGACAATTTTCCGTGCGGCCGAGGGAGCAGGGGTGACGGGAATTATTTTAAGCAGCGATTGCGCGGATATTTATAATCCGAAAACAATTCGTTCGACAATGGGTTCCGTTTACCGTGTTCCTTTTTATTATACGGGTAGGATGGGGGAAGTGCTGGACAGGATAAACAAAGCCGGAATCTCTGCCTACGCGGCGCATCTTGATGGAAAATGCGCTTATGATGAGGCGGATTACAGGGAGCCCTGCGCATTTCTTATTGGAAATGAAGGAAACGGACTTCGGGATGAAACGGCAAAAAGGGCGAAAGAATTTATCAGGATTCCGATGCATGGGCGCGTGGAATCGTTAAATGCCGCGGTTGCGGCGTCAATTCTTATGTTTGAGGCGGCAAGGCAGAGGAGGAGATAATATGAAGCCTGTGATTGATACGTCAAAAGAATACGGCATTGTATTTGACGGAGGCGGCGCAAGAGGGGCCTATCAGATAGGTGCGTGGAAAGCGCTTCGGGAGGCCGGAGTTCAAATTCGTGCAGTGGCCGGGACATCGGTAGGGGCGTTAAACGGCGCGCTTGTTTGTATGGGCGATGTGGATACCGCCGAGGACATCTGGCGGAAAATGACATTTTCGACGGTGATGGATGTGGACGATGAGTGGATGGAGCGTTTGTTCCGCAAAGAGACGTCCCTGAAAGAGTTTTTAAATGAAGGGTGGAAGAAGCTTAAGGACGGCGGGATTGATATTACGCCGCTTAGAAAGCTGATCCATGAGACGGTCGACGAGGAGACAATCCGGACATGCGGGATAGAATTAGCACTTCTGACATTTTCCGTTTCTGATTTTAAGGAGCTGGATTTAAGCGTGGAGGATATACCGGAAGGGCTTTTGGAGGACTTTTTGCTTGCCAGCGCGTATTTGCTCGGATTTAAAAATGAGCGTCTGCACGGAAAAAAATATATTGACGGCGGCGTGATCAATAACGTACCGTTGAATTCCCTCGTAAAGAGAGGATATGAGAATATTATTGAGGTAAGAATTTACGGGCCCGGAAGAGAGCCGAGAGTGAAGCTTCCGGAGGGAAGTATAAAGTATGAAATCGCTCCGCGGGTGAAACTTGGGAGTATTATCGAGTTTTCAGGAAAGCGGAGCAGGCAGAATCTGACGATAGGCTATTATGATGCCAAAAGGCTGATTTATGGCCTGGAGGGCTTCATCTATTACGTAGAGCAGACGCACGATGAAAAGTATTTTGAAGAGCTTCTCGGAGAGCTTAAGGAGCTTGAAAAAGCGGAAATCGGACTCAGGCTTAAGCTTCCGCTTGGCTTTACGGATAAGGAACTTTTTATGGGAATGCTGGAGGCGGCAGCGAAAATATTTCAAATTCCGAAATATCAGATATACACAGATGAGCAATTATATGATATTGTATATGAGAAATACCAAAAGTCAGACAGAATGTGTAACCTGCCCAGGTTTGTTCATGTACTGGCAGGATTAAGGGAGGAGCAGAGTATGAACTTAAAGGGAAGAAGCTTTATTACGTTGAAAGATTACACGCCGGAGGAGATTCTTTATCTCCTGGATTTGGCGGCGGATTTGAAAGAAAAGAAAAAGCAGGGAATTACCGGAGAGAGCCTCAAAGGAAAAAATATTGCACTGTTGTTTGAAAAACCATCCACAAGAACACGCTGTGCATTTACAGTAGGGGCGGCGGATGAGGGAGGGATTCCAACCTATCTGTCAGGGAATGAAATACAGCTTGGACATAAGGAAAGTATTGAGGATACGGCGCGCGTACTTGGAAGAATGTTTGACGGTATCGAATTCCGCGGCTTCAGGCAGGAACATGTGGAGGCACTTGCGAAATACAGCGGCGTTCCGGTTTGGAACGGCCTGACGGACGAGTATCACCCGACGCAGATTCTTGCGGACCTTTTGACGATGCGGGAGCATTTTGGATATCTGAGAGGACTTAAGTTTGTGTATCTCGGCGACGGGCGGAATAATATGGCCAACAGCCTGATGATAGGCTGTGCAAAGGTGGGCGTAGATTTCGTTATTATCGCGCCGGAATGTCTGTGGCCGACAAAGGAGCTTATAGGATTGTGTGAGGAATACGCGGAAGAATCCGGTTCCACGATTACTGTGACAGACGATGTGGAGGCAGTAGAGAATGCAGATGTACTGTACACGGATGTATGGGCCTCTATGGGCGAGGAGGATAAGGCGGCAGAGCGGATAGAGCTTCTTACTCCTTATCAGGTAAATACAGCGCTCATGGATAAGACAGGAAAAGAAAGCACAATTTTTATGCATTGCCTGCCGGCGGTAAAGGGAAAAGAAGTAACCGAGGAGGTTTTCGAGAGCGGGGCAAGTGTAGTATTTGATGAGGCGGAAAACCGGCTGCATACGATAAAAGCAGTTATGGTAGCAACATTGGGGACAGGGACAAATTAATCTGGGACGGGGTTTTTTTAGAAAAACCCCGTCCCCAATTGGCGGATATATAGATGAAAACAGAAATTTTGCGATTATTAAAGGAAGACGGCGGATATATTTCCGGTCAGCAGATATGCAACAGATTCGCCGTTTCCCGTACGGCGGTCTGGAAAGCCGTCGAACAGCTCAAAAAAGAGGGCTATGAAATAGAGGCGGTGCGGAATAAGGGCTATCGTCTTATTGGAAGCCCTGATATTATTTCACAGGCAGAGATACAGAGTATGGTGAAAACAAAATGGGCGGGCCGGAATATTATTTATTATGACGAAACGGATTCTACTAATATTCAGGCAAAGCTCGCCGGAGAAAAGGGCGCCGTGCACGGAACGCTGGCAGTTGCGGACAGGCAGGTAGCAGGAAAGGGGCGCCGCGGACGTTCGTGGGATTCTCCGAAAGGAATGTGCGTATATATGACGCTTCTCCAGCGGCCGGAGATTGCCCCGGTGAAAGCTCCGATGCTGACACTTGTTATGGCGCTGAGCGTAGCAGAGGCAATCAGGCAGGAAACAGGGATGGCAGCCGAGATTAAATGGCCTAATGACATTGTGCTGAATAAGAAGAAGTTATGCGGAATCCTCACGGAGATGAGCACGGAAATACATGAAATCAATTATGTAGTGACAGGCGTGGGAATTAACGTAAATCAGGAGAAATTTTCCGGGGAAATACAGGAGCGGGCGACCTCGCTTCTGATAGAAAGCGGCCGCCGCATTAGACGCTCGGAGCTTATCGCAGCGGTAATGGAGCGGTATGAAGAAAATTATGAAGTATTTATGAAAACGGAAGATTTATCAGGACTTCAGGAAAAATATAACAGGATGCTTGTAAATTACAATAAAGAGGTACGCGTACTAGAGCCGAAAGGGGAGTATAATGCGCATGCGGCAGGGATTAATCCGCAGGGAGAGCTTATAGTAACGACCTCTGAGGGAGAAGAAAAACATATCTTTGCGGGAGAAGTATCTGTTCGGGGAATTTATGGATATGTGTAACCGGGGACAGGGTTTTTTCAATTGGGGACGGAGTTTTTTTAATTTTACCCCGTCCCCAACTTGTCTCCAACTTAAGGAGAGTGTGTATGTACGAAAATAAGATTGTATTATGCGGAGCGAATTCATATGAGGAGAAATATTATCTGAATCCGGACTTTGAAGAGCTTCCGGATACGATTAAGGATGAATTGAAGATTATGTGTGTGCTGTATGTGCACGATGTAGGAGGAATCCTGACTTTGGTGTATGAGGAAAACGGGGAGCTTTGTTTTGAGGTGACCTCGGAGGAATTTGACCCAATGTTTGATGATATTGGAAGTCAGCTTAAGATTAAGCAGCTTAAGAGGGAAAAGCAGGATTTGCTGCAGTCACTGCAGCTTTATTATAAGGTGTTTTTCCTGGGTGAGGAGGTAGAGTAGGATGCTTTTAGTAATAGATATCGGAAATACGAATATTACGTCCGGCGTTTTTCGCGGCGAGGAGCTTCTCGGTACGTTCCGGATGATGACGAAGCTTCCGCGAACCTCTGATGAGTATGGGATTATGCTGAAAGGGCTTGTTGAGCATCAGGGAGTTTTAAGCACGGATATTGAGGCTGCGATTGTTGCATCGGTAGTGCCGGATATTATGCATTCCTTTGGAAGTGCGATGATTAAATATTTCGGAATCCGACCGATGGTGGTATCTGCGGGTATTAAGACTGGTATTCGGATTGTGACAGAGAATCCGAAGCAGGTAGGGGCAGACAGGATTGTTGATGCGGTTGCTGCATATACGATTCATGGAGGTCCGGTTATTGTAATAGATTACGGAACCGCGACGACCTATGACGTAGTAGGCCCGGACGGAACCTTTGAGGCAGCGGTTATCGCGCCCGGAATCCGAACCTCTGCCCAGGCAATGTGGGGACAGGCGGCGATGCTTCCGGCTGTTGAGATTAAGAAGCCGGAATCTATATTGGGACGGGAAACGATAGCGTCTATGCAGGCGGGTATTGTTTTCGGACAAATCGGACAGACAGAATATATTGTGGAAAAGATTCGCCGTGAATCCGGTTATATGGACGCTAAGGTTGTGGCAAGCGGCGGGCTCGGTAAACTGATAGCAGGTGAAACGGATGTCATAGATGTCTATGACCCGCAGCTTACGTTAAAGGGTCTTCGAATTATTTATGAAAAAAATAAGAGACGTTAAGATGGTGCAGGAATGAAAATAGGAAATGTAGAATTAAATAATCCATATATATTAGCACCGATGGCAGGCGTTACGGACCTGCCATTTCGCATTCTCTGTATGGAGCAGGGGGCGGGGCTTGTCTGTATGGAAATGATAAGCGCAAAGGCACTGCAGTATAAAAATAAGAACACGAAAGCATTGCTGTCCATTCATCCGAAAGAATATCCGGTGTCCCTGCAGCTTTTTGGTGCAGAGCCGAAAATAATCAGCGAGCAGGCCAGGCGGATTGAGGAGCTGCCGTTTCAGATATTGGATATCAATATGGGGTGTCCGGTACCAAAGGTAGTCAAAAACGGAGAGGGTTCCGCGCTTATGAAGAACCCGAAGCTTGTATATACGATTGTCTGTGAGACAGTGAAAGCAATTCATAAGCCGGTGACAGTGAAGATTCGGAGAGGCTTTGACAATAACAGTGTCAATGCGGTAGAAATAGCGAGAGCCGTCGAGGAGGCGGGAGGCGCGGCGGTGGCCGTGCATGGACGTACAAGAGAAGAGTATTATTCCGGAAAGGCAGATTGGGAGATTATCAGACAGGTGAAAGAGGCGGTTTCGATTCCGGTTATAGGAAATGGAGATGTGGATTCCTGTGAAAAAGCGGCGGCAATGATGCGGGAAACAGGATGTGACGGTATCATGGTCGGGAGGGGCGCGCAGGGAAATCCGTGGATATTTGCAGAGCTTTTGGAATATGAAAGAAGCGGCGTCGTCCCTGAAAGGCCGGATATGGCTGTTATCCGAGAAACTATGTTAAGGCACGCAAGGCTTCAGCTTGAATTTAAAGGTGAGTATATTGGAATTCGCGAGATGCGTAAGCATGTGGCATGGTATACGAAGGGGATGAAAGGTGCGGCAAGGCTCCGTGCCCGTATTAACCAGACAGAGTCCTATCAGGAGCTTGAGGAGCTGTTGTATAGTCTATAAATAGTTTCATTGTTTGGAGGGAATAAAAAGGACGTCCTGAACATATACTTTATCGTGCGCAGGACATGTTCTGAAAAGGTCTTTAAAAGGTCGATTTTCTACAATAGAAAATATTGACAATGCAGGTGGGTTTGGGTATAATGAATGAATTGTGAAAGTCTCCTTATTCGGAGATTAGTAATTTCAGGAAAGGAAATAGAAGCACTATGGAAGCAAAAAAAAGATTACTTACGTACGCCGGATTAAAGGCGCTTGAAGAAGAACTGGAGAACTTAAAGGTAGTAAAGCGCAAGGAAGTGGCAGAGAAGATTAAGGAAGCAAGAGAGCAGGGCGACTTGTCGGAGAATGCAGAGTATGATGCGGCAAAGGATGAGCAGAGAGATATTGAGGCGCGTATTGAGGAGCTTGAGGGTATCCTTAAAAATGCTGAGGTCGTAATTGAGGATGAGGTTGATTTTGATAAAATAAATGTAGGATGTACTGTAAAGGTATTTGATGTTACGTTCGACGAGGAAATGGAATTTAGGATAGTAGGTTCTACAGAGGCAAACAGTCTGGAGGGCAAGATATCAAATGAATCGCCGGTAGGTCAGGCGCTGCTTGGAAAATCTGTGAATGATATTGTGGATGTTGAGACACAGGCCGGAATGATGCAGTATAAAGTGCTGGACATCAGCCGTTCTATGTAATATGATAAAAACAGGATTTTAGAACCCCTCAAATATGAGGGGTTGTTTAATACAAGATAAAGGAGAGATGGAAGCAGTGGGAGAGCTTAAGAAGAATGTACAGGAGCCGGATGTTAATCAGCTTAGAAAGGTGCGCCGTGAGAAGCTTGCGGATTTACAGGAAAACGGAAGAAATCCTTTTGAAATCACAAAGTATGATGTAACGTGTCATGCGATAGATATAAAGAACAATTATGAAGAAATGGAAGGAAAGCACGTATCACTTGCCGGACGTATCATGCAGAAGCGTGTGATGGGAAAAGCTTCTTTCTGTAATATCCTTGATCAGAGCGGAAACATTCAGTCCTATGTTGCCAGAGACAGCATTGGCGAGGATGCATACAGGGATTTTAAGAAAATGGATATTGGAGATATTGTTGGGCTTGAAGGTGAGGTTTTCAAGACAAAGACAGGTGAGATTTCCATTCATGCATCGTCGGTAAGGCTGTTATCGAAAAGTCTTCAGATCCTTCCGGAGAAGTTTCACGGATTGACGAACACAGATATCCGTTACCGTCAGAGATATGTGGATTTGATTATGAATCCGGATGCGAGAGATACGTTTATCAAGCGTTCTAAAATCTTAAGTTCCATCAGAAGATATCTGGATGGACAAGGCTTTCTTGAGGTGGAGACGCCCATGCTTGTAAGCAATGCCGGCGGTGCGGCTGCAAGACCGTTTGAGACGCATTTTAATGCGTTGGATGAAAATTTCAAGCTTCGTATTTCTCTGGAGCTGTATTTAAAGCGTTTGATTGTAGGTGGTCTGGAGCGTGTATATGAGATAGGAAGAGTGTTCCGGAACGAAGGGCTGGATACAAGACATAATCCGGAATTTACGTTGATGGAGCTTTACCAGGCTTATACGGATTATAATGGAATGATGGATTTAACTGAAAATTTGTATCGTCATGTAGCACAGGAGGTCCTTGGAACAACGACAATCATATATAATGGCGTGGAAATGGATCTTGGGAAACCGTTTGAGAGAATTACAATGATAGATGCGGTAAAGAAATATGCAGGTGTTGACTGGAATGAGGTGGAGACGCTGGAGCAGGCAAGAGCGCTTGCAAAAGAGCATCATGTGGAATATGAGGAAAGGCATAAGAAAGGGGATATTCTGAGTTTGTTTTTTGAGGAATTTGCGGAAGAGCACCTGATTCAGCCGACCTTTGTGATGGATCATCCGATTGAAATATCTCCGCTTACAAAGAAAAAGCCGGAGAATCCGGAGTATGTAGAGAGATTTGAGTTCTTCATGAATGGCTGGGAGATGGCGAATGCTTATTCAGAGCTGAATGACCCGATTGACCAGAGAGAAAGGTTTAAGGCGCAGGAAGAGCTTTTGGCGCAGGGGGATGAAGAGGCGAATACAACGGATGAGGACTTTCTTAACGCACTGGAAATTGGTATGCCGCCCACAGGAGGAATCGGATTTGGGATTGACAGGATGTGTATGCTTTTGACAGATTCTGCGGCGATAAGGGATGTGCTGTTGTTTCCGACAATGAAGTCCCTCGATAAGTAGACATCCGAAAAACCCAGTGTTTATCAGGGGTTGCGAGATTCCCTAAAGGCTTCAAAATACACATTTACATCAAACTTACATCATTTGATGCAGAAAGTTGTGCAGAGGTCAAAAAATCGCACATTTCGCATAGATATACGGATTGTAACAAAACATTATACAGATGTCTTTTAAGGCTTCGAGAGAAACTAAACTCTTGGAGCCTTTTTCGTTGCCGTATATTCATAGAGAACTGTCAATGTAGAGCGTGGGGATGATACTCACAGTGAAGAATTGGGTGGGAGGCAACCTGCGTTTGCTTTTTTGCACCTGTCAGATTCTTTCATCTTCTTTCTGCATGGTTTATAATGGCGGTAAAGGAGTGGATTTTATGAATATGAAAATTATATCAAGATACTTACAATTCTTGAGGAAAAGCCGCTGCTACACACAAGACGATTTGGCGAAAAGGTTAAATGTTTCAAGGCAGGCGGTTTCAAAATGGGAAACAGGAACAACTGTCCCTGATTTAGAGATTCTGCTGAAGCTTTCTAAGCTGTACGACATTACAATAAACGATATACTGGAGCCTAAGATATTGCCACAGAGGATAGATGATTTTGAGCAAATATCCGTAGTACCCGAAAAAGAGCTAAAAGAAACATTAAATCAGTTTGATACAACTTCTCTTGCAATAGCCTTAATGGGGGCGTCCCCAGAGGTAAATATTTTTTTCGAAAAAATCTTACCTGATATAGATTTTGAGACGGTGAGAAATCATATTGGCAGGGTTAGGGTTGAAAGTGTTGAGGATATGCAGAATCAAATTATTTCTATGATAAATTTACATGCTATTGATAATGAAATATGAGTTTTGATAGAGACTATATGAGATAAGCAGCATCACACAACGTTGGGTGAACCCGTATAGTTTGTAAACTACCATCCATATCAATTATTTTCTATACTGTCTATAAGAAGTACAGGAGGTTCAATATGGAGAATAGTTTAGCAGTTATGCGCCCAGAGATTGCAGATGAATGGTCAGAGAGGAATTTACCGCTTACACCCGATACAGTAACATATGGCTCAAATAGACAGGTATGGTGGAAAGGAGCCTGCGGGCATGAATGGCAAGCCAGTATCAAAAGCCGTTCTTCAGGTGAAAATTGTCCTATTTGTTCGGGAAAGAGGGTGGTCGAGGGTATTAACGATTTGAATACCTTAGAGCCAGAGCTTGCACTGGAGTGGTCTGATAAAAATGGAATCTTAAAGCCGACTATGGTTGGGGCAGGCTCACACAAGAAAATTGTATGGAAAGGCAAATGTGGGCACGAGTGGACGGCAAGCGTGAAAAACCGGGTGAAAGGCAGTGGATGTCCGTATTGTTCCCACAATCTTGTGTTAGAGGGATTCAATGACCTTGCTTCAGAGTTTCCACAAATAGCCGTTGAATGGTCGGAAAGAAATTATCCGTTACGCCCGACTATGGTCGCAGTCTATTCTAATCGTAAAGTCTGGTGGAAATGTAGCAAAGGGCATGAATGGAATACGTTGATTGCAACTCGTTCATATGGGAGCAAATGTCCTTATTGCAGTGGAAAGATTCTTCTTAAAGGATTCAATGACTTTGCGGCAAAACAGCCCAAACTCGCATCGGAATGGTCGGAGCGTAATCTGCCTTTGACGCCAGATATGATAAATGAGAAATCACGTAAAAATGTCTGGTGGAAATGTAGAAAATGCGGATATGAATGGAAAGCAGTGGTTCATTCGCGGGTGAAAGGGGCAGAATGTCCGGTATGTGCCGACCGTGCGGTATTATCTGGATACAATGACTTGGCTGCGACCGACCCGAATCTGCTTGCTGAGTGGGATTATGATAAGAATACAGACATTTTCCCTGAACATATATCAAGAAGCTCTATGCGTAAAGTTTGGTGGAAATGTAGGCTTGGACATTCGTGGAGAGGAAAGATTTCAGAAAGAGCTATAGAGGGGAAAGGATGCCGGGAATGTGAAAAAGAATACCAAAGTGTATTTCCACAATTAGCAGTCAGTTATTATGCCGCAAAGAAAGGGTTAAAAGTGCTGTTAAATTCTGACGCGACTATCGGAATTCCAATAGAAATCTATATACCAGAAGAAAAAGTTGCCATGGAATCCTTTGCCGGGACACAGGAGATTGACAGCCTAAAAGAATATTTGTGCAGACAGAGGGGGATTAAATTTGTAAAAATTCTTTATAGAGCGAACGAAGGTGAAAAAGAGTATGCAATAAATATAAAGAAGCTATTTCGGAGTATACATATTTTTATTTCTTCGGATGTAGATGATGATGTGGCGTTTATAAGAAAGCGTTTTGATGAATGGAGAAAAAATACATAATTCCATTTTCAGAAGTATGTATCCATTAAAAACAAACTTATAAATATAGATTGCAAGCAATAGGGAAATATTTTATAATCAAATTTATAAATCGTAAATTTATAGGAGGTATAACAATGTACGAAAACTATACTAGACAATCATTACCGACGAAGGAATATCGAGAGTTGTTGGGAAGCGCATTATGTGTGTTTAGTTCAAATAATGGATTTATAATAGAAAATATCATTAAAACAAATGATTCATTTAACTGGTATGAACTAATTGACAAAGAATCCGGTTTGCTTAAAAAAATTATTTCAGAAACAATTTCCAATAAATGTGGGAATACAGAGATTGAGGATTTGTTTTTAGAAATTGTAAATATGAGGAATAGAATTATTCATGGTTTTAGAATAACTTCTAAAAGTGGTGAACAAGTGCTTGCAACAAAAACCCGTAAAAAGGATGGAAATATTCAATTTGAAATAACAGATGAATATTTAATGGACTTTATTAAGAAAAATGAGAAACTTAGTGATTTGCTCCATCAATATAGAGGATATTAATTTATCAAATTCTAATTCGAAAATTGTCAGTAGCCGTCTGTTCTTTCGTTGGAACAGGCGGTTTTTTGTGTTTGCAAAGCAATTATAATGTGAGAATAAATATTTTAGTTTTTTTCAAAAAGGAGGGTGTCATTTAGTGTTTCAATTCCAAATAAGTGAAGAGGTTGATTTCTGGCAGCCGTCAGAAACACATCTTTGCTGTATCTTGACAATTGAATAAGTCATTCGCTAAGACTTTATTTCTGATGATTAGCTATCTTAGCAGGTACGCCGGGACTTTCTGTTTTTATGAATGAGCGAGAATCCCTGCTATAAGTATCGGGCTGTTCCGATATGGCGATGACAGTCAGAAAGATAATGATACTCCTGTACGCAGCTCCGAGAGTTCCTCGGAGGGGTGAGATTCCCGTGAAGCAGATTAACAGCCTGCTGCTTAGCGATTTCCCAGAGCATATTGCTTTTACGCAGGGGATGTCGAGGACAAATACTGCGTTTGCATTTTAGCCGGGGATAGATAGAATCTGTTCCCGGCATACATACCATCATAGTATGCAAAATGATTGCCATGCCGCTTGTTTGCACTGTTGAAGCTGACAGAATTTTTATAATACAATAGGGCAAAGAAAGGAGGAAAAAATGAACGATAAAGAATTTAAAGAACTGGTGAAAATTGCGGCAGAGAAATTAAAAGATGAATCGGTATTTCTATTATTAAAAGCTGACGAGGGATATCAAAAGGACAGTAAGGATGAGGGAAACGCGGAAGACGCTTTTAACAGGCTTGATTTGACAGAAGAACAGAGAGCGGTGTGTCAGCATCTTTTGGATTACAGGGACAAGGTCGATTTAGGCTCTGATGGGGGAAGAATTGACGGGGCATATTGGGGATATGGAATATGAGTTTTATAAATTAGTAAGCGATTATGTTAAAGTCTTGATTTTGGAATTAGGGATAAAATAGAAGAAAACTTAGATGATTGTATTGTATTTGTATAGGCGGTATAATGAAAGAAATGAAAAGAAACGGAGGTGAAAAAGATGTCTGATGCGTTCAGATTTGAGACATTTGTAGATGTCCATAGCAATATTTTTGAGGAATATCTGAGTTCTGTTATAGCGAAATTACCCAAAGAAAACGAGGAATACCGTGCAATACAATCCGAAATAGAAGAATTGTATGAGAAATATCCCAAAGTTTTAGACGTGTTTGATATGGAAAAATCGGCAGAGTTAAGTGGGCAGGAGTGTACAGCACTCATAAAGGTGATGGAGTTAAAGAACAAGCTTACAGATATGGAGATGCAGTCAGTGTATTTCCGGGGATGCTATGACAGCGCAGGATATATGAAAAAGGCAGGGGTTTTATAGGAAAATGACCGAGAAAAGCGGTATTGGCGCGGATGTTGATGCCGCTTTTATGAAACGTAAAATGTAGAAATGTCTATAGTGGTATGATATAATTAGGAAAGCGGAGTATAATTTACGAATGGAAAAGATACGGAATCATTTGGAGGAAAAGCAGGAAATATGAGGAAATTTACTATAGCATTGCTTTGGCTGTTATGCTTGATGATGACAGCGTGCAGCAATGAATTTGCAAAACGAGAGTATGATTCTGATGAAAAAATTGCTCAGAATACAGACCATTATGCAAAAGAAGTATCTGTTGCTAATTCCACAAATGGAGAATATTCACTTAAAGTTTCCAAATTTAACGGACGCGAGACATTGTGGGAAAAGACGATAAAAGAGAATCAGGATATAGAAATAGATTTTGACCTTAGTCTTTCAAAAGGGCAGGCAAAAATAGTATATATAGATAGTGAAGACAATGTTACAACGGTGATTGAATGTCTGCCTGAAACTTCAACAAATGGACTTGTAACAAAAACACTGCCATTAAAAAGTGGGAAGAACAGGTTAAAAATTGTTGGATATGATTGCGAAGATATTGATTTGAAGATGGTGTTTACAGACATACAATAGATGTGTTTAAATGAAATGGGACTTTTTAAGGAGGTATGTTCAATGAATAATGGTTTTATTGTATGTGGTGTTTCAAGTTTATTATGTTTGTTATTTGCTTTCATATTTTTTATTTTTAAAGGAAAAGCAACAATATTAATAAGTGGATTTAATACAATGCCGAAGGAAAAGAGAGAATTATATGATAAAGATAAAATGAGTAAAGACCAAAGAAATATCTTTTTAATTTGGGCGGCTATTTTAGGGATAGGCTCCATTTTATCATATTGTATTTCAAAACATATGGCGATTGTTACGTTTATAATATTTCTGATTGTATTTTTCAAGGACGTGCATTTAGACGAAGAAAAAGCTTTTGGTAAATATAAAAAATAAAGGATATATTTTCATATTGGCAATGGTGGAACTGATACAAATCGGGAATTGTCGGGGAGGTGGATGACATGGTAGGCGTGATGATTGGTACTATGATGGGTGTTTTAGGTCTATACAGTCTTATTAAAGGTAAAGTTCCTTTTATAAAAAAATATAACGGCGTAAAAAAGATAAAGTTACATTCGAGAATTGAGGGAACGGCTGCATTATTAGTAGGAATTATGATAGCCTTTCAGTGTATTATACCTATTAAAACGGTTGGCTTAGTGATTTCTATTTTACTGATTTGTATTTTGACAGTGCTACTTGAAATAGTATTGAAAGCAATATAAATTCGAGTTTTAGGCATGGAGGATGTTATATGAAGAAATTTGATGCTGATTATGAGTTACTTGACAGTATGTATCGAGATGGATATTTCCCAGATTTTTTAGTAGATAAGGTAAAGGAATTAGTGGAAAATGTCATTACTTTTCTGGAAACAGGAGAGAGGGATTCCGAAGAAATACAAAGTAAATTTGATGAAATGACATTGGCGATTAACGACCTACAGGAAGAATTTGAAGAAAATGAAAGCGAATTAGAGACTGCTGCAAGAGAGAGCATCGCAGAAACAGTAGAATATATTTTGGAATGGTTTAATATAGACATGGATGTAGAAGATGCCATTGGTGAACGTGACTGGTAAAGTTTAAATAATTATATCTTTGCCAGAGAGACAAAATTAAATATCAATTTTACATAGCCGAGAGATTTCATTATGAGAAAATCCCCCGGCTTTTTCTATTTCTGGAGGTGATTTTATTGAATGAAAAGTAACAGACCTTATGTACAGATTGCGCCTGAAGTGCTTGAGCAGGCAAGGCAGATGGACTTGCTGACTTATTTGCAACATTACGAACCGGGCAACTTAAAACGTGTCGCAGGCAATGTCTATTGTACCAGAGAGCATGACAGTTTGAAGATTTCCAATGGCAAATGGTACTGGTGGTCGAGGGGGTTCGGTGGTATTTCCGCACTTGATTATCTTATCAAGGTCAAGGATTATGGATTTGTAGAAGCTGTAGAAACTATCACAGGACAGACAAAGGCAGACTGGAAACCGATACCCATAACCCCGATTAGAAACGAACCGAAAGTGCTGCTCCTGCCACCAAAGAATAAGAGTTGTGACAGAGTGACGAAGTATCTTTTGGGGCGCGGCATTGATTATTCTCTCATACAGGAGTGCATTGCCGACGGTATTATTTTTGAAAGCTCCGATTATCACAATGCTGTTTTTATAGGAAAAGATGAAAACGGAGTACCGAAATATGCCGCCTATCATGGTACAATAGGAGATTTTAAACACGATGCATCGGGGAGTGATAAGCGGTATTCTTTCAGGATTCTTGCAAAAGAACCATGCGAATCTGTGCATTTATTCGAAGCAGCCATTGATTTACTTTCCTATGCCACCTATTTAAAGTGTACGGGAAAGGATTATCACAGGGGGAATCTGCTTTCTTTGTCGGGGGTGTATCAGCCTAAGAAAGAGATAAAAGATAGCAGGTTGCCCATTGCCCTTACTACTTTTTTGAAAGCAAATCCACAGATTAAGACTATCTATCTTCATTTAGATATGGACAGAGCAGGTCGGCTTTGTACTGCCGCGTTAAAAGAACTGTTGAAGAACGAATATAAAATCGTTGATTCTCCGCTGCCAATCGGTAAGGATTTCAACGATTTTTTATTATCTTATCTGGGAATGGAAAGACCGAAATCTAGCAGGGAAAGGAGTGATGCACGTTGATTGTATGATGATTTTCTGCAAGAAACAGTCAATAAATTCAGTCGGAATTTATAAAAATATTGAAGTGGAAAGTGAGGAAACGATTATTGAAGGAATACAAAGCGAAGCTCAATGCCCATTATGGAAAGACTATCAGTATCTATGCCGACGACCCTGAACAGGCGGCAGAAAAACTAAAAACAGTTCTTTTTGACACGGATGCAGTTCAATTTACGGAGGAAGATTTTGTTCATGGAAAAGCTGATATTACCGATGTCCATAAGCACAGTGCGAAAGAAATGGAATCAAAAGACAGATTCTTAAAGGACGGTTGTTGTTCGGATTGTCTCTGTCAATGTGCGATATGCAGAGGATGCTGCGGCGAGGACGGATGTTAAGGAATGTCTTACCAAGCACTGAATTTGGTTATCCAAATTCGCTTGTTAGGGGATGCCCCCTAATACCCCATGAATAGAACGCCGACAAGTATGCTGTCCTGCCGTAAGCGGCGCGGCGTATAGAAAGGAATCTAAGAATGAGTGCAATGACAGTTTTATCAAGGGTCTTTATCGTGCCTTTGACTGCATCTCTGGTCTTAATATCAGCCATAGAAAACCTCCTTCCCCAGAAGATTTACGGTCACATTAATTTATCTTTTTCGCCACAACTACAAGCCTGCCATTTTTCGCAGAATATTCGCAGGTGGTTAGAGTAATAAGCCTATCTCCATATTCAGCCGTCACACCTGTATCATACAATGCAATCTCCTTACATTTCCCCACATAAGCATCAAATTCTCTTTCATGTTCCGCATCTACAAAGTCATAGTAACGGTAACCCTCCGAATTATATGCTATGGTCTTAAATACAGCGATGATTTCATATTCTCCCTGCTCTGTAAGCGTGTCGAACTGGATAATCTTGTGCTTTTCATAAAATTTCTTATCTTTATAGTTCTCCAACGCTCCAAACATCCTGCCGCCTTTGATATGATGTCCGTATAAAACCAGATTGTCGCTTGATGCAATATTGCAATTTTCCTGAATATAAGGCACACCCAAATCACTGTAACTTTTTTCAAAATTATGCTTCAGGTAAAAATTCGGTTTATCCTTAGACTGCATCACAGGATAATTGATTGTCGTATCGGCAATAGAAATCCAGCCTGCCATATCTTCATTCTTTAGATACAGCTCTTTATACTTTGCCAAAATATCTTCACCCTCACTGACAGGCTTATCTTCTGGAAGCGGTTCTTCATCTGGGGCATTTGCCACAACTTCGGCAATCTTAGCAAAGGCTTCCGTCTGCTCATCTATCTGTATATAATGATGATAGATGTGAAAGCCGCAAAAAACCGCCGCACCTAGCAGGCAAACGGCGGTAATCATGCAGATAATAGATTGATATTTTTTTATTCTCATAAATAATTCCTTTCGTCTTATATTTTATCGGACATATTCTGGCTGCTTCTTCTGTGCGGAAAGCTCTCTGCAATATTCGGGATATTCTCTTTCGGGGTCTATAACAATTACATCGGCATTCGGGTCGGTCAGAATAATGTTTGTCATCTCCTCTTTCCTCAATATTCTTTTTACAGACGGAGATAGTCACATACTTATCCTGCACGATAGAATTAGCCCCGGTTGCTTTATCCAGAAGCATTTTATTGTACTCTTTTCTATATTTGTCCAGACCATCATCGACAGCTTTCCCACCCTTTTGTGCCAATGGGATTAAGATAGTCTGTTCAAAATCCGCTTTATTCAGACGGCAGTTATTAATAGTGATTTTCGTAGTCGCCCCGCTGTCAAGCGCATTTAAAAGCTCTGAATATTCAAGGAACATAGCTTCCTTATCTTCACGGCTCGCCACTGCATAGTTGATATCCTCAAACTTAAAGGTCTTTGCATATTTATTTTTGCCGACAAGAAAAATGCCGTCCTCCCAGACTGTTTTCAATGGGATAACCGCCTGTACTGATTTGGGTACGACAAACTTCTCCTTGTCCTGCTTGAACAGATTTCTAAGTGTCTTAATCATACTCTTCCTCCCTTACGCTTTCTTTGATTTCTTTTTGCTTTCTTAAGCCGTTTTCTTCTCTTTCTCATCGCTTTACGTCTTGCCGCTCTGCGTTTTCGCTTCTTACGGGAATCTTTCACGGCAGGCGTTCCGTTCTCATGTGCTTCCATGACATTTTTCATTGCTTCGTAATATAGATTTTCTGGCAGGAACAAAAGTTTCTTCGGCATAATGAACTCCGACTTTATCCACACCCATATAAACTGCTCCGCGGTCATACCGTTATATCTGACAAATCCCATTACCGCGAATGGCGAAGCCCCCAGAATACACATCCAACTCAACGTCTCCGTTCCGAACTTCTCACGAAGCAGAAAAAACAAACCCACTGCAACGCCACAGGCAAAGACAGAGAAAAGAAACTGCCTTAATGACAGTCCAAAAAACATGGATTCCGTATAGTTGCGGATTTCCTTATTTATCTTAACTTCCAAATAGTTTCACCTCCCCTACAATCCCATCATCTCACGTACAACACGGTCTGCCATCTTAACTGCGCCCACAAGGACAAGCATGTTAAATACAAGCTCCGCAATATATCCCCATACCATTGTGACCGCCGCCGCATCAGGCTTTACCACAGGCGGAGACACCGCAAACACAGAAAAGATGATACAGGCAAGTACGATAATAGCCCCCTCAAGGCATACGGCGGCATAACTTTTGATAAAGCTCCTGCCCACACTCTGACTTGGCTCTCCCGCAAAGCTTGACAATGGCACAGGGGCAATAGCCGTGTAGAGATAGAGCTTAAAAAATCTGCCGTACACCGACATTAGCATTACCTTTTTGAACATCTTTTTCAGAAGTAAAGACATTCACATTTACCTCATTTGGGTATCCGCTGATGTCGAAAGAAAAACGTGTACTATGGAAATCGTTGGCAAGGATATGTTGCAAGATTTCTTTGGAACAGGCATCTTTGTCTGACGCAGTATCTTTATCAGCAATAATATTGACATTTAATTCATACCAGTTATCGGCGGTTGAGTTGTGAGCCGAGATAACGTCCATTTCAATATCTTCTTTTGCACATCCTGATATCATGATACATGATAATAAAATTGAGAGTCCTAATTTTTTCATTTCTCTATCCTCCATTAACCTAACCAAATGGTTCGGTTTTGAATAAAGTATATCATCTGATGGTAGAATTTGAAAGAACAAATCTAACCAAACGGTGAGGTGAGATATGTATTACAAGAGAATAAGAGATTTGAGAGAAGACCATGAATTACGTCAGATAGACGTAGCAGAGTTTTTGGGATGCCATGAGGGTGTATATAGAAGATATGAGAATGGCATACGTGAAATACCGTTATGGGCATTATTGAAATTGGCAGAGAGGTATGATGTCAGTGTAGATTATATACTTGGAATTACAGATAATAAAAGAAAATATGGCGAATAGGGTTATGGTACGTGACTTATGCATATCATAACCTTTTTTATATACCAAACCAAATAGTTCGGTTTTGAATGAAATGTATCATCTGGTGGTAAGATTTTAAATATAAATCTAACCAAATGGTGAGGTGTAATATGTATTATAAAAGAATAAGAGACTTGAGGTCAGACCATGATTTACGTCAGATAGATGTGGCTAAGTTCTTGGGATGCCATGAGGGTGTATATAGAAGATATGAGAATGGCTTGCGCGAGATACCATTATGGGCATTGCTGAAACTGGCAAAGAGATATGATGTCAGCGTGGATTATATATTGGGAGTTACAGATAATAAAAGAAAATTTGGAGAATAGAAAGACTATGGGACGAACAGGTTATGTGCCATAGTCTTTTTGTTTCGGTATGTTTGTTGCTTTTTTATCTGTCGAGCTTGAAAATAAAGATAACAATGTGTAAAATTATTTAAGAGAAGAAATTGTCGAATATCGCCTGAAAGAGAGGAAAACTAATGGCAAGAGCTGTAAAACCTAGAAAACAAGTCTCTATGGAGGAAGCACTTTGGAAATCAGCGGATAAATTGCGTGGTTCCGTTGAACCTGCGGAGTATAAGCACGTTGTCCTTAGTCTTTTCTTCCTCAAATTTGCGAGTGATAAGTTTGAAGCGCAGAGGATGATAATAGCGGAAAAGTATGGAGAAAAATTTGTTAATATGATTGCGTTCTATACAAGAGATAATGTGTTTTTTCTATCAGAAGAAAGCAGATGGTCTTATATCATGGAAAATGCAAAGCAAGATGACATTGCTTTGAAAATAGATACCGCCTTGTATACGATTGAAAAAATGAATCCTGTTTTGAAAGGCGCATTGCCTGATAATTACTATTCCCGTTTACATATTGATACAACGAAACTCTCTTCTTTATTAGACGAGATTAATCGTATTAATACGGACGACAAAGAGAATGATATTATTGGTCGAATATATGAGTATTTTCTTAGTAAATTTGCAATTGCAGAGGGAAAGGGTAAAGGAGAATTTTATACTCCGAAATGTATAGTCAATCTTATTGCGGAAATGCTTGAACCGTATGATGGGATACTATATGACCCTTGTTGCGGTTCGGGAGGTATGTTTGTTCAGTCCATTAAGTTTGTGGAAGCTCATAGTGGAAATAAGAAAAATGTTTCGGTCTATGGGCAGGAATATACAAACACTACGTATAAACTGGCTAAGATGAATCTGGCTATCCGTGGTATTTCCGCTAATCTTGGAGAAATGGCGGCAAACACGTTTACCAATGACCAGCACAAAGACCTTAAAGCAGATTACATTATGGCAAATCCGCCGTTTAATCAAAAAGAGTGGAGAGCGATGAATGAATTAACAGACGACCCTCGGTGGGGAGGCTATGAAGTTCCGCCTACAAGTAATGCGAATTATGGATGGATTTTACATATGGTTTCCAAACTTTCGCAAAATGGAGTTGCAGGATTTCTTCTTGCAAATGGAGCATTGTCTGATGACGGTACGGAGTTGAAAATTAGGCAGCAGCTTATAAAAAATAATCTTGTGGAAGCAATTATCATTTTACCAAGAAGCCTTTTTTATACTACGGATATCAGTGTTACGCTTTGGATATTAAACCGAAATAAAAAAGCACGTGTAGTTGAACCAAATGGACAAGTAAAGAAGTATCGTAATCGTGAAAATGAAATTCTTTTTATGGATTTGCGGCAAATGGGTAGTCCTTATGAAAAGAAATATATTGAATTAACTGATGAAGATAGAGCCAAAGTTACAACAGTGTATCATAACTGGCAGCAGGAGGGGTATGAAGAAACATATGAAAATGTACCTGAGTTTTGCTATTCTGCATCCAAAGAGGAAGTAGAGGAAAAAGGTTTTACACTTGTGCCGAGCAGATATATTGAATTTGTCAATCGTGATGAAAATGTTGATTTTGATACCAAGATGAAAACACTACAATCAGAGTTAAAAGAGCTTTTAACTGCGGAAGAAAAATCAAAGGAAGATTTGCTTTCTGTGTTTAAGGAGTTAGGGTATGAAATCAAATTATGATATTTTGGGAAATTATATTCGTTTGGTTGATGTCCGCAATAAGGAAGAAACTACAGATAGAGTAGTGGGCATTAATATTAATAAGTGTTTTATGCCATCCGTGGCTAATATTATAGGAACAGATTTGAGTAACTATAAATTAATTACAAGGGGGAAATTTGCATGTAATCCAATGCACGTTGGACGTGACGAAAAATTGCCGATAGCGTTGTATACCGATGATAAGCCATCATTAGTTTCTCCGGCATATTTTATGTTTGAGATTAAGGAGAAGCGATTTCTTAATGAAGAGTACTTAATGATGTGGTTTCGCAGACCGGAGTTTGATAGAGTGTGTTGGTTAAAAACGGATGGAAGTGTTAGAGGTGGTATTTCATGGGAAGATATATGTAGGTTAGAAGTACCTGTGCTGCCGATGGAGAAACAGCTCGAAATAGTTGGAAACTATCAGGTAATAACGGATAGGATTGCCTTGAAGCAACGGATAAATGATAATTTAGCGGCTTAATAAGCGAGAAACAATAAGTTGCTGTATTTCTCGCAAGCACTTAATTTCTTGTATATTATTAAGGATTCCTTTAGCAAGTATGGCAGCACGGTTCTGATAATTGTCCATCGTAGCATCGTCAGGTATAATCACCGGAACTGATTGGATGTTGTACATCGGTAGTTTAGGTTGTGCAGCTCCTACCAGCAACGGGTCGATGCCTCCGTTTTTGCGGAGATATTGCCAATAACAGTAAAGGTATTCCGCTGTTATACCATTGTAGTTTGTCAACTTAACACAATTTTCGGTCAGGTTTGCTCCATCAAGAGTTTTACCAATGATTGCAATTTCTCCAGATGTGATACCAACAATGGCAATTATTACATCTCCAGAGGCAACAGTGTAATTTCTTATATAAGCGAATACATCTTCACCTATATATTCAAAATCCTCGGTGAGTTCAAGATATTTTCCTTGGTACATATCACGAATTCTGACATATGGATGGGATGTGATATCGCTTACAAACTCACATTCAGCTGGAAGACGCTTGCCGCCTCTGATTTGGCAGACATCTGAGAGCATCGCCTTCTTCCACCCATTTGGAAGAGGCAAAGCACCGGCATAATACTCGGCAAAGTAATCTTCAAAAACTGCTTGAGCAGTCGCTTCTAAATTATCATTTATC
>CAMNRH010000022.1 GCA_946552115.1 uncultured Lachnospiraceae bacterium
ATCACATATCTTACATTGGTTTTTATAGTTTCCACAAACTTTGAAACGGTCTCGTCAAATTCAGCATGGGTTTGACATTATACAAGGTAAATTCGGACGAGAGGGTTTTTCTCAACGGTACAGTCCTGTTTACCTTTATCTTTGCTCATTGGTGGCTAATTATTCTAATGAAGAACTTTATATTACACCTTTTTTATCACTCATATTTTACTCGCTCCTTAAAATCAATTATTCCTGCAGCATTTCCAAATACCCATCCAACCGTTCTTTCAAATACCCTGCAAACAGCTTCTCCATCGCCTCAAGATTATGTTTCCCATGATATTCATCAAAGGCATTACGTAAATTTAATATCAATCGGCGGATATCCTGCTTTCATCAACTCAAAATTCACAAGCAAACGCCCCTCCGCGGTATACACCTCTATCTTCTTTTTTATCTGCCAGCACCAAATAGTGGATTTGTTTAATAATGCTCTCGGAAATCGGTACATTCTCCTTTACCAAATCTCTCACAAAGTCAAAGGCTTCTTTATGCCCCACCGCTTCCATATGGTCTTTCAAAGGTTTCTTATCAATTGTCAACCCTCGCAAAACTATACCTGTTTCTCTCAAGGTCAGGGTATTTCCCTCAATCGCATTGGAGTTATAGGTATACTCAACAATAAACTTCTCTGTAAGACGTTCTACTTCCCCCTGTGTCAGCGTTCGTTTGGAATCCAATTCTCTTTTCTTGTTATCTATGATCGTTAATAAACTTTCTGCTGTCTTATAACGGCCATCTTCCGGTTTCTTTGCAGCTTCCGGAATCTTCCAGCTGCGTCCGTCTCGAATTACGCCTGGGATTTTCCCTTCAGAACATAACACACGGACCCGTCGTTCTGATATATTCCATTTTTCAGCCGCTTCTTTTACGCTAATATACATAATTTGACACCTCTTCAAATATCCGTCCACTTCTCTTTGAGTCATATTATATCCTGTGAACGGAACAACGGCAACGCTATCGGAATGATATTTCCCATTAATCGGAATATTACTCAAGAACGAAAAAAAGCATCCGGCTTTCCGTCAGATGCTCTTACTATTTTTATAACTCTTCTGCTTTATATAGGGTATACCCTTCATAATAATAACTATAGTCTATCCCTTTCATATACACTTCTCTATCTCCAACTTTATCAGTCAGAGCCTGTTTTAAGATATATTTTATTTCAATATCTTTAATCGGGCTTCGTTCCATCGCGAGTAAATAGTCGTCTTTATCAACTGCGCTCCAATCAATAACCATATTCAACTCTTTTTTCAAAATCAAATCAAGCCATATTCTCGTACTTCTTCCATTGCTTTCCCGAAATGGATGCGCGATATTCATCTCTACATATTTTTCAATAATTTCTTCAAATGTTGACTGCGGCATCTTCTCAACATTCTCAACAGCCACCTGCAGATACATCACTGGTGCAAATCTAAAATTTCCTTTTGCAATATTGACAGTACGTATTTCTCCCGCAAACTCATATATCTTGTCAAATAGGTATTTATGAATAGCTGCAAGCATCTGAAATGTTCCTGCTTTATACTGATCCAAATACCCATTTTCAAATAATTCGATCGCTTTTTTCTTACTTATCTTTTCTTCCATTCCGGCTAATTCAGTGGAATCTGTGATACGAAGTTTATTATTTAAAGCCATATTATCTCCTTTCTCAATGAGTTTCTCTCTTGACGTTCATATAAACGAACTAACAAGAATTTCTAATAAGTTACTTCTCCTTCTCTCATCCAGCTTCGTTGCTGTATTCTGATTAAAAAATATATCATTCAGTTCTACATATTCTTTATCCCGAGGTATGTCTTTCTTATTTTTAAAAATTGTTATCATGCCACTACCTCCAATCCGACTTTCGGAAACTGTAGTCTCAATGAACTTCCGGCATAAATTCTTTGCATTTTTTTCAAATACAGATAGTCTGTTATGATCTAATCCGCAGATATCGTCTTCCTGCCGCGCTTTCCATTCGCAGCAAGACTTTATCCAGCATTCTCCAAGCACGCCTTTTGACACCTTAAATCCCATATTTCTTGTCAGATCATATAGCAGTCTTGCAGATAATTGTTCAATATTATGCTCATCAATGCGTTTATCATATTCTACAATTTCACAAATTCCTTTATAATCCAGATTATCTTCCTGTATAGTTTCCAAAAGCCTATGTCTTGCTGCGATTACTCCCGCTCTCTTTTGCAGGAATTCATCCTCCGAAACGAAATTCTATTCTATCAATTCTTTGAATTCTAAAAGAATATACGCAAAACAAATAATATCCAGCAGACAAACATTTTCTTTCTCATTTACATATTTCTTTAATCGTTTGTTTTCCATAACAACCTGCAGATTGTCAAAAGCATTATCAAAAACAATGATATATTTATTCTCAGCATCCTGTAATGTTCTTACAGCTTTTACCACAAAAAAGTTTTAGCCATGATTCTTCCACCTGCTTTCTGTGTTCTATTTTACCCGATTTCTATCCATAACACAATAAAATCTCCCAAAGAAAAAGACCGCATTTCTGCGGCCTTTCCCTACTCTATCCCCTATCTTCAATTCACCACATACAAAACCTTCGCACAAACACTGCCCTTTCCTCACCGACAAATAAAGTCCCTGTTTTTTGCAAATAAAGTCCTTTACAAAGCAGAACCAACATGTATAATATTATAAAACCACATAAAACAACACAATGACAATAAAAACAACAAAAAGGAGTATAATAAAATGAAAGTTTTAGAAGCAAAGTTTGTACAGGATTTTATTAAAATGACCGATGATGCCTTTCGCATGAACTGGCACGAAAGGAACGGCGGAAATCTATCTTACCGTCTGAAAGAGGAGGAGGTTGAACTAATCCGTCCGCGTCTGAATCCACCGACAGAATGGGTCTCTATCGGAACCGAGGTGCCCGGCCTTTCCGGCGAGTTTTTCCTTGTGACAGGAAGCGGAATGTATTTCCGTAATATTATTGTAGACCCGGAGGTTTGTCTGGCAATTATCGAATTGGATGAAAAGGGTGAGAATTACCGCATCCGCTGGGGACTTGTAGAAGGCGGCAGACCGACCAGCGAGCTTCCGACCCATTTAATGAATCATGAGGTAAAGAAACGGCTTACAAACGGAAAACACCGTGTTATCTATCATGCACATACGACAAACACAATTGCTCTCACTTTCGTATTGCCGCTGGAAGACAGGGTTTTTACCAGAGAATTATGGGAAATGGCCACCGAATGTCCCGTAGTTTTTCCCGACGGTGTCGGAGTTGTAGGCTGGATGGTGCCCGGCGGAAGAGAGATCGCCATAGAAACCGCAAAGCTGATGGAAAAATATGATGTTGTAATTTGGGCGCACCACGGCATGTTCTGCTCCGGAGAAACCTTTGATCTGACGTTCGGGCTGCTTCATACCGTTGAAAAATCCGCTGAAATTCTTGTAAAGGTATTAGCAATATCGCCGAAGAAGCTGCAGACAATCACAGAGGATAATCTTCGTGAAGTAGCCGGCAGCTTCCATGTAACACTGCCTGAAAGGTTTCTGTATAAAAAATAAGAATATTTCAATTGGGGACGGGGTTTTTCTGAAAAAACCCCGTCCCCAATTGAATTTACCCTGTCCCTATGTTATACTCCTAATGAATTTTAAGAGAGGATTTCGTATTATGTGGCTTGCAGATAATTGGAAAGATTATGAAGTAATTGATTGCAGCAGGGGTGAAAAGCTGGAGCGCTGGGGCAATTATATCTTAATCCGGCCGGATCCCCAGGTTATCTGGGATACCCCGAAAGACATGAATAAATGGAGAATCAAAAACGGTCATTACCATAGAAGCAAAAAGGGCGGCGGTGAATGGGATTTTTTTAATCTTCCCGAGCAATGGCAGATTCACTATAAGGATCTGACCTTTAATCTGAAGCCGTTCAGCTTTAAACATACCGGACTGTTTCCGGAGCAGGCAGCCAACTGGGACTGGTTTTCTGAGAAAATCAAAATGGCCGGAAGACCGGTTAAGGTTTTAAATCTCTTTGCCTATACCGGCGGCGCTACATTGGCGGCTGCGGCCGCAGGCGCTTCCGTCACCCATGTCGACGCTTCCAGAGGAATGGTCGGATGGGCAAAAGAAAACGCCGTTTCCTCCGGCCTGTCCGATAAGCCTATACGCTGGCTTGTGGATGACTGTGTAAAGTTCGTAGAAAGGGAAATCCGCAGGGGAAATCATTACGACGCGATTATTATGGACCCTCCGTCCTATGGCAGAGGCCCAAAAGGCGAAATATGGAAAATCGAGGACGCCATTCACCCTCTGATTAAGCAGTGCGCTCGGATATTATCAGATAATCCGCTGTTTTTCCTTATTAATTCCTATACGACTGGATTGGCTCCTTCTGTACTCGCCTATATGCTCGGCACAGAGCTTCGCAGATACAACGGACATATGGATGCCCAGGAAATCGGACTTCCGGTAACGCATTCCGGACTGATTCTTCCATGCGGAGCCTCCGGAAGATGGGAAGCGTTTTCGGCAAAATAAAAAGATCATCATTTTCAGAAAATTTTTATGGAAATAAAATGATTTTTCGTGTATCCTATAGGATGTAATGTAAATCATAAAAGTTATGGAGGTAAAAATCATGAAAAAATATGTTTGTGAGCCCTGCGGATATGTATATGATCCGGAAGCAGGCGACCCGGATAACGGAATTGCACCGGGAACTGCATTTGAAGATATTCCGGACGATTGGGTATGCCCAATCTGCGGTATGGATAAGAGCGTATTCACAGAAGAAGAATAGGCAGATGCCTATTCTTCTTTTTGTCTCTCCAAAACAATACTTTTTCTATCTTTTTTCAGAATAACAAACATCCCGTATTTCGGCATTACTCCTTATTTTCAGCGGTCTGCATCCGGGCTTCTCCTGTCAATCCCATCTCTTAAAAGCGGAATCACTTCATGCAATGTATCGCACCGTCTGTAGACCAGCTCAAGAACATCTTTCGGCGGTTCCAGCAAATCGGGGACTACAATCACCCTGAGACCTGCCGCATAAGCCGACCTCACCCCTGCCGGAGAATCCTCCAGAGCGAGGCAGTTCTCCGGAGGCATCTCAATAGCCTCACATGCCTTTCTGTATATTTCCGGGTCAGGCTTCGTCTGCCAAACCATATCTCCAAAAATTCCGCTGTCAAAATAATGGTAAATTCCAACACTTTTAAGCATTTTTATACTATATTCTCTGCTTGAGGACGTGGCGACAGCCAGCTTGTAGCCATAGCTTTTCGCGTATGTAAGAAGCTCTGCTGTCCCTGGTTTCACGGACATGCCTTCTTTTTCCACAATCTGATAAAAGCATTCGCTTGAGCGCTTTGTAAAATCCTCAATATCAAAATTCTCACCCAGCGCTCCACGGAAATACGCATTTCTTCCTGCTCTGTTAAGTCCCAGCGTATGATAAATATGCTCCCCCATATGGGAAATCTCCATCTCTTCTCCTGCTTCCTCCCAGGAACGTCTCACGATTCTCTCGGAATCCAGAAGAAGTCCGTCCATATCAAATACAAGTGCTGATATCAAAATTCAACCCCTCTTCCAAGTGCATCTTTCAGATAAGTGGAAACCTCCTCCAGTTTACGGACAGCCTCCATCTTTTCCTCCCATTCCTCACCTTCCATCTCTTTGTTAATCAGACATTTCTGAATTCGCTTTACTTCCTTAATTAATTCTTCTGTCATGATAAGACCCCCTTTGGCGAAACTTGCCCTTTCGTTAGGTTTAGTATATCACATTTTCCTCTCCCATGCACCAATCAACACCTTTTTTCTGTAAAAAGCAGCTTTCATCCATCTTCACGCCTTAATCATGAATAATAACCGGTGTTCCCACCTCAATCATGTCAAACAGCGCCGCCGCTTTATCCGGAGGCATATTTACGCACCCGTGGGAGCCGATGCCCGATTTCTTATACAGACTGCCCCCAAAAGCAGGCTGCCATGACGCGTCATGAAAGCCGATTCCCTCCCATGTAATACGCATCCAGTAATCGACCGGAGTACGGTAGCTCGGTTTCCCTGTCGAAGGGTCCGTTTCGCCCACCAGCACGGAATCTTTTTCTTTTTCTTTTAATACATATGTACCTGTCGGCGTGATTTTTTCCGGAATCGGTTCCCCGGTCACAACATCTGTCTCAAGGGCAATCTCCCCGTTTACTACATACCACATATGCTGCTGTGACAAATCAACCTCCGCAAATGTTCCTCCCCAGTCCGGCATCCCATGAACAGCGGCCGTACCGCCCACATAATACGCCGGTTCCTTTGTAACGGTGTCGCCCTTTGCCAGAGCGTCCTTAATAGCGTCAAATTCCGTATCCTCATCAATGGACCATCCGTAATCTCCGCCATTTACCGTCGCCGTTTTTCCGGTCGGCGTCGTAAATGTCCGCTCGGCCCCCATCGTGTCATATTTATCTCCGAATTCCTCCAGCCATTTTTTTATTCCGTCATCGCTTAAGGTTACTTTCATATCCTCATCCACAGACAGCCATCCGGAAATAACCGACGCGTCAATCACCACCGGCTCGTCCATTGAATAAGTAACACTTGCCTGACAATACTGATTCATTTCCTCACAGGCGTCCGCAACCTCCCTGGAATCAGAGGTATATTTCGGCTCGTCATAGCACTTCTCTGCTTTTAAATCTATCTCCGGCTTCAGCTCGTTTACCGCCTCTGCAATCTTTTTATCCAGCACGTCTCTTTTCACTGCTGTTCCCTGAACCTCCGGCTTTACGACAAATTTACTTCCGTCAAATTCAGGAACCGCAGATTCCGATGGAACCTGCTCTGCCGTTACTGCCTTAAGGGACGCTATCTTCCCGGCAAGCGCTTCCTCATCATAAGACAGCTCAATCGTGGCATCTGCCGAATCCTTAAAGAAAATAGCGCGCGGCCATAAAAATGAGTTCTGCTTCTTCAGCTCTTTTTTCAGAGCCTTACTTTCCCTGTATTCCAGCTTGATATCCGCACTTGTAATTTCCTCCTTTCCTCCGTCCATATCACAGACCGTCAGGGTATACGCTTTCATCTCCTCTTTAAAAATCTCTTCTGTCTCCGAAACGGATTTTCCAGAGCAATCATGTCCGTTAATCTCTGTATTCGGCAAAAAATGAGTGGAAAAATAAACACCGACTCCTATGTATGCCGCCGCCAATACGCCGACGCTTCCTCCAACAATACAAAACAATAATTTTTTATTTTTCTTTTGTGCCTTTTTTCTTCTTTTTCTTTTTCGCGCTGCCATAATACATCTCCTTGTGCCATCCTGATATTGCCAAAACGATATAACCGTATACAGAAATATCATAACATATTTTTCTCATATTTTCTTGTAATTTGCCTATTTTATATGTTTTACCCGGTTTTATTCGTTAAATCTATTCTTATTTTTTGAACCGAAATATTCTCAAGATAATTCACCAACTCCTCTCCCGCCCCTGCGCGGTTCACCTCATCCTGAATCTTCCCGTACTCCTCGTCCGATTGTACTGTGAAGTAGTACACCGTAATTTCCGACAGATTATAACCGGATACAGGAAACATCCCCGCCTTATCTATAATCTCTTTCCCGTCTGCATCAACGATTACGCTCTGCAATGAATCACGCTTCTCATAACCCGGCTGTACTTTCGATTCATCAACCTCATAATTGATTCTCGCTTCATACGGCGTCATCGTAACGGATGAAATCACCTCCCCGTTCGGCGCGCTTTCATTTACCGCAATCTCCGCCGTTTCCCCGGTATCCACCGTAACATTCGTATCAAACTCCCAATTCCCTTCTGCAGAATAACTATGTAAATTATCAATTGCGTCTATCTTAAGCTTCCAGTGGAATGTATCCGGAATCTCGAAATCACAAATCGGATACAGATTATAATCAATACGGAATTGACCAATAAATGTATACTCATCCACATACTTCCCGCGCATGTCAATAGAATTCCAACGGTATTCCTCTCCCGGCCATTCCCATACCTCATATTTTGCCGGCGTTTTCATAAAATCAAACTCCTGCTCTGCCACAGAAAGATACATACGGTATCCGATGTCGTCATCTCCAAGCATGTTTGATTCCTTTACTTCTTCCGGAAACGGTTTTTCCGTCTTAATCACCGCCGCGGCATACATTGCTTCCCGATTACTGTAAATCTCTGACAGGGAAATGGTAACCCCGCCTGATACGTTCGGAGTATTTTCCGTGATAATTTGCGCCATCTTATCAAAATTTCCGGAGTATCTCTGTCCTTCCTGCACCATTTCAAATATATGCCCGATAAGTGGCAGCTTTGCGGCAAGCACCGGATTTGCGGCAAGAATCCCCGCTGTCAGTATCAGTATTGCCGCGACGGCCGCCCTTTTTATAAGATGCGACTTCATTTTTTCCCGATATTCCGTTCTGACTTTCTTCATGCTCTGTTCTACTGCTCCATTTAATCTTTCCACCGGTACAGGAACTTCTTCAAACCTAATTTCCATAAACGTAGTCCTCCTTCAAAATCCCTCTCAGCTCATCCCGCGCACGGCTCAGATATGCTTTCACAGAGCCCTCCGGAGCATTCATAACCTCCGAAATTTCCCTTACAGACAGCTCGCTGAAGTATTTCAAAATAATAACGGTACGATATTTTGCCGACAGCTGCATAACCGCCGCGTTAATATCACATTTTTCCTCCAGAGAAATTCCCCCGCACGACTCCTTTTCCGGGAGTTCCTCTAAGGTATCATAATAAGCGCTTTTCTTAAGCTCATCCTGAGACGCATGAATCAGTATTCTTGTAAGCCATGTCTTAAAATACTCCGGATGCTTTAATGTATGTATCCGGCGGTATGCTTTCAATATGGTGGTTCCCACTGCATCCAGCGCCGTCTCTTCATTTCTTACATATAAATATGCCGTTTTATACATATATTCCCGATACTCTGAAATAAGCTTTCCGTATGCATCCGGATTCCCTTTTCTTGCTTTTTTTACAAGCTTAAGCTGTTCTGCTGCATCCATAGAATATATTTTCCCTCCTTTTTCAAGTGCTTCTATTGATGGAAAGACATCTTTCTACTTATTAGACATTTAAAAGACACATATGGTTACAGTTTTTTTGTTTATAAACACAATTATGCCTTTTCAATTTACATCTGACTTACGGCATACTAAAATGCGGGAAAAGGAGGCGGTTATATGAAATTAATTTTTCCTGAACTTACCTGTCAGTAACGTCAAATACCTGAGCACTGGTTCTGTAGCAATAGAAAATACAACAAAGAGCATAATACATTCTGTGGACATCCCTGTAATGGCAAAAAGCTCCGGAAGAAAGAGGCTGCACCCAATAAGCCCTATGATACAGCCAATCCACACTACGATGCGGACGATATTGAAAGGCTGACATATTTTATAGAGAATCATGAACCCTACAATTGCCAGAAGCATTGTCGCCGCGGTAGATATATCTACCGCATCCACATGAAAGGTTTGTCCGAATACCACAAGCGCGCCTACCGCTATAACATCCGTCAGTCCGGCCGGAAGCGCCTTTAAAAATACATTTGTCAGGAAATGTCCCTGTATCATCTCCTTATTCGGCTGAAGAGCAAGGAAAAATGCGGGTACTCCAATCGTAAACATACTAATCAGCGATACCTGCGACGGCTCCAGCGGATACTGAATCATAAAAACAACCGCAAACAGGGACAGCAGAAAAGAAAATATATTTTTAACCAGAAACAGGCTTGCCGAACGCTGGATATTATTCACAACCCTGCGTCCCTCAAGAACTACCGACGGCATACAGGCGAAGTTCGATTCCAGCAGCACAACCTGAGAAGCCTGTACTGCCGCGTCGCTTCCCGAAGCCATTGCAACGCTGCAGTCCGCATCCTTAAGAGCCAGAACGTCATTTACTCCGTCTCCTGTCATGGCAACTGTTCTTCCCTGTTTTTTAAGCGCCTGAACAAACTGCCGCTTCTGCGCCGGGGTAACACGCCCGAATACCGTATATTTTGCAACTGCATTTTCTATATCGCTGTCTGTCTTAAGAGTGGCGGCATCTATATATTCCTCCGCATTCTTAACTCCCGCTTCCTTTGCAATCTCCGACACAGTAAGGGGATTATCTCCGGATATTACTTTCACCTCCACGCCCTGCTCTGCAAAATACGCAAAGGTTTCCGGGGCTTCTTTCCGGACCGGATTCGCAAGCAGTACGTAAGCGAGCGGACGCACCTTTTCCGTAAGCGCCTTTCCATCCGGCGTTCCCTCATAGCTTCCAAATATAAGCACACGGTATCCTCTCCCCGCATATTTCTGTATCTCCTCACGGTATCTGTCAAACTCCTCCCTGAGTACGAACTCCGGCGCTCCCATGACATACGCTTTCTCTTCAAACACCGCGCCGCTGTACTTCGAGGCAGAGGTAAACGGTATGACTTTATCCGCTTTCATTCCGGTACGCTCTGTAAAATATCCTTTCAAGGCCTCCATCGTACTGTTATCCGCACTCTGTACGCATACAAAATCACCGATCAGCCTGTTAAGGGGCGGCTGTTCTTTTTCATCATATTCCTCCGTCGGTATTATCTTTTTCACACGCATTGTATTTTCCGTAATTGTTCCTGTCTTATCGACGCATAGAACATCAACTCTCGCCAACGTTTCAATACTCTTCATATCATGCAGCAAAACCTTCTTACGCGCCAGACGCATGGAGCTTACTGCAAGCGCCACGCTGGCAAGCAGATATAAACCCTCCGGTATCATACCGATGACCGCTGCTACCATAGCGGTAATACTGTTCCGATAGGATTCATGATTAAAGAAAAAGCTCTGGACAAAAAGGAGGATTCCGATAGGAATCAACACGATGCCCACCAGCTTTACCAGCTTATCGAGAGAGCGGATCATTTCTGACTGCTCGCCCTTCTGCATTGCTTTCGCCTCCAGTGTGAGTCTGGATATATAAGAATCCTCGCCCACCTCCGTAAGCCTTGCCCGGCATTCTCCCGCAACAACAAAGCTTCCGGACATCAGCCTGTCCTCCCGGCATTTTGTAATTTCGTCCGATTCCCCGGTAAGAAGCGCCTCCTGCACCTGTACCTCTCCGCTTACAATAACAGCGTCCGCACAAATCTGATTTCCCGCTCTAAAAATGACAATATCATCCAGCACCAGATTTTCAGACTCCACCTGACTTACCCTGCCATCCCGCACAACCTCCGCATGGGGTGCATTCAGCATATTCAGATTATCAAGCACCTTTTTTGCTCGTACTTCCTGAATGATACCAATCAGCGTATTTGTAATAATCACCGGCAGGAAAGTCAGATTCCGAAAGGAGCCTGCAAGACATAAAAGCACTGCCAGCACAGCAAAAATCAGATTAAAATACGTAAATACATTCTCATGAACAATTTCTTTTGTCGTCTGGGAGGGCGGCTCTACCGCACGGTTGCTAAAGCCTGCCTGCGCGTGCTCCCTGACCTGCTCCTCCGTAAGTCCCGTCTCCGCATCCGGCTGATAACGTGTTACGGACGTCCTCTGAATATTGTTGTCCCGAAAAGCCTCCCGTGTCTCGTTTTCCGCCTTCTTCTGTCTCCATGCCATGCTGCAACCTCCCTGTATATGCTCTTATAAATCCCCTTTGACTATTTTCCTCTGTTCCGGTATAATGCTTCTTAGTATAGAACTGAAAGGATGAAAATACGCCTATGTTCCGTTTATGGGGAAAAGAAATCAAAAATAATCACTTAGTGCGCGATACCGTCATTTGTGATGACACAACGGACACGCGCACTCATAAAATATTCCATGCCTTAGATGCTATATGCTACGAATTTGATTTAAGCAGGCCTATCTGGCTGGATTCCACAATTGAGGAATTTAAAAGACATGACAAGGCCCGTTTTTATCAGGATAATTTTGTAGATTCCATTGATTTTGATTATCTGGAAATCCATATTATCGAAGAATAACGTCTTATTCGGTTCGTATCGCGGCAAGCGGACTTAACTGCATCGCCCTCTTTGCCGGAAAATATCCCGCCATAATCCCTACCAGCATCGCAATTCCCAAAGATACCAGAACAAGCCATATAGGAATATACGAAATATCTCCGTCAAAGCCCATTGCCGCGCCGTGCCCTGTTATCGCATTAATAACCGCCGACACAAAAAAGCTGAAAATATTGCCGATAACTCCTCCGATTAATCCGATGAAAGCCGCCTCCATAAGAAACATCTGTTTAATATTTTTCAAACTGCAGCCTAACACCTTAATAACACCAATTTCCTTTGTCCTTTCATAAATCGACATCATCATTGTATTTGCAATTCCAATCGCGGCTACAAAAAGCGATACCGCTCCGATCCCGCCGAGAACTGCCTCTATCATAGCGAATTCTTTCTGCATGCTCTGCAGATATTCCGCATTTGTTTCTACGCTGTACCCCATCTGCCTGATACTGTCCGCTACTTCGTTTACCTGATCAATATCGTCTACCTTTACCTGCGCTGAGGAATAATAAAAGTCCTTATATGCTTTCCCGGAGCTCGTTGTCGGCTGTCCCGGAATCACCCTTCCGGAAAATTCCTTTTTCAGTATCGGCACAAGTGTATCCAAATTACAATAAATATAAGACGAATGCGCATTGTAATCATCCGGCGCTCCCTCTACAATACCGCTTGCTTTCACAACATGCTTTTTTACCTGTTTTACAGGCTGTGATTCTCCGTCATTTTCTGCGCTGTAATCACTTCCCATGTCCATGTCGCCGGACTGGCTGTTATAATATCCGTCCTGATCCAGAATCAAAAACAGGGAATCTTTCGCCAGATCAATATTCGGAAGCACTCCTGTTTCCCAGTAGGATTCTCCTCCGCCTTTCTCCTGAAAATCCGTAATAACCGCATTTCCATACACAAGCTCAAGGGAACTGCTTTCCGCCGGAAGCTTTCCCCCTTCCGCAAGCGGGATCTTTTCTTCCATCAGCCCTTCATACGGCATAGCCTTTAAAAAGCCGTAGCCCTCATATCCTCCCTTTAACAGAATGACCGACATCTCGTACACCGGATAAGACGCCTCAACATGCTCCAGCGTCCCTAATGTTTTTATCAGCTCATCATCAATATACTTGGCGGTATCCTCCGACTCGCTGCCCGATTCGGAATACATGGAATCGCCCGCCGATTCCCCGGTTACTCTGATGCTGGTAAGACCGCCGGACTGCTCTACCTCCCGGTAGAGCGACTGCTGCATGCCAAGTCCCAGCGAAATCATAACTACGATAGAGGTTGTGCCGATTACCACTCCGAGAACAGTCAGAAAGGTACGTAATTTACGCCTTTTCAGATTACTCCCACTCATCCTCAGAAGGTCCATCCAACTCATCTAACAGCGCCTCCTCCTCATTTCTCATTTTCCTCTTCCTGTTTCTCTTTATAATCGTAATCGCCGCTCCAATCGCTGCAATTACGGCAATTGCACCAATGGCAATCGGAAATAACGGAAACTTTGTTTCCTCTTCCTCTCCCATCTCTTCCAGCATTCCGATATCCTCTGCCGCTTCCTCCGTAACCTCAAGCTCCAGCTCCTCTTTCTTATCCGAAACCTTACCGGATTCATCCTCATAGCTTAAGGTCATCGTAACCTTTGCCGGTCCCCCCGACACTTTCGTTCCCTCCAGCATCGCGTCAATGGATGCCGTCGCTCCCGAATCAATATTGCCTACAAAAACCTCTTCTGTCGCTATATTTTCACCCTCGAACGTCGCTTTCACATTATAGAGCTTCACCCGCCCAAGATTATACAGGCTGAACATTACATTCGCCTCGTTTCCTGCCGGAATGCTGGCAGGATTAATCTCAAACTGGCTGAATTCAAACCGCACATTCTGCTTTACCGGAATCGAAAGACTGGAGGAAGATTCCACCTGCGATCCGCTGCCGTCCTCATACTTCATAGAAAGCTCAACGCTGTACGGCTTCTGGAGCAAATCTGCTTTCGCATTCAGCTCCATAGAAATATCCGCGGTTCCTCCCGCCGCTATTCCGTCCAGATAAACCGTACTGGATCCTGACGACGGAAGAAACGCAGGCGCCGTCGTCTGCTCATCCTCACCCTCGCTCGGCGCGGTAATATCAAACAGCATATTTTGTACTTTCGCGGTTTTCGATGTGTTCTGCAAATGTACAATCAGTGTAAAATCCTTTCCTGCCCGCACCTCTTTCGGATTGGTGGCAAAGCCTGTAACAATGACGCGGGGAACCGATGAAGAATCCTCTCCTCCCCCGCCTCCTCCGTCACTGTACCCCGGATCGCCGTTGCTTATGTCTCCACCGTCTGAGGAGCCGCCGTCCTCCGGATTTTTATCTCCTCCCGTGCCGTCGTCTCCGTCATCCGACTCTTCCTTTGCAGTCGTATTTACATAGATCCTCTGTGTTTTCACATCTTCCCCGTCGACGGAAATCACAAATTGAAGCGTGTACCTCTGCGTCGGTATATCTTCACGCTGCGTAAACTTAAAGGAAAAATCAACCGTTTGTCTTGAGCTTAACTTCTTCGTCTTCCACTTATACTCCTGATACTCTGTCTTAAACGGCCATTCTTTATATTTATCCTGAAGTTCTGCTCTTACGCTTACGCTCTTCATATCCTTTTTAGAATTATTCGTCAGGGAAAATTCCCATTTTTTCGATTCTCCGGCTTTATAAGTCGGAACCTTATTATTTTTAGAGGAAAGCGTGAGATCCTTCTCCGTTACCCCTGATTCATTTTCCGTTTCCTGCTCCCCGGCCACTTTCCCCTCATTATCCTCCGTGTGAATTTCAAGATTTCCACTATCGTCCACAGCTGCCGCCATAAGCTTCCCGGACGGTACAAGGGTAACGGCCAGAATCACCGCAAGCAGCCCTGATATGTATCTCCATACTGATTTCCTTTCCCTACTCCTGTTCTTCATTTTGCCTCGTCCTTTCCTTTTGGTTATTTTCTATTTTTAAGATTTTTCCGTCGCTGATATGGAAAACCCTGTCTGCATAGGTTGCCAGGTGCGCATCGTGGGTTACCATAACCAGCGTCTTATTCTGCTCCTTTACCACCCGCTTCATCAGCTGCATAACCTCTTCTGAGGTATGTGAGTCAAGATTTCCTGTAGGCTCGTCGGCAAAAATAATCTTTGGATTCACCACAAGCGCCCTTGCCACTCCGACACGCTGCTGCTGTCCGCCTGACATCTGATTTGGGAAATGCTTTTTATGCTTCCTGAGATTCACAAGATCAAGCATCCGTTCCGCTTTCCTGATCCGCACATTCCGCGGAACCTTCCGAAAGCTTAAGGGGAGGGCCACATTCTCGACCGCATTCATCGTTCCCAGCAAATGAAAGGACTGGAATATAAATCCTACATTCTCACGCCGGAACTTTACAAGCTGCTCTTCATTCATCTTCTCTATATGCTCTCCCGCAATAACTACATTGCCTTTTGTAGGCTTCTCAAGTCCCGCCAGCATATTAAGAAGCGTTGATTTCCCGGAACCGGAGGTCCCTACTATCGCACAAAACTCGCCGCGGAAAATATCAAAATCCACACCGTCAAGCGCCCGGACAATCTCCTCCCCAACCCGGTAAAGCTTATATAGATTTCTTACCTGGATTACTTTTTCCATAAAAAGACCCTCCTCATCTATATTTTACATTATAATCCAAAAAAAGAAATACTTCCGGTAAAAATTATGAAGTATTTCTTAAGATTTTATTTAAGAACTTCCTCTGCTATATTACGCGCATGGTCGGAAATACGTTCCAGGCAGACCAGCGTATCTAAAAATACAATTCCCGCATCTGTACTGCATTCGTTTTTCGCCAGACGCTTCATATGGCTGCTTCGAAGCGATATTTCCAAATCGTCGACCCTGGTTTCCTTTTCAATTACCTGCAATGCCTTTTCACGGCTTTGCTCTTTCAATGCTTCCATCGCATACAGATAGCTGTCAACCGAATCCTTTATCATCTCGTCAAGCTGCTTTTTCGCGACGTCAGAAAAGGATGCTTTCCTTTCAATCAGCGTTTCTGCAAACTCGGATATATTCTCACAATAATCACTGACACGCTCAATATCCGACAAAACCTGAAGCAGACGCGCTACTGTCTGATGCTCCTTTTCACCAATCTGAAGTGTTCCCAGCTTAATTGTATACTCCGTAATACCCGCGCACAGCTTATCTACCGTACTTTCATCCTCCTTTAGCAGTGCAATATCCTCCGGCCTCTTCTTATCCAACACCTTCCCGACTTTTTCAAGCGACCCTTTTACAATACCGCCCATGCGGAGCGTTTCACTGATTGTAGACTGCAGTGCGATAACCGGCGTCTCCAGCATACGCTCGTCCAGAAGAACCTTACCCGGATCTTTCTCATTTTCTTTGACGTGGCCGATTTTTTTCGCAAGCTTTATAATCAGGCCCGACGCCGGGAACAAAAGAATGGTTGTCCCAATGTTAAATACCGTATGCAGCATACTGATTTCCGTCTGGGTTATAGTCCCTGTTCCCGCGGATGGATTCAAAATTTCAAAAAATACAATCGCGGCGGCGCTGAATATCACTGTCCCGATAATATTAAACAAAAGATGCATAAGCGCCGCGGTCTTCGCATTCTTCCTGGCCCCGAGACTGGACAAAATTGCTGTAACACAGGTACCGATATTCTGTCCCATAATAATATAAATTGCGGCGCTGAAAGGTACAAGCCCGGCCGCGGCAAGGCTCTGCAAAATACCCACTGATGCGGACGAACTCTGAATAACAGCCGTCACTGCCGCACCTGCAAGAATACCCAATACCGGGCTCTGTCCCAGCGTCACAAAGATGTTTCGAAAGCCCTCGGAAGCCTTTAACGGCTCCACCGCCGACGACATCGTTGTAATACCAATAAACAAAAGGCCAAAACCAATAATAATATTGGCAATCTCTTTGGAGGAACGTCGTTTTCCCGTCAGCATAACAACCACGCCTCCGATAACCGCAATCGGCGCAAGCTTCGCCGGACTTAAAAAGGCCGCCCATTCAACAGAGGATACCAGCCATCCTGTAACCGTCGTACCGACATTGGCTCCCATAATCACCCCCATCGCCTGCGAAAGATTCATAATTCCTGCATTTACAAATCCGACTACCATAACTGTCGTCGCAGATGAGCTTTGAATAACGGCCGTAATAGCTGCGCCTAAAAACACTCCCATCAGCTTATTTTTCGTCAGTATCTCCAACAGGGATTTCATTCTGTTCCCTGCAGCATTCTCAAGACCCTGCGCCATAATCTGCATACCGTAAATAAACATCCCCAGTCCCCCTGCGAAGGGAATCATAATATTCAGATAATCCATCGGCTTCCTCCTGTATATATGATGTCAGAATCAAAAGACAATTGACCCTACGGTATTTACAATAACATCTGTTTACGGAGAATACAATGTATTTTTTATTTTTTCATCTTCGGGCTGAAAATCAGGGCGGCCAGATAACCAAATACGAGGGCGGCGGAAATACCGGCGGCGCTGGCCTTAAAACCTCCCAGAAAGATTCCGATAAAGCCCTCCTTATCGACAGCCTCTTTAACTCCCTTCCACAAAAGATTTCCGAAACCAGCCAGCGGCACACTTGCGCCTGCGCCTGCAAAATCCTGGAACGGCTGGTATATCTTTAACGCCCCCAGCACCGCCCCTGTACACACGAGAAGCACCATAATGCGTCCCGGCATAAGCTTTGTTCTGTCCAGCAAAATCTGGACAAGGGCACAAATAAGACCTCCAACCCAAAATGCATTTATATAGTCCATGTCTATCCTCCATTTCACTCTCTTCGTCCGTTTTAACTCGCTTCTCTCGTTTTTGGACGGGGCAGCCTCGCCTGCGGCTCTTTCTCCTGCCTGCGGCAACTCGCTTCTCTCGTTTTTGGACGGGGCAGCCTCGCCTGCGGCTACGTTCCCCCGTCCTAACAATGCTCCAGTACGATGGCGTGGGCGATTCCAGGTACGCTTGCACCCTCATTGAAGCTTACCGTTGACATCAGGGCGCCTGTGGGCACGAAAAGCACCCGCTTCCATTCCCCGCGCTCGATTTTCGGCAGTATATACGCTGACAGCGTGGTTGCCGCGCAGCCGCAGCCGCTCCCGCCCGCGTGGGTATCCTGTGTTTCCTGGTCGAAAATTGTCATTCCGCAATCCATATGATTTTTTTTAATATCATAACCCTTTCCGATTACAAGATCGAACAAAATACTCTGGCCCACATAGCCCAAATCACCGGTAACAATGCGGTTATAATCCTCCGGCGCACGCCCGAAATCCTCCAGATTCCGGATAATGGTGTCGCAGGCCGCGGGCGCCATGCATGCACCCATATTCTGGGAATCTTTCAAGCCATAATCTACAATTTTCCCTATGGTAACTCCGGTAATCCGTACATGGCTTCGTCTTGTCCCCACAAGAAAGGCTCCGCTTCCGGTTACCGTCCAGTGCGCGGACAGCGGACGCTGGTTCGCGTAGCTTAACGGAAACCGGAATTCCTTTTCCGCACTTCCAAAGTGGCTGGAAGTAACTGCCAGCATATATTCCCCGTATCCCGCCGCAACATTCATAGACGCAAGCGCAAGCGCCTCCCCTGAGGTAGAACATGCGCCGTACAGTCCAAACATCGGTATCTCCAGCTCCTCTACGCCGATAGAGGTTGCAATTCCCTGTCTCAGTAAATCTCCGCCGAACAGGTATCTGACCTGTGTCTGACTGATATGGGCCTTTCCAAGCGCAAGGAGGCACGCTTCTTTCTGCATCGTGCTTTCGGCCTCCTCCCATGTATCGGCTCCAAAGAGGTCGTCCTCTCCTACCATATCAAACATCTTTCCCAGCGGTCCTTCGCCCTCCTTTTTTCCTGCTACGGCCGCGCTGCTGATTAAATACGGCGCTTCTTCGAATTCAATGCTCTGCGCACCCTTTATACAATTCTGATGATTCATACTGCCTCTCCGTTTCCTTAAATTTATAATATATTGCTGATCTTAAGAATCCAATAACCGAGTCCCAGCACCCAGCTCGTAAAGATTCCATAGAGGATGACCGGCCCTGCAATTGTAAATATTTTACATCCGATCCCCATAACCTGCCCCTCTTTCTGATACTCAATCGCCGGCGACGCTACAGAATTGGCAAATCCGGTAATCGGGACAAGAGCGCCCGCACCTCCCCATTTTGCAATGCCCGGATAAATATTAAATCCTGTAAGCAGTACGCTTAACAAAATCAGAAGTATTGAAGTCCAGCCTCCGCTGATATCCTTATCAAGGCCCTGACTTTTACAAAAGTTTAAAATACATTGTCCGAGCAGGCAGACCGCTCCCCCTGTCACAAATGCTTTCGCCATATTTAACGGAAGGTTATGAACCGGTGTCTTTTGCTTTACATAATTTTCATACGCCTGCTGCTGTTTTTGCTTGTCCATTATTTTCTCCTTTCTCCTGCCCTCATTACTACCATCTCTGTATAAAGAAGAGGAGGGCGCCGAGGCCTTTGCCGAGGGCGATTCCCAGTATAAGGCAGGGAATGAATTTTAATAGCTTTACCCGTCTTATGAAGATGGGGAATACATTCAGTATTTCTGCCAGCGCCATTGACCAGCAGCCGACAAAGATGCCGGCCAGGATGCCGAAAACCGGGGCCAGCCATTCTCCGAAAGGAATAGGAATCTGATAAACCCAAAAGATATTTCCCAGTATCCCTCCGAGCGCCACGCTGTCCTCATATAAAAGGATATGCTCTCCTGTATGCGTCCTGTCTGCAAAATCCGATACGACTCCCAGCCCGATAATAAAGGAGAATAATCCGCCTGCTACTACCATCCCGGCGCTAAGTCCGACGACTGCCAGAAGTATTTCTTTTGCCCACATCCAATTCTTTCCCCTTTCTGGAAATATTCTCGATTAGTGTTGTCTGCAAATCATTTTCATACAGACGCATCTCCACCTCCATCGGCGTCGGATCTACTGTAAATCTTTTCTTTCCAAAATGATTAAAAAATGTAAGAATACCAATAATCAGGCCAATACTATACGTAAGCTCAAGGATTGTAAACCCGTCGCTTTTTACTCCCGTTACCAGCTCGTATATCTGCCCGAACATTTTCGTCACGTCTACGTCGTTGTTAAACGCCATAATGGAAAATGCCGCTCCGATAAAGCTGATTAGGACAACAAGCGCGGCCTTTAACAGATGCAGCGCTCCTCCCGCCGTCTTCTGTTCCTCGTAGGTAACAATAAAATCCTGCTCCCCCATATTCTGAATATCAATATTTGGATAGCTTTCATGAATCCGTTCAATTACCTTTAATATAGAAACTGCCGTCCGGTTCTGGTTTTTTTTATCTGTATGATGGAAGCTCAGAAGCCTGAGGGACTTAAGCTTCGGAAGAACGGCCGGATTGGAGCATTCCATACTCAGCACATCCCCCAATGTTACCTCCGCTTTTGTAACCTCTATATTCCTGTCTGCCTTAATATATAAGGTCTCACTATTCGACGCCATATTCCGCCTCCCGGCTCCCTGTCTGTGACATCACAAGTGTGCCGCCGTTTAAATTTTCTTTCTTTTTTACATCGCTGAAATAATAAATACAGCCCACCATGACCGCCAGCGTTACAACAAAAATCAGGCATATCCTGAGTTTTCTTCTAGCCTCTTCCATACTTATCGCGCCTCTCTTTCGCTTGTTTTTGTTAGTATGGAAGCTTCTTTCAGAAAATATACATGGATATGCCTGTTATATTCGCTCCCTGAGCCTTTTTAAAATTTTTTTCTCTAATCTTGATACCTGTACCTGGGAGATTCCCATCTCCTCCCCTACCTGCGTCTGTGTCCGCTCTGCAAAATATCTCAGATAGATAAGCCTCCGCTCCTCCTTATCAAGAGAGTTTAGAAGCTCGCCTAACATCATATGATTTAATAATTTATCCTCCTCTCTCTCCTTTTCCGGCAGCTTATCCATCAGCCGGATTTCCTGCCCGTCGTTCTGATAAATGGGCTTGTTAAGAGATTCTACCTCGCCGCCTGCATCCAGTGCCATCACCAAATCCTCTCTTTCGACATGAAGCTCTTTCGCGATCTCCGACACTGTCGGCTCCCTTCCCCAGCTGTCGCACAGGCGCTCCTTACAAAGATACGCCTTATAGGACAGCTCTTTCAGGGAACGGCTTACCTTAATCATGCCGTCGTCCCTTAAAAACCGTTTAATTTCCCCTGAAATCATGGGGACTGCATAGGTTGAAAATTTTACGTCATAAGACAAATCAAATTTATCAATTGCTTTCAAAAGGCCGATATTTCCTATCTGGAATAAATCCTCCGCCTCTGTGCCTCTATGGTAAAATCTTTTTGCCACACACCATACAAGTCCTGCATTTTCTTCTACCAGCTGTGCTCTCGCCTCTTCATCTCCCTCGTGAGATTTCCTGATTAAAGCGGCTGTGCGGTCCATAATTTCCGTCCTTTTCCAATTATTTTTTTCATTTTTATAACGGTACCCTTTCCAGGCTCGGATATTACCTCAAGTCCGTCCATAAAAGCCTCCATAAAGGAAAAACCCATTCCGGACCTGTCAAGCTCCGGTTTAGTCGTAAACAGAGGCTCCATCGCCGCCTCTATATCCTCTATTCCTCTGCCCTTATCCTCAATCTCAATATAAAGGGTTCGCTCCTCGGTACGGCACCGGATATAAATATTATGTACTTCATTCTCATAACCATGAATTACCGCATTCGTAACCGCTTCAGATACCGCGGTCTTTACATCGGATACCTCCTCAACCGTCGGATTTAAAGAAGTCATAAATGCCGCTACCGTCACTCTGGCAAAGGATTCATTGCTGGAACGGCTGTCAAAAATCAACTCCATTTCATTCGTATTCTCCATCTAATTTTCCTCCTCATATATATGCATTATTTTCGTTACACCTGACATCGTAAGCATTTTTTTCATTCTTTCATTTGTGTGCACGGCGCACACCTCCCCTCCCAGCATATAGATTCTCTTATACCTTCCCATAATAACACCGATCCCGGAGCTGTCGCAAAATGCCGTCTCCTCAAAATCAAAGATAATATAACGGATGTGATTTCGCTCAATTAAATGGTCTGCCTCTTTCCGTATCTCCTCCGCATTATGATGATCAAGCTCGGTAGGAAGAAAAATAGTCAGACAGTTTTCCTGTACCTGATATTTCATTGCAGTGCTCCTTTCTAACTTTTCCGGCAGTCTCGCCTGACGGCGTTTCCCCGGGCTTTCGCCGGCCCGCTTTACCCGTTAAAAAGGATATGCAGATTCTGCATATCCTTTTCTTTCGTATCTTTTTCATTCTGCTGTGTTGGCCGGCCCGGTTCCGGCGGCATCTCCGCCGCCTCCTGTCTCACCGTTATCTCCTCCGGCAGTATCCCCGCCCGTGTCGGCGCCGTCAGGTTCTGTCCCCCCTGCGCCGTCTTCCTGCGAAGCTTCATCGCCGTTTTCATCCTCATTCCCGGCATTCGGCTGCTGGGCATCAATCGCTTTTTTTGCAGTATCCGCCGCTTCTGTATTCGCATACTTTTCTATGATCTTCTGATAGCGGACATTTGCCTTATCCTGCTCGCCGATTTTTTCATAGGACTGTGCCAAAAGAAGCATTGCCGCTCCGTTTTCATAGCCCTCATCCATCTTCATTACATTCTCAAGGTTTGTAATTGCGGCATCATAATTCGCCACCTCATAATTTTGCAGGGACGTCCCGTAAAGCTCCTCGCACATAGCCGGGAACAGATTCCCCGTAATCTCGTCATAAGTTCCTCTGCCGATTGTCCCAAGCGAATCTATATTAACCTTTAAGAGCTCGTCCACCATCGCCGCATTACTCATATCCTGCGCCTGATAATGCTCCGCAATATTCATAAGCGTCTCATAGCTGCCCTGCGTGGACTCCGCCGTTGCCTGTGCGTTTTCCGTCTCCTCGCTTGTGGAACGGTAGCTCTCCAGCTCTGTCTTAAGGGCGTTAATCTGGGAGGTCTGCGTCTCAATCTGCTCACTGAAAGCTACAGTCTGCTTATTGATTCTTTTCTGCCTCGTTATATCCATCGCCGGCATAATCAAAAACCACATGACAAGGACGCCCACAAGAACGCCAATCGTTATATTGATTACCGTATTCAGTCCCGCCCGCTCCTTAAATGCGGCCGATACCGGCTGGATAATCATCTCGTTGCCCAGATTGTATGTGACTGTCCGCTGCTCTTTTCTTTTCTTTTTTTCTTTTCCGTCCTCCGGCGCGCGCTCCTTTCGAACCTGATTCAGTTCATGCAGATACCGGAGCGTCAGCTCATTTGTTGTATCCAGACGGTAGGCAATGCGAAGCATCTGCCTTGCATTCGCATACTGCTCCGTATGCAGATATAAAAATCCCAAAAGCTGGTATGCCCGGACATAGGACGGATGTGCTGCGACCGCTTTTTTTAATTGGATAATCGCAAGATCCTCCCCATGCTGTATCGCATACTGCAGCCCCTGGTTATATTTTTTTACCGCCTGATTGATTGTTTCCAGCTCCCCCGGCGTCTCCTGGATTCTGCTGATATAATAATTCGCTATATTATCATGAGGCTCAAAATTTTTACTGATAATCCATTCCACTAACGCCTCTACCACATCTCCGCGCCCATAATATACCAGACCCAGAAGATTTCTGGCCGCGATATTTACTCTGTTATACTGAAGACTTCGTCTGAGAGACGAAATCGCCCCGGACATATCCCGGATTCCTGCTTTCTTGAGTCCGTCGTTATACCAGGAATTCGACTGGTATACAAGTTTTTCCGTATAATCCATATACCACTTAATCCTTCTATTTACTAGTCTGCTCCACCACTTCTCGGATAATATCCGTCATATCAGTCAAATCCTCCTGATAGACCGCCCCCTGAATCTCCTCTACCTCTAAGCTTGGCTGGAATTTTTTTAATTCCTCTTCATAATTCAGCATGCTGTCCGCCTCCTGTCAGCAATTTTTCTATCATTCCTGCAAGATACAGGGAACCGAGACAGTAGATATAGCCTGTCTTTCCCCGCTCCTTATACGCACATTCCAGCGCATCCTCAAGTTTTGCCTTTTCGATTACCTTCTGTTTTGTATACTGCCGGAATATTCTTCCCAGCTCCTCTGCGGAAACTTTTCTGTCATCCTCAATCTCCGTTACAATATATGCCTTTGCAGGAACCCTCCGGCAAAGACACTTTATCATCTGCTCATATTTCTTATCCGCTACCGCGGAAAACAGAAGAACCGGCAGCTCTTCATCCTTTCCCGAAAGAGCCTCTATGCTTTCTGCAAACGCCTCCACAGCCCCCGGATTATGTGCCCCGTCGATAATCAGATGTTCTCCGGCTTCCTCCATCCTGCCTTTCCAGCGAATCGACGAAACCGCCTCCCGCCACAGCTCTTTATGAATGTCTTCTTCCCTCAGAAGATATTCGGACGCCTGAATCGCAATCTCAGCATTCATCACCTGATAGATTCCGCAGATGGGAACCTTAAAGCTAATATATTTATCATACGCATTTGTTCTGGAAAATGCAATATATTTTCGGGTTACTTCCTGAATTTCGAACGCATTTTTCGTGATTTCTCTACAAGGAGCACCCTGCATTTCTGCCGTCCTTTTTATTACCTCTGCCGCTTCCCTGTTTCCCCCGTCGAAAAATACAGGTACGCCCGGTTTTATAATCCCCGCTTTCTCCTCTGCAATCCTTTCAATCGTATCCCCCAGAATATCCGTGTGGTCAAGACTTACAGATGTAATAATCGTAAGCGCCGGAGTGGGAAAGGAATTCGTAGCGTCAAGCCGCCCTCCAAGCCCTGTCTCCAATATAATATACTCGGCGTCCGTACGGGAAAATGCTTTCATTCCCATCCCATATAAAAATTCAAAATAAGACGGATGCCCAAGTCCTTCTTTCTCCATCTCTGCCGCGGCGTCAAACACTTCCTCAAATACATGATAAAATTCCGCATCTGAAACAGGACGCCTGTCTATCTGAATTCTCTCATTTACAGAAACAAGATGAGGGGACGTGAAGAACCCCGTCTTTTTCCCCTCTTTCTCAAGTATGGCCTGTATATATGCACATACGGAGCCTTTTCCGTTTGTTCCGGCCACATGAATCACTTTACGGTCACCGGCCGGATTTCCCAGCTTTTTCCAAAACTCTTTTGTGTGCTCTAACGTATGCTTTTTTGTAAATCTCGGAATTGTTTCGATATAACGGACCGCCGCTTCATAGCTTTCGGGTTTCTTTCGCATCTTTATCCACCATCCTCTATTCCTCACTGTCCGTCTGCGTCGTCCATGACCTTGTTGTGTCTGTTCCGGTACCCTCTACCACCGTCAGAGCCCCTTTCTGATAAATATATTCATTTGAGGCTCTAAAGCCTGTATCGCTGGAACCCATCTGAATCACCTGAATCTTATCTCCGTCCTCAAACGACGTCTCCGGCAGAACAATTCTTGTATTATTTAAAAACGTGCTGGTCTGCCTCTCCCCGTTTACAAATACCCGGCTCTGCTTCGTGAAATTTTCTCCGTACAGACTGAAGCCTTCTCCAAGATACGGAACTACATTACTCAGCGTCACATCCTTAACGCCCATCGTCATATGTCCTTCCGTAATCGGAGGCTTTCCGTCATACACATACTGTTCGCCGTAGAGAATATCGTACTGCAGAAGCTCCAAATCCGCAAGATAATTCTTCGTATTTTGTCTCTCCTGATGATAGTTGAATACCGTACCTGAATGAATATCAAGACGGTTAAACACCTCCGCCATAATCTGATAGGCCGGAATATTTTTATCCTGCTTTTTAAGCCCGATATTATCCCAGATGACATAATTTGTGTTATACAGGTAACGGCTCTTTAAATCCTCTGCCTTAAGTCCCATCGTAGGAAGATGATCGCCGTAAAATACAACAACCGCCGGTTCCCCTCTCTTCTCCAGAGCCTCTATAAGATTACCTGCAAAGGCATCCATCTCATACACCTGATTGACATAATACTCCCATTTGTTTTTTAATGCCTCGTCTTCAATGCCCTCCACAAGGATTTTCGGATTCTCTATCAGCCTTGTCTCGGGATAATCCCCGTGTCCCTGCACGCTGACGCCGAATACAAAGTCCTGCTGCTCCGTTGTATCCATCGCCTCCAAAATATGCTGAATCAAAATATCATCCTTCGCCCAGCCGTTCTCCGTCAGTTGCAGAATATTCATAAATTCCTTACTCGTATAACTGTCAAACCCTATATGATCAAACACTCTTGCACGGCTGTAAAAATTTCCGCCGTTATTATGAAGCGCATGCGCTCCGTATCCAAGCGCCGTAAGCGCCGTAGCGGCGCTTTCACACGGCCGATCCTTAAGCACTGTTTTATATGGATACTCGCCCGGCCCGAAATATCTGAGATTCATACCGGTCAGCACTTCAAATTCTGTATTCGCCGTACCTGCGCCTACTGAAGGCACTTTAAAATAACCGGAAGAATATTCTTCATACATTTTCCGAAGATTCGGAGACGCATCCTGAGAGGTTGTGAAAAATTCGGATTCCGCCACGTCAAAATAAGACTCCAGCTGTATAAATATAATGTTCGGAAGCTCCTTTTTTTTCCGACCGGTCTCGTTTTTCGTAATCTCCCTCTGATTACTGATATCCTCTATCGTCTTTTCATCGTAGTCGTGGGGCTCGTTAATTCCCGTATTAAATACACTGGCCATAAAACAATAAGGCAGCCCGTAGTCCTCGTACGCAAATGCAATATTTCCAAAATAAGTGGATACGACTCTTTTTTCCACAGCAGCATCTGTCAAAAAACCGTACAGCAGGGCGCAGACTACAATTCCCGCCGCTCCTAAAAGCCTGTGCATCTTTCCTTCATACTGTCCGCCCCGTCTCCACATGGAAATAACCCAGATTACGACAGCGGCGGCACCCACGCCGACAACAATCAGCTCAAAGGAATTAAAATAATTGTTAATCAGTGTTACCGCATCTTTTGCGACCTTCAAATCCTGCGCATTAAACGGAGTCACCCGCTTCATCAGCATATATCCGTTGGCAACTCCGAGCACCATCCAGAGAACACTGATAATAATCCGTACAAATACGCGTCGTCTGAACAAATATACGACAGAAAAAGTCATAAAAATCATAAAGGCATTGTATAAAAATACAAGCGGTGAACCTGTCATATACTCCCACGCCTCAAATAAAGAGTGTCTGGAAATCGCCTCGATAGCGAAATTAATCAGACATGCAAGGAGTGCATGAAATACCAGAGAAAGCCGGTTCATAATCTTATAAACCGGTTTCATTCTCTTTGCAAATGCACTGTTTCTGCGCTCTTCAAGAATACGGCTGCGCCGCTCTTTCCTGGCTTTCCAGTACACCTTAATATCTTCCCTTTTCAGATTCCTTATCTTATGGAGTCCGCCCTTTATATCAGGCATTTTCATATGAATCCTCTTCATAATATCCCCTTAATTTTAACGATCCGCTTTTAATCCGTTCAATCTTTCCTTAACCTGAGCCATCATCTGCCGATAAGTTTCAAGCTTCTCTCTTTCTTCTCTTACCTTTGCCTCCGGAGCCTTGCTCACAAATTTTTCATTATTCAGCATTCCGGATGCCCGTGCAATCTCCTTTTGAAGACGCGTCTCCTCTTTTTTAAGGCGCTCAATTTCCTGCCCGTAGTCAATCAGCTCCTCAAGCGGAACATAGACATGCGCATCCGGCACAACAACAGAAACCGCATCCTCTGCGATACCGCCCTTATCGCCCTGAAGAACAAAAGCGTTCGCGGCCGCCATCATTTTCGCCGGTTCACTGAGGAGAGAAAGACCGTCCCGCAGACTTTCGTCCTCACTTACGACATAAATCGTCGCTTTTCTGGAATTCGGAACGTTCATTTCCGCCCGGACATTACGCACACCGCGGATAATCTCCTGGTAATGAGACAATATTTCCTCCGCCGCTTTGTCCTCCCATTTTTCTTCGCAGGCAGGCCACCGGGACATCATAAGAGACTCCTCCCCGGGCGCTACCTTATTATATATCTCTTCCGATACAAACGGCATATACGGGTGAAGAAGCTTTAACGCTTTTTTAAGCACCTCTCTAAGCGTCCAGAGCGTTGCGTTGGCTCCTTTCTCATCCTCCCCGGCGTGATAAATACGATATTTGGAAAGCTCAATATACCAGTCACAGAACTCATCCCAGATAAAATCATATATTTTGGACAATGCGATTCCAAGCTCAAACTTATCCATATTTTCCGTAACCTCTTTTACTACAGCATTGCATCTGGAGAGAATCCATCTGTCGGCAGGGTTAAGGCCGCAGGCATCCGGCTCTGTAATCTCTTTTCCGTCCACATTCATCAGGATAAATCTGGAAGCATTCCATACTTTATTTGCAAAATTACGGCTGGCCTCTACTCTTTCATGATAGAAGCGCATATCATTTCCCGGTGCATTTCCGGTAATCAGGGTCATGCGCAGAGCGTCTGCGCCGTACTGATCGATAATTTCAAGCGGGTCGATTCCGTTTCCAAGAGATTTGCTCATCTTGCGTCCCAGAGAATCTCTCACAAGCCCGTGAATGAACACGGTATGGAACGGGGATTTTCCCGTATGGGCGTATCCGGAAAATACCATACGGATAACCCAGAAGAAAATAATATCATAACCTGTTACAAGTACGTCCGTCGGATAAAAATAATCAAGATCCTCCGTTTTCTCCGGCCATCCAAGTGTAGAGAACGGCCACAGGGCCGAGCTGAACCATGTATCCAGCGTATCCTCATCCTGTGTAAAATGCACGCATCCGCACTTTGGGCATTTTTCCGGCATTCCTCTTGACACAACAACCTCGCCGCACTCATCGCAGTAGTACGCCGGAATCCGGTGTCCCCACCAAATCTGACGGGAGATACACCAGTCACGGATATTTTCAAGCCAGTGCAGGTAAATTTTATCAAAGCGCTCCGGTACGAACTTAAGCTCGCCGTTCTTTACCGCCTCAATTGCCGGCTTTGCAAGCTCCTCCATCCGCACAAACCACTGCTGCTTAATTAACGGCTCCACCGTCGTATGGCATCTGTCGTGAGTTCCAACATTGTGGCTGTGAGGAACCACCTTCACAAGAAGCCCCTGCTTCTCAAGTTCCTCTACCATAAGCTTTCTTGCCTCATAGCGATCCATTCCCGCATATTTCCCGCCGTTTTCATTAATCGTCGCATCATCGTTCATAATATTGATTTCCGGCAGATTATGACGTTTCCCGACCTCAAAATCATTCGGGTCATGTGCCGGCGTAATCTTAACGGCTCCGGTCCCGAACTCCTTATCTACATAATAATCCGCAACAATCGGAAGCTCCCGGTTCACAAGCGGAAGAATCGCTGTCTTTCCCACAAGATTCTTATAGCGCCCGTCCTCCGGATGCACCGCAATCGCCGTATCGCCCAGCATTGTTTCCGGACGTGTCGTCGCAATCTCAAGATAATCGTCTGTTCCCGCAATCGGATATTTAATATGCCAGAAATATCCATCCTGCTCCTCATGCTCCACCTCTGCATCTGACAGGGATGTCTTACACACCGGACACCAGTTGATAATTCTGGAACCTTTATAAATATAGCCCTCTTCATATAATTTAATGAATACCTCTTCCACTGCCTTCGAACAGCCCTCATCCATTGTGAAACGCTCTCTGTCCCAGTCGCAGGAGGAGCCGAGCTTTTTAAGCTGTGCTTCTATTGTTCCCGCATATTCATCTTTCCACTGCCATGTTCTCTCAAGAAATTTCTCGCGCCCTAACTCTTTTTTGTCAATCCCTTCCTCTTTTAACTGATTCGTAACCTTAACCTCGGTAGAAATCGCCGCATGATCGGTTCCCGGAACCCACAGGGCATTAAAGCCCTGCATCCTTTTATAACGGATTAATATATCCTGCAGTGTATTATCAAGGGCGTGCCCCATATGAAGCTTACCGGTGATATTCGGGGGCGGCATCACCGTTGTAAACGGCTTCCTGCTTCTGTCTGCCTCCGCATGAAAATATTTGTTCTCACACCATTTCTCATATAGTCTGGCCTCAATTGCCTTTGGATTGTAGGTTGTTTCCAGATTCTGACTCATAGCTTCCTCCTCGCTCTCTTCAAAAACTCTTTTGCATTTCACATTTTATTCACATTTGAGGGCATAAAAAATCGCCCTTTCTCATTGTAAAGGGCGATTTTCACCGCGGTACCACCTTTATTACAGCAGAAAGCCTCTGCCTCTCCTCATATTCTGTAACGGGAACGACTCCGGGATAACCTGGCCCCCCTTGGCGGTTCAGCTATCCGGCTCGGAAGCTACCTTCTGTATCCTGCGTTCTTAAGCGCCTCTCAGCCCGCGGGCGGCTCTCTCTGTCAGGTCAGTAATACATACTCCTCTTCTTCAACGCCTTTTCTTTTTAAGCTATTGACTATCATAGACACCGAAAAGGGATTTGTCAAGGCCGCCGATAAAATTTTCAGAAAGTCTTAAGAGTTTCCTAAGCTTCTTATTCTACAATATCCGCATTGATAAAACGGTATACCTCTGTTGAAAGAAGCTCAAAGTCTTTAATCTTATCCTGGTTAATCAGACATGTATAAACATTATAGGAAATCGGCATGTAAGCGTAGCTTTCCATAAGAATCTTCTCTGCCGCATAGAACTTGTCAAAACGCTCTTTTCCTGTAGAAACCTTTGCCTCGTTAATCAGCTTATCATACTCCGGATCTGACCATGACGCATAGTTCATAGCATTGTCGCCGGTATATAACTCAAGATGCGTAAGCGGATCATTATAATCTCCGCCCCAGCCTCCGCGGCAAACCTCAAATTCATGTGCAACTCTTGTCTGATGGAATACGGCAGATTCCATATTTTCCAGCTTCACATCAATATTCAGGTTCTCTTTCCACTGCTGCTGGATTGCTTCTGCAACAGCCTTATTTGTTTCACTTGTATTATAAAGAATCGTTGACTCCGGGAAGCCCTCTCCATCCGGATAGCCTGCGTCTGCAAGAAGCTTCTTTGCCTCTTCTATCTTGCTGCCGTCCTCCGGAATCCCGTAATCGCCGCTCACCTCATTAAACTGTTTTCCGTCGCTGTCGTAAATTACGCTCGGAACGAGTGAGTGCGCCGGCTCCTCGCCGCCCTTTAATACATCTGTAACAATGGCCTGACGGTCAATTGCATAGGATAATGCCTTACGCACGTTTACATCGTCAAATGGAGCTTTCTTTGTGTTAAATGCGTAGAAGTTTGCGCCGTTTGACGGGCTTACCATAAAGTTCGGATCCTCATTTAAAAGACGCTGTTTCTCTGCCGGAGGTACATCCTTGATTGCGTCGATATCGCCGGACTCATAAGCAGTAAGAGCCGTTGTCTGGTCTACAATCATAAATGCAACAATCTCGTCAAGCTTTACGTTTTCTGCGTCATGGTAATTTTCGTTCTTTTCCATAACCAGGCGGTCGCCGGCCTTATACTCTGTCATCTTGAATGCGCCGTTTGTTACGACCTTCTCCGGGTCAAGCGCCCATGCGCCGTTCAGATAATCCACCTTATCCTCGCGGAGCGGGAAGAACGTTGTATTCGCAAGAATGGAAAGGAACACCGGATTGTTGGAATTTAAGGTGACCTCAAATGTCTTGTCGTCTACTGCCTTAAAGGACTCGATTCCGCCGGACTCAAAAATCCAGGAATAAGTAGAAGCTACTTCCGGATCAAGCGCACGTTTCCATGAAAACTCAAAATCCTGCGCGCGTACCGGCTCGCCGTCGGACCACTTGTTATCTCTTAAATGAAATGTATATACTTTTCCGTCGTCGCTGACATCATACTTCTCTGCTGCCGCACATACAAACTCATTGTCTCTTTCAATCATAAGACCCTCATACAGATGATTGAGAACCAATGTTCCGTCATTTCCGCTGTTCAGTGTCGGGTCGAGTGTCGTAGGCTCCTGGCCGATATTAAAGGATATAGATTTCTTTCCTGTGCTCTCTGAATTCTTGTCCTCAGAAGCTTCGTTGCCGCCGTCTGAACCTGATGAGCATCCAATCAGCATCGCTGCCATAAGTGCGACTGTCAGTAAAATTGATATAAATTTTTTCATAGTTACCTCCTTTTCATTTGAAAAATTATTTATCGATGTAGTTTATTTCTATCATCTCGTGTCCATGTATCTCGGGAATGGTAAAGAATATTTTTCCTGCCTCCTTATCAGAAATATGTTCTAATTTCTTTCCACCCGGCGCCATGGTTACACTTTTTATTTCCCGCTTCTTCCCTGCGGCAGATACGGCCCCGTCTGTCAGACTCATGCTTATCTGAACGTTGTAAAGAGGTATCACATCCTCCACGATTTCCATTTTACTGCCTTTTTTTACAGGAATATAATGAAGCGCGTGCAGAACAAAGCGGTTCTGCTCCTCCTGCTGCGTTAGCTTTAACTCTAAAGTAGACGGTCCGTCGTGCTCAACCAGCGGACTTCCTAATATCTCAAATACTACATTTCTTAAGAGCTTTTTCACCCACTCTACGTCATATTCCTCCTGATTCTTAAAAACCGGATGAGCAAACTGATATACCTTCCCTTTTCTTACCAGTGCGGGCGGGCCGTACTTATAACTGCACGGCGTATGTCTGTGACTGCAGAAATGCTCCCATGTTCTGTTAAAATACGGCTCCATCGTCTGAAGAAGAACCTCTGCGCCTTCCCGCGGTTCAAGCTTCGCTCCTCTCTCATACATAACAAATTCCATTTCCGGAATCCCTGCCGCAACCGCACCTTTCATTTCGATAAAGTCCGGGGAATACTCCGTATCACCTGCAATCGATGCCGGCATAAATTCCGCCGTTTCACCCGTGTCCTTTAAAATACCGGAGCGATAAGAGCTTATCACTGCTCCGCCCTGATTAATATATGCCTGAAGCTTTAAAGCAGCCTCCTCACTGAGAGGCTCTATAATATCCGGAAGAATGATAAGCTGATATTTCTCAAAGTCCGCCTGAGAATCAATCACATCCGCCTGAATACAGATATCATTCAGAAACTTCACCGCTCCGGAAAGCTCCTCCACCACAAAAACAGTCGAAGCTCCCTTAAATTCCATCGGAGCAAGCACCGCAGCCTCTGTCACAGCCCTGGCCCCTCTGCACCACGGCTCTTTTTCCTCCACCTCTTTATATACTTTACCGATTAGCTCATATGTATGCGGATTAATTTTGCCGTTCGGGTGAAGCTGGTCGCCGATAGAGCAGCCGCCGCCATATGCCAGAGCGCGGAAACACTCATACTGCAAAGAGGCAAGGTAACGCAGGGAGGAAAAATCACCCCAGTCCAGATGGAAACGCCCCGTCTGGCCTGTCCATGGAAGTCCCAGCGTTCTCGCGTACAGGGCGGTAGGCGCAAAATGGCCGTATCCCCACGCTCCGCCCGGAAGTGATTCAATCTCAAAATGCGTAAACGTATCCCGGTTCTTTCTATGCTGCGTCCCCAAAAATCCCACATTATAGAATACCGGGCAGCCCGGCTGAATCTCATGGATAAAGGCTGTAATCTCCGCCTGAAAACGATCAAAAACACTCTGGGCAAACTCATACCTGACCTTTTCATCCTCCGCATCAAGCCCAAGCTCTCTCATACTTGCCATACAATGATTGCAGCAGCACGGCGTAATATTCAAAATATCTAAAAACAGTCCGTCAACCTCTCCAAAATAATCAAAGATATCCCTTAAATGCTCTTTAAAAAACTCCACATATGGTGAATTCACGCAAATATTCCGGTAAAAACCCGGCTGAAACTGAGCCACTCGAAACGGTGCGCCCGTAGCGTCAATACACAGCCAGTCATAATGCTCGTGCGCAATCTTGTCGTCCCACTGAATGGTCGTATATATCGGCACCTTAATGCCGTATTTGTGACAGGCGTCTATCTGCTCTTTCAGAAGATTCTTTCTTTTCAGATGGGGATGAATCCTCTCCGGCATCGCCTTGGAATCATAATAAAGCCATCCGTGATGACAGCGTGCGAAGCAGGTGATTGAATCAACATGCGCTTTCGCAATTGTTTCCGCAAACTCCTCCGGGTCAAACGCTTCCCCAATACCCGGAATAAGGCCGCTTGTATGAAAATCAAGGTGTACCTGTCTGAACTTAAATGTCGGTTCCATAATTATCTCCTAACGTCGTTAAATTTAGACCTCTGGCAGGTCGTTCTTTATTTTGCTTTTTACTGTACATTCAACTCCTTAAGCTCTTCTAAAACAAATCTACCGTTTTCGCGAATCAAAACATTGTCAAAATAAATCTTTCCACCTCCATATTCCGGAGTCTGCGCCAGCACCATATCCCAATGTATCTTTGAATGATTGCCGTTATCTGTCCCTTCGCAGAAGTTTCCCGGAGTCAGGTGAATGCTTCCCCACATCTTTTCGTCAATACTGCCGTCGTTTGTACATTTACGGATATTCGGGTGGATCCCGAAAGCAAACTCCCCGATATATCTGGAACCTTCGTCGGTATCCAGTATCCGGTTCAAATCTGCGGTATGGTTGGAAACGGCTTCTATAATTTTTCCGTCCTTAAAAACCAGCTTAATATTTTCGAAGCAAATATCCTGGAAAACTGACGGAAGATTAAAGGTTATCGTACCGTTTACAGATTCCTTTACAGGCGCCGTAAACACCTCTCCGTCCGGGATATTCATCTCTCCGCAGCACGGTACGGCATTCATACCCCTGATAGAAAACTCCAAATCCGTTCCCGGACCTGTAATATGTACCTTATCCGTCTTTTCCATCAGCTCCGCCAACGGCTCTGCCGCCGCCTTAAGCGCAGCATAATCCAGATTGCAGACACTGTAATAAAAATCCTCGTACGCCTCCATGCTCATATTTGCAAGCTGCGCAAGCGCACGGGTCGGATAGCGGAGCAGCACCCACTTCTTATCCTTGCGGTATTTTCTGAGCATTGCTTTCGCACTGGAATAGCAGCTCATTCCCTCCTTGGGCACATCCGAAAGCTCAGACGCATTTATCATTCCCCGGATTCCGATTGTGGAATCCACATTCTTTAAAAGCTCCGCATAGCCCTGGTATTGGAGCATCTGCTGCTCCTCTGTGCACCTCTTTAAAAGCTTTCTGTTGACGGAAGCAATCTCATACTGCACAAAAGGCTGTCCCCCGGCCTCATATACCGCGTCAATCAAAAGCTCCACTAACGGAGTCGTCTCCGCCTCCTGCGCCTCTATCAGCACCTTTTCCCCCGGCTTCGTACTGATACAGTAACGCACAAGCTGTTCTGCCAGCGCTTTCATTCTTGAATCCATTGTATTTCCCTCCCACTAATCATATTAATCATAAAGATGACATGCGCAAAAATGTTCATTCCCCATATCCTTAATCACAGGCTCCGTTTCCCTGCATATATCCTTTGCGTATTTGCATCTGGACGCAAACCTGCAGCCTTTCGGCGGGTCAATCGGACTGGGAACCTCTCCCTCCAGCATAATCCGCGTCTTATTCTTATCCTTATAAGGATTCGGAATCGCTGACAAAAGCGCCTGTGTATACGGATGCAGCGGATTTTCATAAAGCTCGTCGCTTTCCGCGATTTCCACCAGATTCCCCAAATACATAACGCCAATTCTGTCGGAAATATGGCGCACCATAGAAAGGTCATGTGCAATAAAAAGATAAGTAATCCCATATTGGTTCTGGATATCTTCCAGCATATTAACCACCTGTGCCTGAATGGATACATCCAGAGCAGAAATCGGCTCATCACAGATAATGAATTCCGGATTTACCGCCAATGCCCTGGCAATTCCGACACGCTGTCTCTGTCCGCCGGAAAACTCATGGGGATACCTGTTTGCATGCTCTTCTTTAAGGCCGACATTCTCCAAAAGCTCGGAGATTCTGTCCTTTCTTTCTTTTCCGGAAGCAAGCCCGTGGATATCCAAAGGTTCTCCGATAATATCGCTGACCGTCATTCTCGCATCAAGCGAGGAATACGGATCCTGAAAAATCATCTGCATTTTCTTGCGGTACGGCAAAAGCTCTTTCTCTTTCATCCTGCTGATATCTGTCCCGTCAAAAAGAATCTCTCCCTCCGTAACGTCATACAGCCGGATTAACGTCCTTCCGGTGGTGGATTTTCCGCAGCCGGATTCTCCTACAAGTCCAAAGGTTTCTCCTTTATATATATGAAAATTCACGTTGTCGACAGCTTTTACGTACTGAACCTTGTGTCCGCCGAAGCCCTTTTTAATCGGAAAATATTTTTTAAGTCCTTTTACTCTTAATAATTCCTGTTTCTCCATCACTCATTTCCCCTTTCATCCAGCAATGCCTTTACCTCAGGGTTACAGAGATGGCACGCGCATCTGTGCATTTCGCCGATTTCCCATTCCCTGCTGCATGAATCCATACAAAGATTCATTGTATGAGGGCAGCGGAAAGCAAACGGACAGCCGTCAAACGGCGTAATCAAATCCGGCGGCGAACCGTCAATTGGTTTTAATCTCTCCCGGCTTCCTTTCTTTACATTCGGAATAGAGCGCAAAAGTCCTTTTGTATAAGGATGCCCCGGTTTGTCAAAGATGTCCCTGCAGGCAGCCTCTTCCATCAGTCTGCCTCCGTACATGACCTGTACTCTGTCGCACATCTCAGATACAACGCCCAAATCATGGGTTACCAAAATAATCGTCGTATTCGTTTCTTTTCGTATATCCCTTAATAAATCCATCATCTGCGCCTGGATGGTTACATCCAGAGCCGTCGTCGGCTCATCGGCCAAAAGCATCTGCGGAGAGCATGCAAGGGCGAGCGCAATCATCGCCCTCTGACGCATGCCTCCTGAAAACTCATGAGGATAGCTGTTAATACGTGTTTTTGCAGACGGAATTCTAACCAGCTCCAACAGCTCGAGCACTCTTTTATTGGCCTCGCTTCTGGAGACATGCTCGTGTGTGATAATTGTCTCTGCAATTTGATTTCCCACTGTAAATACCGGATTTAATGAGGACATGGGATCCTGGAAAATCATGGAAATCTTTCTTCCTCTTATATGCTGCATTTCCCGGTTGGATTTTTTCGCCAAATCCTCATTTTCAAATAAAATCTCACCTGCTTTAATCTTTCCGGGATGCTGAAGAAGCGACATAATCGCCAGAAGCACCGTACTTTTTCCGCTTCCGGATTCTCCCACGATTCCCAGTATTTCACCCTTTTCTACGGAGAAAGTGACGTCTCTGACCGCACGGACCTCCCCCACATGTGTAAAAAAGGAAACTTCAAGGTTATTCACCTGTAATATTGTATCGTTCATATTTATTCTCCTTAAGCTACTTTCTCAGTTTCGGGTCCAGTGCATCACGTAAGCCGTCTCCCAAAAAGTTAAAGCCTAATACTGTGAGGCAGATACACAGGGAAGGCAGAAGCAGCTGATACGGATAGCTTCTCAGTCCGCCCAGAGCGTCGCTCGCCAGCGTTCCCCATGAAGCCGCCGGAGCACTGATTCCAAGTCCGATAAAGGACAGGAATGATTCCGTGAAAATTGCACTCGGTATATTCATCGTCAGGGTTACAATAATGGTACTCATAGAGTTCGGGATCAGATGTCTGAGCATAATTCTCTTTGCAGATGCTCCGATTGTCCGCGCGGCAAGAACAAATTCCTGCTGTTTAATATTTAAGACCTGCCCCCGCACCTGTCTTGCCATGTCTACCCAGTAAACAGAACCAAGAGCAATAATAATCGTTTTAATTCCAGGCCCCATAACAACCATAAGAAGAACTACATAGAGCGTAAGCGGCACCGTACTGATAATGTCTACAATACGCATCATAATATTATCCACTCTTCCGCCTAAATATCCTGCGACTCCTCCGTAAAGAACTCCGATGCAGAACTGTGCAAAGGTGGCAATAAGCGCTACAAGAATGGATATTCTGGCTCCGTAGACAAGCCTCGCCAGCATATCCCTTCCCAGATAATCTGTTCCCAGACGGTAGGTTTTATTCCACACCTTCTGCATTTCCGGAGTCTTTCCGCCGATATCAAGCGTAAAAGTGTCAATCGAATTTGCGAGCTGCATATCTCCCTGTTTTCTTGCTTTTGCAGCCTGAGCGGCGCCCTTATAATTTAAAACCACTTTCTGCCCGTTGACCTCGTATGTTTTCTCGCGCATCATCTGGTTTTCCTCTGCCGGTTCCAATCTTTCCCGGACTGTTCCGTCATTGTCAAGCGTATAAAGACTGTATTCGGAATTCACATATAATAAGGTCTCGTCATCCAGATAATAACATTCAAGTCTTGGCGGAAGATTGGTCATCGTCAAATCCTGCCTGTAATAATTCTGAGAGGTAAGCAGGTATCCAAATAACGCAAAAAGCACCATCAAGATAATAATTACGCTTCCCAAAATCGCCAGCTTATTTTTCAAAAACCGTCTTTTCACGTCCTGCCAATAGGTCAGGCTGGGACGTGTAATGTCCTGCGATTCCTTGTTTGTGAAATGAACTCTTTCTATATCCTTTTGTGTGATCTGTCTTTCTGTATTTTCCATCCCGTCCTCCATTAATCCTGAAACTTAATACGCGGGTCCAGACATGCATAAGCAATGTCTACCGCCAGAATCATGACCGCGGCAATCGCCGCATAAAACATCGTCGTCCCCATAATTACTGTATAATCACGGTTATTAATGGCCTCCACGTAAAATTTTCCCATTCCGGGAATTGCAAATATCTTCTCCGTTACAAAAGAGCCTGTCATAATGCCCGCCGTCATCGGGCCAATATATGTAACAACCGGAATTAATGCGTTTTTCAGGGCATGCTTGAAAATAACGGTTCTCTCCGGAAGCCCTTTCGCCCTTGCGGTCCTTATATAATCCTGACCGCATACCCCGAGCATACTGGAACGCGTAAGACGCAAAACATAGGCAAGGGAAAAACCTGCAAGAGAAATCGACGGGCCGATATAGCACTTCCATGAGTCTAACCCATGCGTCGGTATCCACCCCAGCCTGGAGCCAAACACATACAAAATTAAGGTCCCCAATACAAAGGTCGGGATTGCAATTCCCAGAGTTGCAAATATCGTGGCTAAATAATCCGGCAGCTTATTCTGCTTTAAAGCGGCAAGGATTCCAAACGGAATCCCCAGAAGAATGACAATGATAAGAGCTACAAGCCCAAGCTTTGCCGATACCGGAAAGCTCTGCGCCAGCATGTCCGACACCATAACGCCGTCCTTTTTAAAGGATGGGCCGAAATCAAAGGTTGCGGCGCCCTTAACATAATCCACATACTGTTTCCACAGCGGGTCTGTCAGATGATATTTTGCCTCCAGCGCATCCAATACATTCTGCGGCAGATTTTTCTCTGTCGTAAAAGGGCCTCCCGGCACTGCTTTCATCATAATGAATGTAATGGTACAGACTAAAAACAATGTAACAATAATAGAAACACAGCGTTTTAAGATATACTTTGTCATATCCACTCTCCTTTCTGAAAGGTGCATACTAACATATAATTTTTGCTAGATATTCCGCACTATTTTTTCCCAGTTTTTTTCCATATTTTATCTATTATTTATAATGGTTCGACTGGTACTACCACGTTTCTTTTATGCTATTCTACTCTTTACAGTTATTTTTGTCAATATAATTAACTATTTTTCATAATTCCAATTATTAGTATCTGTTGCAAATATATGTTTTATCATTTATACTGAATGTGGAGGTGATATTTATATGCTGGCCCCATTCACAAAAAACAGTAAGCAGGTACTTTATATACAGATTGCGGATACAATCATGGAATACATAAAAAAAGAAAATTTAATTGTCGGGGACAAGCTTCCCAGCGAGCGGGTTTTAAGCGATTCGTTAAAAACCAGCCGGAATTCGGTCCGGGAGGCGCTGCGCTTCCTGGAAACACAGGGGATCATTACCGTCCATACGGGAATCGGCTCCTTTATTGCATGCGACTATTCCGATCGTTCTGTCTCTTTACAATTTACACAGCTGAATTATCAGGAAACCCTGGAAATAAAAACCGCATTGGAAATCTTACTTACAGGCAAGCTGATCGATGTAATCACAGAAGAACAGCTCGCCAAATTAGATTCCTTTATTGAAGCAATGGATTGCAGCGGGACGGCCGGTACCATATTCCATGAAACAGATTTGCAATTCCACAAATATCTCTATGAATTGTCGCCCAATTCAACACTTAAAAACATGATTACAGACATACTGATAACCCTGGATAAATACTGGTCGCAGTTCGGAGGGCTTCCGGACGGCAATCAAAGTATTCAGTACCACCGGGATATTGTAAGGGGGCTTCGTCAGAAGAATATAGATATGATTTCAAAAAGCTATCACGATATGCTGCAATACGACATTAAGCTATTTACAAAACATATCAAAAATAACAGTCTTTAAAGGAGAATGATTTTCATGAACCGACAGGTTAACGATTGGATTGATTTACATAAAAATGACATGATTGACAGCTGCTGCTCTTTACTTAGGTTTCCAAGTGTAAAAGCTGCTCCTGTCTCTGAAAAAAAGCCTTTTGGAAAGGGAATTGCCGATGCTCTGGATTATATGCTTTCTTTAGGGCGGCAGCATGGATTTGACACAAAAAATCTTGACGGCTATGCGGGCTTTATTGATTCCGGATCCGGGGGCGAAGAGCTGCTCGGCGTACTGACGCATCTGGACGTCGTCCCTGCAGGAGAGGGATGGAGCTTTGAGCCGTTCGGCGGCACGATAAAAGACGGCAGAATCTACGGACGCGGGGCAATGGATGACAAAGGGCCCACAATGGCAGCATTTTTTGCAATGCTGGCCTTAAAGGAGTGTAAGATTCCTCTAAACAGAAGAATCCGCCTGATTATGGGATGTGACGAGGAAAGCGGTCTTACATGCATTGACCGTTATCTGAAAACAGAGCAGATTCCTGCGCTCAGCTTTTCGCCGGACGGCGATTACCCCCTTGTAAACTCAGAAAAGAATATTTTTCACGCATACTATGAATGTGCTTTTTCTTCTGACATTACAATCCAATGCGGAGAACGGGTAAATGTCGTACCGCCTCTTGCCACAGCTACAGTGCCCTTTAAAAAATCGGAGGTTGAAGCAAGAGTAACGGAACCCATGAAAAAAATCGGCTTTGACTACACACTTTTTGATACAGCGGACGGGACAAGAATCGAGGTATACGGAAAGGCAAGCCACTCATCACATCCGGAAAGCGGGAAAAATGCGCTGCAGGCTTTATTCTATCTGCTGACACATCTCCCCTTAAAGGAGGAGGACCGTAAAATCACAGATCTTTTATATGATATGTTTCGGCTGGAATATAACGGGGAAGCGCTGGGGCTTGCCTGTGAAGATGAATCCGGCGCCCTGACCCTCAACGCAGGCGTTATGCACTGGACTAAGGACGGCTTCGAGATGCAGATTGATATTCGTGCGCCTCTCAGCGTTACACGAAAGAAAATTGAAGACCATATCAACCGAAAAATAGAAGGAAGCGGCATTATCTGCGGAAGCAAAACAAAGTTTGTAGACGGCCTTTACGTACCCGAGGACAGTGAGCTTGTTGCAAAGCTGCTTAAAGTTTATAGGAAATTTACCGGAGATAACAGACCGCCGTTAAAAATCGGCGGCGGCACCTATGCGCGCAAGCTTCCGAACGCCGTTGCATTCGGCATCGAATTCCCCGATAAGGGAAGTGTCATGCATATGCCGGACGAATATATAGATATTGATGATTTCATACTTGATGTTAAAATACTGGCTCATGCAATGATTGCCCTGACGGAGTAAAACTCCGCCCGGGCAATTTTTATCTTTCATAGCTCTTATGAATCCCGTCATCCTCATAGAGCGTATACTGCGCTCCCTCATAGCCGAGATACTCTATCTGCTCTGTGTCAAGCTTTTCCACGCATTCCGCCGCCTTTACAATCGGAATACATTTTCCTTTCCGTATAAAAACCGGTACCTCTGAAAGCGCTGTCTCCACATAATGATGCCCCTTTTTCAGAACCTCTTTCGTATAGCGGTTATCCTTCGAAAATTTCACAAGCATCATTTCCTCCGGCAGGTATACATAGCGTCCGTTTGCATTCTGCGTATATACCGGAGCAATCATAATCTCGTTTCCTACCATCAGCTGATCCTCTACCTGTGCGGCAAAGGAGTCCTCCGGATATTCAAACGCCAACGGCTTAAAATACATATCGTCGTTTAACGCCGCTTTCATATACTCACTGTAAATATAAGGTATCAGACGGTATCTTGTCTCAATGATTCCGCGGAAATCGTCTATATCCTCAAACTGATACGGCTCCTGTTCCCTCGTTCCGACAGCCGCATGATTTCTCATAAGCGGAGTAAACACCCCAAGTGCCAGCCAGCGAAGCACCAAATCCCTTGTAGCGTCCTCGCCGAAGCCTCCCAAATCCGCACCGGAATACAAAAATCCGCACATATTTAAAGACGGCATCATCTTAAGATTCAAAAGAAGATGGGACCACCATGATTTATTATCCCCCGTCCATATTCCGCCATAACGGTGCATCCCTATATAGGAGGAACGGGAAAACATCAAAAACCGCTTATCCGGGGCTATTTTTTCAAAAGCCTCTCCTGCCGCCCTTGTCATATTATAACCGAAAAGATTGTGTACCTTATCATGCTGTATCCTTTTTCCGTCAACCACATGATAAAACCGTCTGTAATCCTCCGGACTGTTCGCAAGCTTCTTAACCTTATCACCCAGCTCCCACGGTTCTATCCTTTCATCCTTTTCCATACATTTTCCAAGATAGGCCTTAAGCTCCCCGATTCCCTCCGCGGAATAGAAAATTGCCGGTTCATTCATATCATTCCAGAAGCCTTCAATGCCCTGCTCAATTAAAAATCGATAATGCTCTCCGAACCACTCTCTTGCTTCTTTGCGAAGAACATCCGGAAAATGCGTATATCCCGGCCATACGGCCGCTGTAAAATCAGTTCCGTCCTCCCGTTTGCAAAAATAACCCTTTTCTACGCCTTCCTCATATACAGGATAACCCTTTTCAATCTTAACGCCCGCATCTATGATCGGAATGAGGCGCACGCTCTCTTCCTTCATCTCACGGACAAATTCGGAAAAATCCGGAAAATTCTCCTCATTTACCGTAAAATCCTTATAATCCTGCATGTAATCAATGTCCATGTAAATCATATCCAGCGGAATATGATTGTCCCGGTATCCCTTTAAAACCTTTCGAAAATCTTCTTTCGTTCTATAGCCCCAGCGGCTCTGCCCGAATCCGAACGCAAACTTCGGCGGAATATAGCTTCTCCCGATTATTTTCCTGAACTGTTTTACAATGTCATAAGCATTTTCCCCGTCTATCACATACAGATATAAATCTGCATTTTCACAGCTTACGGAAAGGAGCTTTGCTTTTGTATAGCCGATATCAAAGATGATTCTGCCCGGATAATCGAAAAATAACCCGAAAGCTTTCTCACCCGACACAACAATAAAATTATGCGCTCCGTAAAGAGAGCTCTTATCCTCCGTATGAATCGGGTCGTCCGTGCAGTCGCTGATATAACGGAAGCCTCTTTTATTGATACCTCTGTTCGCCTCTCCTAATCCATATACAATATCGTTTTCACCCATGATATAAGAAAATAAAAATCCGTTCTCACCGGATATGCGTCCAATCTCCGGAAGTCCCTTTTCCGCGGGAGAATCCTTTACCACGGCCTCCGTCTCAAAGGGCTTTCCAAACACATACTTACGTACCATTAACTTCTACCTCCTGTTTTCCGTTATCATAACATACCCTTAACATTTGTCAATTACGAGGTGCGTTCTGAATATACCAGAAAGGGTTCCGTGTTTTGTTATGAAAAAAGAGGGAGGCGTTCCGCTATACCAGTCCCATGCTCTTTAACACGTACAGCCAGCCTGTCAGAGTGAAAGCGCTGAAAAGCGTTGTAAGCATAACTACTCCCGAGGACAATACGCCGTCATGTCCCATATTTTTTGCCATTACAAAGCTGGTTACCGTCGTTGCGGAGCCAAGCATAACCAGAATTGCCACCAGCTCCTCCCTCCGAAAGCCCATATAGACCGCCGCCGGAAGAAACAGGGCACAAAAGCCTACAAGCTTTATAAAGGCTGCCGTAACGGAGGGCCCGAGCTTCGCAGATGCTTTCCTGAAATCAAAGGAGGCTCCCATAGCCATAAGGCCCAGCGGTGTTGCCGTCCCTGCAACATTCCCTGCCGCTTTATCCATAATGTAAGGAAGCGGAAGCTTAAGCGCCGACCAGATAAGTCCCGCCGCTATTCCCAGAATAATCGGATTCGTTACAATACCCTTCAATGTCCCTTTTAGCACTTTGCCGCCGCGGCTCTTTTCTTCGCCGTCTGGCAATGACAGTACGAGCACCGCCATAATATTATAAAGCGGCACGCTTCCGATAATCATAAGCGGCGCCATCCCCGCAGTGCCGTAAATATTCTGGATAAATGCAATACCAAGAAGCGCCGCACTGCTTCTGTAAGAGGCCTGTATAAATTCCCCTCTTATTGCTTTCTCTTTCCAGATACAGGAGAGCCCTGCCGCTGCCCCGATACTTAAAATCGTCACAACAAAACAGAATACTACGAATTTTGTATTCCATGCTTCCGCAAAATCTATCGCCGCCAAATCATGGAATAAAACAAGCGGCAGAGGAACCCGGAATACAAACCGATTCATCTTATCCGCGAAATTATCATCTATCCATCCTATTTTCCGCAGGAAAAGCCCCAATATCATTAGAAGAAATACCGGAACCGTTGCATTTAAGCTAAATATTAAATTCTCCGCCAAGTCAAAACCGCTCCTTTCACGTAAGCTTTTACAAATACTGTCTGATTACAGAATACGCCTGGTACAGCTCCTCGTAGGATACCGTACAATTTGCCGGGCTGGTCGAGGGAAGTGTAACCGCCTCCATCCCGGTTTTCAGATAACAATACCGCTTATATAGCTGTGCGGCCTTTGTCCCTGTCGCAAATACTGCCTGTATATCCGCCGTCCTTAAAATCTTTCTCATATCGTTGGGAATGGGATTCCGGATACTGCTGTCGTCCGCACCCCTGATTTCACATCCGGCCAGCACATCCCATACGGCAATGTGATTCCGAAGTGCAAAGGCTATCTTATCCGCCCTTGTCCCGGGCAGCTCTTCCCCGCACACATCCGATATTACTTTCCAAAAACGGTTGCGCGGATGCCCGTAATAAAATCCGGTCTCTCTTGATTTCGGCGACGGCATCGTACCGAGCATGAGAACCCGTGAACGGCCGTCGTAAATCGGTTTAAAATTATGTATGACATACTCCGCTTTATTTTGCACCCCTGACATCTGTAATTCCTCTTTTCCTTTTTTATTCAACCGCAAATGACTGTATTCAGTATAAGCTTTTTGGAGAAAAGCTGTCAACCGTACCCTTTTAATACATTTTTAATTGTAACTTTGCCATAAATATGATAGAATGTACTACAATAAAAAACGTTCTAATCACAAAGGTTATCTCCCTGCGTGAAAAGGCGTACAGATTATATCAGAAAAGCATGCCGGAATTATTCCACCTGCTTTTTTGATGTCCTGACGCCGCATGGGTCAGGATTTTTTTATTTATGGACGGTATACTATGAAAAACCACATGGAATTACAACAACTCATTGACAAATTACATAAAGAGAGAAGCCTCTTAAAAGAAGAATGGACTGCCCTTATATCCGGCAGGACTCCCGAGCTTTCCGAGTATTTATTCCTGCTTGCCAGAGAGGAAAGAAAACGGTATTACGGAACAGACGTCTATATCCGCGGATTAATTGAATTCACTAATTACTGCAGAAACGACTGCCTCTACTGCGGGATCAGGAAGAGCAATTCCCATGCTCGCCGTTACCGGCTAAGTGAAGAGGATATTCTGTCCTGCTGCCGCACCGGCTATTCCCTCGGTTTCCGTACCTTTGTGCTGCAGGGCGGCGAGGACGGATATTATACGGATGAGCGCATGGTTCATCTGATTCATTTAATTAAAAGACAATATCCTGACTGTGCCCTTACTCTGTCTATCGGCGAAAAATCTTTCGAGAGCTACAAACGCTTTTTCGATGCCGGGGCGGACCGATATCTGTTGAGACACGAAACCGCTGATTTTTCACATTATAAAAGTCTCCATCCCCCCGCGCTCTGCGCGGAGACGCGTCAGGAATGCCTGTGGAATCTAAAAAAAATCGGTTACCAGACCGGCACCGGCTTTATGGTCGGTTCCCCGCACCAGACGGCAGAACATCTGGCGGAGGATATGCTGTTTATAAAACGGCTGAATCCGCATATGGCAGGCATCGGCCCGTTTATTCCGCATCATGATACGCCGTTTTCCGGCGAGCCTGCCGGAACGCTTGAGCTTACTCTTTTTATGCTGGGGCTTTTAAGACTGATGCTTCCTAAGGTTCTGCTGCCTGCCACAACAGCTCTTGGAACGATTGCCGGAAACGGGCGGGAGCTCGGAATCCTCGCAGGCGCCAATGTGGTAATGCCCAATTTATCGCCGGCCGGTGTCCGCAGGGACTACAGCCTGTATGACAACAAAATATGTACCGGGGACGAGGCGGCAGAATGCAGAACACACCTGGAAAAACGAATCGCCTCCACCGGCTGCCGCATCGTAACCGCACGGGGAGATTCTAAAATATAAATATACATTAGGGAACTACATGATACATTACAGGTACTGCAGCATGAATACTGTAATACTACAATGTAATACTACAAAAGGAGGTTTTATAAACATGTATGACGTAAACTCAAAACACGCGGAGGATTTTATCAATCACGAAGAAATTCTTGACACCTTATCCTATGCAGACGAAAACAAAAACAATATTCCGCTGATTGAAGCATTGATTGAAAAAGCCGCGCTTCAAAAAGGGCTGTCCCACCGGGAGGCGTCTGTTCTTCTTGCCTGTCAGGATGACAATCTCAACGAAAAAATCTTCCGTCTCGCAGAACAGATTAAAAAGGATTTTTACGGGAACCGCATTGTCCTTTTTGCACCGCTCTATCTGTCCAACTACTGTATCAACGGCTGTACCTATTGTCCGTACCATTTAAAAAACAGGCATATTCCACGCAAAAAGCTTTCTCAGGAGGATATCCGGCGCGAGGTCATCGCCCTTCAGGATATGGGCCACAAAAGGCTGGCATTAGAGGCAGGAGAAGACCCTGTTCACAATACAATGGAATACTATCTGGATTCCATCAAAACGATTTACAGCATTAAGCATAAGAACGGAGCTATCCGCCGCGTCAATATCAATATCGCGGCCACAACTATAGACAATTACCGTCTCCTTAAGGAGGCTGAGGTTGGAACCTACATATTATTTCAGGAAACCTACCATAAGGAAAGCTATCTTTCTCTTCATCCAACCGGGCCAAAGCACGATTATGACTATCACACAGAGGCAATGGACAGGGCAATAGAGGGCGGCATTGACGACGTCGGCATCGGAGTCTTATTCGGGCTTGACAAATACCGCTACGAGTTCGCGGGACTTCTTATGCACGCGGAGCACTTAGAGGCTGCTTTCGGCGTAGGCCCCCATACCATCAGCGTTCCAAGACTCCGCAACGCCGATGATATCGATGCGGACTCATTTACAAACGGTATTGACGACGATACCTTTGCCAAAATCGTGGCATGTATCCGAATCGCCGTGCCATATACCGGTATGATTATATCCACAAGAGAAAGTCAGAACGTCCGCGAACGTGTTCTTCACCTCGGTATCTCCCAAATCAGCGGAGGCTCCAGAACAAGCGTAGGCGGCTACTGTGAGCCGGAGCCGGAGAATGAAAAATCCGAGCAGTTTGATGTCATCGACAGCCGTACATTGGATGAGGTCGTCCGCTGGCTTATGGAAATGGACTATATTCCAAGCTTTTGTACCGCATGCTACCGCGAGGGCAGAACCGGGGACCGGTTTATGTCCTTATGTAAAAGCGGTCAAATTCAAAACTGCTGCCACCCGAATGCACTGATGACCCTTCAGGAATATCTGATGGATTACGCCTCCCCTGCCACACGCGCAGCCGGAGAAAAAATCATAGATAAAGAAGTACTTAACGTCCCGAATGAAAAAGCCCGGACAGTCGTACTCGAAAATCTGAAGCTGATACGTGAAAACAACCGGAGAGACTTCCGGTTTTAAGCCAGTCGGGGGGGGGGGGGGGGTTTTAAAAAAAAAAAACACCACCAAAAAAAAAAAGAAAGAAAAAAATAAAAACAAACCCCCCCCCCCCCACACCAACAGGAAAGTTTTTGAGAAAAAAAAAAACG
>CAMNRH010000023.1 GCA_946552115.1 uncultured Lachnospiraceae bacterium
CTTGCAGAGTATCAAACATAGAAAACACTATGTTTTGACCCCAGCATCATGTAATACCAATGTTTCAACAAACAGGCGTTTTGGGGCTTATATTTCTCTAAGCAGGCATTAGAGGGCGCTGGCTTGGCCTGTCCGCATGAGAAATGTAAGCCTCGAAGCGTGTTTATTGACACGGGAGTCGTGACCTACATATGACTATTTTAGGAGATGGAACATGAATATACCAATTAATCCGTTTATGTGGATAATGGCGTTTCTGCCTATTATCGCATTATTAATTTTAATGATAAAGTTTAACTGGGGAGCAACGGAGGCTGCACCGATTGGTCTTTTGATTACAATTGTTACAGGTCTTGCTTTCTTTAAGGCGGATATCAGACTGATTGCGGCCGAGAGCGCCAAAGGAGTCTGGAATGCGTTAATTATTTTAATTATTGTCTGGACGGCAATTTTAATGTATCAGGTGGGCGACGAGGCAAAAGCCTTTCTTGTAATCCGTAACGGAATGAGGAAGCTTCTTCCGAATGAGCTTCTTTTAGTGCTTGCAATGGGCTGGATTTTTGAAAGCTTTCTGCAGGGGATTACGGGCTTTGGCGTTCCGGTCGCCGTAGGGGCGCCGCTTCTTATCGGCATCGGTGTGAAACCGTTATGGGCGGTTATTATCCCGCTTCTCGGCCAGGCGTGGGGAAATACTTTTGGCACGCTTGGAGCGGCGTGGGATTCCCTTGCTATGTCGGCGGGGCTTTCGGCAGGCAGTAAGGAATATCTTGTAACCGCACTTTGGACGACAGCGTTCATCTGGTTTTGGAATGCGATCGGCGGCTTTGCGACCTGCTGGTTTTACGGCAAAGGAAAGGCTCTTAAGAAAGGGCTTCCGGCAGTAGTGCTGATGGCAGTGATTCAGGGAGGCGGGGAGCTTCTTTTAAGTCAGGTGAACACAACCATCTGCTGTTTTGTACCGGCATGCGTTTCTCTGATTGTGATTCTTTTGCTGGGAAGAACGAAGATGTATAACGAGGAATGGAGTATTTCAGACAGTCCGATTATGAACCGCGAGTTTACAGGGCAGGCAGCAGGCAGCGAGGCGCCCGCGGATATGAGTCTTGTTCAGGCGTTCGTACCGTATTTTCTGCTTTCGGCGCTTACCCTGATTGTGCTTCTCGTAAAACCGATTAATGCAGTTTTAGGGAAAATATCCTTTGGTCTGGCATTTCCGGAAACCTCGACAGGATATGGATATGTGAATGCCGCAGTGGAGAGCTTTTCACCGTTTACACCGTTCACCCATGCCAGCATGTTTCTGTTTATATCGGCTATTATCGGACTTCTTTACTATAAAAAGCATGGATGGATTGGAGACGGCGGTGTAAAAAGAATATTTATAAAATCGATTTCCATGACGATGCCGTCGGGTATTGCAGTTATCGGTCTGGTAATTATGTCGAAGATTATGGACGGAACCGGACAGACGGTTGTACTTGCGAATGGGATCGCAAAGGTTCTCGGTAAGATATATGTAATTCTGGCGCCGTTTGTAGGACTTCTCGGAACCTTTATGACAGGAAGCAATATGAGCTCCAATATTCTGTTCGGAGGCTTCCAGATGACAACGGCGAATCTTCTTGGGGTTAATTCGTCGGCAATACTGGGAGCGCAATCCGCAGGAGGGGCAATCGGAAGTGCGGTAAGCCCAAGTAAAATTATTCTCGGAACCACGACGGCGAGTATTTTGGGAAGAGAAGGCGAGGTTCTTAAGAAAATTATTTCACTTACGGTACCGACAACGATTGTCATTGGCGCGATTCTTTTCGTGCTGGTAGGAATGTAGTTCCATTAAGGATAGGAGAATCTGATAATATGGAGAAGAAAAGCTTTTTTAAAACAAAGGAAGGCGGGCTTACAATTGCGTTTGTTGTGATTATGGTTGCATTTTTTATTATTCTGGCGGGCTTGAATACAGCGAACGATACGATTTGTATGGCCGGATTTGTAATTATGGTGGCTGCAATGTTGTATTCGCCGGTAAAAACTTTTATACTAAAGCCAAAGAATTAAAATAAAAATCAAACGAAAGGAGAGATTTACTATGGCAATTGAAGAAATTACAGGGAGAATTGCGAAAGATTTGGAGAGTCTTAAGCAGTTTACGGCGACACCGGGAGAAGGATGTACGAGACTTCCCTTTACTCCGGAGGCGAGAGGAGCGGTAAATTACTTAAAGAAGATTATGGAGGAAGCAGGTCTTGAGGTAAGAGAGGACGCTGCAGGCAATGTTATCGGTGTTATGAAAGGATTGGATTCCGATGCGCCGTGTGTAATGATGGGCTCCCATTTTGACTCTGTAATAAACGGAGGAGATTTTGACGGTATCGCGGGTGCCGTATGTGCGATTGAGGTCGCAAGACAGCTCAGGGAAGAAGGATTTACTCCGAAGAGAGATTTTGTTGCAGTCGGCTTCTGTGATGAAGAGGGTATGCGTTTTGGAACAGGATATTTCGGTTCCGGTGCAATGCTTGGGAACAGAGACGTAGAATATTGTAAAAACTTTGCGGATACCAACGGAGTTACAATTTATGACGCAATGAAAGAATACGGACTTGACCCGGAAAAAATTGAGGATGCGAAATGGGACGTGTCAAAAATTGGCAGATTCCTTGAGTTACATATTGAGCAGGGACCGGTTCTTGACGCGGAGAATATTGAGCTTGGACTTGTAGATTGTATTGTCGGAATTCAGCGTTATATGGTAACGGTTCACGGAAGATCCGACCATGCAGGAACGACGCCTATGGATATGCGTATGGATGCAGTAGACGCGGCAACAAAGGTAATCTCCAGGATTCCGGACTGGGCGCGTGAAAAAGCCGACGGAACGGTTGCCACTACCGGATTTATCCGTACGACTCCGGGAGGAATGAATATTGTTGCTGAAAAAGTAGAATTTACAGTTGACATTCGTTCCAAAAATAATGATAATATCAATGATATTGCAAACAGGATCCGTGCGGCTCTTGACAGAGAGGTTGCAGAGATGGGCGGAAGCTATGAGATTGATACAAAGCTTGTAATTACGCCGGTATGGTTATCTGAAGAGATGCTTAATTCTATGGAAGAGAGCTGTAAGGCAAAAGGCTACAGCTATAAACGTCTTCCGAGCGGTGCGGGGCATGATGCGCTTGAAATCGGTCAGGTGATTCCGACAGTTATGCTGTTTGTCCCGAGTAAGGACGGAAGAAGCCACTGTCCGGTTGAGTTTACGAAGTACAGTGATTTTGCAAAGGCATCGGTTATTATGACAGAGCTTGCAAAGGAGCTTCTTGCTAAATAACAGTCCATCCGGTTTCGTCCGGGAAATGGCAGACAACAGGCGGTTAGGAAACGGAGAGATATATGACACAATTAAATCCAGTACACAAAAAAGATAATCTTCGGTTATTAAGGAGGGCGCTCCGCCTTACGCAAAAGGATTTTATTGCGCGGTTTTTGTCCGCGCCGGACGGTACGCCGTCCATGAGTATTGCAACGCTTTCAAATCTGGAGGCAAAGGACGGACCAAGACTGAACGAGGTAATTCTTACCGTATCGGAAAGTCTTGGGATTGATTCCATGCTGTTCTCCATGCCGTCAGAAGAGTTTGCGGAGAAGATTTATATGCTGCTTCCCGACGACGCAGGCAGGGAGATTGCAGGTGCCAGTGTGAAGAAAGGAAATATCAATCAGCTTATTAACCGTTTGACGATGTATTTTGCGGAACAGCTGTTTGAAAAACGGCTGAAAAAAGGCGATAAGATAGAATCGGATCGGGTACTGGCGGCAAAGCTTGGCGTGGGCCGCTCTGCCATAAGAGAAGCGCTTAAAGTTCTTGACGTTCTGGGGATGATTGATATCCGTCCCGGACAGGGGACTTATATCAGTAATAATGAGGCGAATTTTTTCATTATTCCTCTGTCCTGGTCCCTGTTTCTGAATGGAAGTCAGGTTGACAGTATTGTCGAGGTGCGTAATCTGATGGAGATAAAGGCGGCATATCTTGCATCAAGGTGTACGGACGAGGAGTGCCTGAACAGACTTTATGATATTTCCCACAGGATCCATAAGGCCTATGTGGAAAAAGATTTTAAGGAATTTCTGAGTGCAGATTTGGAATTTCATGTCTGCATTGCAGAATGCTCCGGCAATCAGGTGATTTACAGTTTGATTCAGACAATCAGCAATCTTATGCGCCATGTCAGCAGCAGCGGTATGGTGGATGAAAAGCAGCTTCAGGAAATCTATGATGAGCATCAGAAAATTTACGGCCTGATTCTGGCAAGAGATTCAGAAGGAGCGGCAGAGGCGATGAAAGAGCATTTAAACAAATCCGTCGGTCGTTATAATTACAGATAATAATATAAGAACCTTTTCGCAAAAAAACGAAAAGGTTCTTATATTTTAGTGTGAAAAATATTTAGGATGCGTTATAATGATAATAAGAGTTATGCGGCAATAGATTGTGAGGGAGGGATTCATATGATGAAAAACAGGATTGTCACGATTGGAAGAGAATTTGGAAGCGGAGGTCATGAGATTGGGAATCTGCTTGCAACGCGCTTAGATATTCCGCTGTATGATAATAATCTTGTGAGAATGGTTGCAAAAAAGCTGGACATCAGAGAAGAAACGGCTCAGGCGGTGGATGAGACAATGCTGAACAGTTTTTTGAAAGGGTTTGTGCTGTCCCAGATGGAGTATTCATCGTCAATAAAAAATGAAGAGTATACAAAGCCGCTGAGTGAACAGGTATATGAGCTTCAGACAGAAATTATCCGTAAGCTTGCAGGGAGAGGCCCCTGTGTATTTGTAGGCCGCTGCGCGGATTTTGTCTTGAAAGACTGTGCGGAATGTATTAATATATTTATCTGTGCGGATATGGATGACAGGATTGCACGTATAGCGAAAAGATATGATTTGTCGGAGCGCAAAGCGGAAGATAAGATTAAGAGGATTGACAGAGAGAGAAGATATTATTATGAGTCTCATACGGGGCTTTACTGGGGAGATATTGATTCTCATGAGATGCTTTTTAATGTGAGCCGTCTTGGAATTACGCGGACAGTTGATATCCTGGAGACCATTTACAGGATGAAATAAAAGAAAATACAGATATGATATTGGGAGGAGAAACGGTGAAAAGAGAAGATGAGAATTATCGAAAATATGTAAAGATTCTTGAGGAGGAGCTGGTGCCTGCAATGGGATGTACGGAGCCGATAGCCCTTGCGTATGCGGCGGCTAAAGCCAGAGAGGTGCTGGGGCAGATGCCGGATAAGGTGTACGTAGAGGCCAGCGGGAGCATTATTAAAAATGTAAAGAGTGTAATCGTGCCGAATACCGACTATCTGAAAGGAATCCCGGCGGCAGCGGCAGCCGGAATTGTGGCCGGAAAGACAGAAAAAGAGCTGGAGGTTATCGCGGAAGTATCAAAGGATGAGATACAGCGGATGCGGGAATTTCTCTCCGAGGCTGAAATTATCGTGGAGCATGTGGACAACGGGATTACATTTGATATCATTATTACGGTTTCTAAGGGGAAAGAATACGCAAAGGTACGGATAGCTAATTACCATACGAATATTGTTCTTATAGAGAAGAACGGGGAGATTCTTGAAAAGACAGAGGTTCAGGGCGAAAGCGAGGAGGGCCTGACAGACAGAAGTATCCTGAATATGGAGGATATCTGGGAATTCTGCCGGATTATGGATGTGGCGGATGTGAAAGAGATTCTCGACAGACAGATTTCATATAATACCGCCATTTCGGAGGAGGGGCTTAAGGGAGATTACGGCGCCAATATCGGAAGCGTGCTGCTGGACACATACGGGGACGATATCCGTACAAGGGCAAAAGCGAAAGCGGCGGCAGGCTCAGATGCCAGGATGAATGGCTGTGAGCTTCCGGTTATTATTAATTCCGGGAGCGGAAATCAGGGAATTACCTGTTCTGTTCCGGTATTAGAATATGCAAGGGAGCTTGATGCCGGAGAGGAAAAAATGTATCGTGCGCTTGCTCTTTCTAATCTTGTTGCAATTCATCAAAAGACGGGAATCGGAAGACTGTCGGCATATTGCGGAGCAGTGAGCGCAGGCGCTGCAGCGGGCGCCGGTATTGCGTATCTGTGCGGAGGCGGTTATGAGGAAATTATTCATACGGTTGTAAATGCCCTGGCGATTGTTTCCGGAATTGTATGTGACGGGGCAAAGGCGTCCTGTGCGGCAAAAATCGCTTCTTCGGTTGACGCGGGAATTCTTGGGTATAATATGTATATCAGAGGTCAGGAATTCCGCGGCGGTGACGGGATTGTTACCCGAGGCGTAGAGGCGACAATACGGAATATCGGACGGCTTGGAAAAGAGGGAATGAAAGAAACGAATGAGGAAATTATTAAGATTATGATTGATGGCTAGGTGATAGGGCTTGGTGAAAGATGTGATGATGGATGCGGGAGTGGATGTTTTAAAAATGCTCCCGTTCTTGTTTGCGGCATTTTTTTTGATAGAAGTGCTGGAGAGTAATTCAACAGGAATTATTCATAAGCTGATGCAGAAAACAGGAGATGCGGGACCGGTAGCAGGCGCTGTATTGGGATGCATTCCCCAGTGCGGTTTTTCTGTTATGGCAGCGAATTTGTATGCAGGCGGAATGATTTCTCCCGGAACGCTTTTATCAGTATTTATCGCAACATCTGATGAAGCGGTTTTAATTATGCTGGGATGTCCAGGACAGGGAAGAAAAATTCTTGCGCTTTTCGCGGTGAAAATACTGATTGCAGTCGGAGCAGGATATATATCGGACTTTTGTCTGAAAAAGTATATTACCGTGTCTGAGGACAAGAGAAAACCGCGCGTGGATTGCGGCTGCAATGAGCATGGAGAAGGGATTTTTATGTCGGCGGTCCGGCATTCGGTAAAAATCTTTTTCTATTTGTTTGCGTTTACAGCGGCGCTTAATCTGTGTATTCAGCTTTTGGGGATGGAGCGGCTATCCGAGTATTTTTTAAGTGATACGTGGTTTCAGCCCGTTATTTCCGCAATGATTGGACTGCTTCCAAACTGTGCCGCGTCAGTGGTGCTGGCACAGCTTTATTTAAAAGACGTAATATCTTTTGCGTCGGTAGTGGCGGGATTATGTACCGGCGCCGGCGCCGGATTGGTTGTCTTGTTTAAAATGAATCGGAACCGGAGGGAAAATTGCAGGATAGTACTGCTTTTATATGGAATCGGTGTTCTGGCGGGAATGCTTTTGGAATTTATCGGATAAAAGCAGGCAGGATTCAGAAAAAGAATCCTGCCGGTAATTATTCTTTTTTATCTTTATCATTTTTTGTGTTCGGATGCCGCCAGATAAAAAAAGCTCCGAGTCCGCCGAAAATATACAGGATATTTACCAGTATAGCCGGATTGTCTTTAAGGAACCATACAATCAGAACAATTGCGGCAAGCACTGTAATAAGGCCGAGAACAGTGAGAAAGCGTTTTTCGCGGCGTTCCTTGTATGCCTGAAGCCGCTCCCCCCGATTGCTTTCCAGATATTCGGTGATATGCTCTTCGGTAATTTTTCCGGCAATCTGTTCGGATGGCGAGAAAGAGCGGAAATGCTCAAGGATTTCCGTATAAAGCGCTCGGTAAGCCTCGTCATAGTTCTGTTGATTTTGTTTTTTTTGTCCCTCTTTCTGGGCGGCGGTATCCGGGAGTTTTTCAGAAGCTTCTGCCGGTGTTTCATCTGCCGGTGTTTCATCTGCAGGAATATTTTCCGAAGTATGGATTTCTTCAGCTTTTTCTTCGGTTTTTTCTTCAGTTGTCATCTCCGTACCTCCTTATTAATTATTTGTGTATTCCTATCATAGCAGTTTTTACAACAGATTTCAATTTTTATTGTCAAAAACCGACAAAAGATTCACAAAATAAAAATTGCATTTCCGGGATAATGTGTTATAATAAAGTCTGTTAGCCGTCACATATGTATTGAGGAGGAATTATCATGGCAATAAAAAAGGGAAACACAGGAATTAAGAAAACCGGAGCTGTAAAGACACCATCAGTGAAGGCAGAAACAGTGAACGCAGAGACAGCGAAAGCTGAGCCGGTAAAGTCTTCCGCACCAGAAAAAGTAGTTGAGATGCTAAAAGAAAAAAAAGCGGCTGCTAAAGCAACATCTGAAAAAAAAGCGACAGGAAAGACGACGGCTAAAAAAACTGTTGCAAAAAAGGAGATGAAAGTAAAAGCAGTTGTTGAATATTACGGAAAACAGGTAGAAGAGAAAGACATGATTGCAAGTGTAAAAAAGGCGTGGACAAAATCAGGCAGGAAAGTCGGGGACATCAAGTCTATGGAGCTTTACATAAAACCAGAAGAGGCGGCTGTATATTATGTCATTAACGGTACGGATACAGGAGCCGTTGCATTTTAAATTACCGGAAATGAAAAAGGACATCTCGAAAGAGGTGTTCTTTTTTAAAGAACTAAAGAAAAAAGGATATTTTGACAGCTTTCGTATGTGGGTGTATAATTACAGTGGGATTGATAAGGGATAAAAGGAGAAATACATATGAATCTGGATGAAGTAATGAACTTTGGTAAGACTATAATAGGAGGCGCCGATGGACCGACTTCTGTTTTTCTGGCCGGTTCGCTTGGAACTACGGCGGCAGCAGCTGTGATAGTTATAGGACTTTTTATCTGTTTTTTAGGATTGAAGCTTTCAAAAATTCTTGTCTTGATTACAGGCTTTCTCATAGGTGCGGCAGCCGGTTTTGCAGTTTCTTCCGCAGCCGGAGCTAATGGAATAACGTCGGTTGTTATTATATTCGTATGTGCTGTTTTGCTTGCGGCGATGACAGTCTATCTGTATAAGCCGGGTGTGTTTTTATTTGTTTTTACGGCTGTTTTGGTGACGCTGGCATCATTTTTCGGTATATCCGGAGTATTGTCTTTTTCAATTGCGTCCGGAGGAGATATAATTGTAAAATGTATTGTGCTCGGGGCCGCGTTAATTCTGGCAGTTTTGGCCGTTATCTATGTTGAACCGGTGGTTGTGATTGCAACGGCGGTATCCGGCGGTATGGCAGCGGGTCCGATGATTTTGACGGCCGCAGGATTTTACGGGCAGACATGGATGGGGTATCTGGCAGGGGCAGTGCTTGCGGTGCTCGGAATGCTTACACAGTTTATGATGCATTCGAGAAAGGTCGGTAAGAAAGAAAAAATATATGCAGATGAGATAAAAGGAAAGGATTCGGTAGAATCTGAGGTAGAAAAGGCCAGAACAGTTCTTGAGGAGGATGAAGAGGAAGAATAATATAAAATGCAGGAAGGAGGCTTTTTCATGAAGCTGGATATGCACTGCCATGTAAGAGAAGGCTCCATTGACAGTAAGGTAGGTCTGGAGGAATATATTACAGGCTTAAAATCGCAGGGATTTGACGGTATGTTGATTACGGACCATGACACGTACAAAGGGTATCGGCATTGGAAATATAAAATGAAAGGGAAAGTGCATGAGGATTTTGTAGTTCTGAAAGGGATTGAGTATGATACATGCGACGCCGGGCATATTATATGCATTATGCCGGAGGGAGTAAAGATGCGTCTTCTCGAGCTCAGGGGACTTCCGGTAGCCGTTTTGATTGATGTGGTACATCGTCATGGCGGTATTTTGGGGCCGGCACATCCATGCGGAGAAAAATATTTGAGCTTTACGAATACAAAGCGGTATTATAAGTCGCCTGAGATTATTAAAAGATTTGATTTCTTTGAGGTTTTCAATGCCTGTGAGCCGGAGACATCCAATGAAAGAGCATTTAAGCTGGCGGAAAAATATAAGAAGCCCGGAATCGGGGGAAGCGATTCCCACAGACCGGACTGTGTCGGAAGCGGCTATACGATTCTGCCGGAGCGAATTACCTGTGAAACGGAGCTGATTGCACTTATTCGCAGCAAGGCTCCGATAGAGGCGGGAGGTATCCTGTACCATAAGACGACAAAGGATAAGATTGGAAAGGCGAATAAGCTTCTTGTCTATTCATTCTGGTTTTATAATAAAGGAGGAGCGCTTTTAAAATGGAGGAAGCGGCGAATTAATGGGGAGATTGAAAATCCGGTTGATCCCATTGATCCGATTGAGATTCCATATTTGAAAAGCGGTAGCAGGTAGCAATTGGGGACGGGGTTTTTTTAAAAAAGCCCCGTCCCCAATTAAAGAAGTCCGATATGATATACGAGGAAGCTTATGCTCCATGCAGTTAAAAGCTGAAAGAGAAGTATACCCAATGTCTGCTTTATACTGCCTAATTCCCGGTGGATTGTGGCTATTGTTGCGGTGCAGGGAATATACAAAAGGCAGAAAACCATGAGCGCATAAGCATTTGCCGCGCCGAAGCCAAGCTCGCCTAAGGTAGCGACCATAGCATCCATACCGCGGGCGGTTGTAATATTCTGAATTCCAAATAAGACGCTGCAGCTTGATACAACAACCTCCTTTGCGGCAATTCCCGCAATCAGTGCGACGATAATCTGCCAGTAGCCGAGGCCGATTGGCGTAAATACGGGAACAATTGCTTTTCCGATTAACGAGCCGAAGCTTTCGCCTATATCCGTGACATAGCCGTGGGGACCGAAATTTAAGACCGCCCACATAAGGATGGAGGCGATAAAGATAACGGTTCCGGCTTTGGTCAGATAATCTTTAATTTTCTGCCATACGTAGATAGCGATTGTGCGGGCATTCGGCGATTTATATTCCGGGAGCTCAATCAAAAGCGTATGCTCAGCTTTGCTGCCGTCCAGTTTTGACAGGATGTAGGCGGTTCCGATTGCGACGACGATTCCAAGTAAATACATGGAATAGCATACGAGCATGGCGTACTTCCCGAAAAACATGGAAGAAAACAATACATAGACAGGGAGTCTTGCGCTGCAGGACATAAACGGAGTTACAAGGACTGTTTTAAAACGGTCCTTTTTATGCTCCAGCGCCCGCGAAGCCATGACAGCGGGAACCGTGCATCCAAAGCCCAAAAGCAGGGGAAGAAACGCACGCCCGGATAAGCCGAGCATACTCATAATATCATCCATAACAAAAGCAACTCTTGCCATGTAGCCACTGTCCTCTAAGATGGCAAGCGCCAGAAACAGGATGAAAATATTAGGCAGGAAAGTAAGAATTCCTCCGACTCCCGATATAATTCCGTCAACAATAAGAGAGGTCAGCATAGCGTTCGTATGTATGGAAGCAAGGCCGGAAGACGCATACTGCGAAATCATTTCCAGAGCGATTTCAAAATATCCCTTAAGCCAGTCGCCAATCGTAAAGGTAAAGAAAAATACGAGCGCCATAATACAGAGAAAAATAGGAAGTCCCAGCCACCGGTCTGTCATGTAGCGGTCAATTCTCTCAGTAGAGGCGGCTTTTTCGGACTTGTTTACGAGAACCTCGGAAATAATTTCCTCTATAAAATCATATTTTTGATTGATAATATCCTTTTCATAGCTTTTGCAGATTATATTCTCAAGGGACAGAGGACAGGAGTTTGTAACCGTACTATCCCTTTCCAACAGCTTGATGGCATGCCAGCGTTTGTTTACTATTTCAGGATACTGCTTTGTCAAAGCACTCATAATTAAATCAATCTTGTCCTCAATATAATCCTCGTACACCATAGCGTATTCTTCGTGATGATTGTGGCGGTGCGAGGAATGTTTATCCTTATGATGGTGAATGTACGGTCCCTGAGACTGATATTCCTTATGGTGTGACGCGGCGTGAAGCAGAATACTCAGCCCTGTTTTTTTTCTTGCGGATACAGGGATTGCCGGGGTACCGAGCATTTCCGGAAGTCTGTGAAAGTCAATTTCCATCCCCCGTTCTTCTACAATATCCATCATATTTAAGGCCAGAACAACCGGCTTTCCAAGCTCTAAAAGCTGCAGTGTCAGATACAGATTCCTTTCAAGGCTGGAGGCGTCGATAACGTTGATGATTACATCAACCTCATCGCTCATAATACATTCTCTTGATACGGTTTCTTCCATCGTGTAGGAGGTGAGGCTGTAAATGCCGGGCAAATCAATGAGCTTAAATTCCTGTCCTTCGTAGGTGGTTTTTCCTTCTTTCTTTTCAACCGTAACACCGGGCCAGTTAGCCACCTTGAGATTAGCGCCGGTGAATGCGTTAAACAGAGTCGTTTTTCCGCAGTTCGGATTACCGATGAAAGCGATATGAATGGTGTCTGCCATTATCTGTCCGCCTCCTTCACTTCAATATTGTCTGCAATCTGCCTGCCCAGAGCGAAGCGTGTGCCGCGGAATCTGGCGGTAAGAGAACCTTTTTTATCATTATTTAATATTGTAATACATGTGCCTTCCGTAAGGCCCAATGCTTCCAGACGGCGCTCCAGACGAAGCTCCGTGTGAATGGAGAGTACCTGATAGATTCCGTTGTTTTTTCCCTGCTTTAGTGTCATAGGAGATACTCCTTTGTGAGAATTATGAATCAATAACCGATTCTACGGATAACTATAGCATTATTTGACGAAATTGGCAATGTGAAGTATAATCCTTTCAGGAGAAAAGATTAGGGAGAATCGATATGCAGATTTATTATTTGATCTTATATTTTTTTATATATGGTTTTTTTGGTTGGTGTGCGGAAGTGGCATATGCGGCGGTTAAGGAAAAAACATTTGTAAACCGGGGATTTTTAAATGGACCGATTTGTCCGATTTATGGCGTCGGAGTAAGCGTGGTACTCTGTTTTCTTATGCCGCTGTCCGGAAGCTTTGTGCTCCTTTATATTGCGTCAACCATTCTTGTGACGGTACTGGAAGGATTTACCGGATACTTTATGGACAAAATTTTTCATCATAAATGGTGGGATTATTCGAATCAGCCTTTGAATATCGGGGGATATGTGTGTCTTATTTTCTCTCTTGTGTGGGGTGTGGCATGTGTTTTTATTGTAAAAGTCTTTCATCCGGTTGTACATCATACGCTTTCTATGATTCCCTTTGCACTTGGCGTGGCCGGAATTGTTGTGCTTGGAATTATTTTATGTGCGGATTTATATGTGACGGCTTCCGGTATTCTGAAGCTGAACCGTCAGCTGGATGCGATGGAGAAAATTGCGGAGGAGCTGAGGGAACTTTCGGATAAGCTGGGAGAATCTATATATGAAAATGTAATGGAGACGATGGAGATTACGGAGGAAAGAAAGAAAAAGCTGGAGGAAAAAACCGGAGAGCAGCGTCAGAGACTGGAGCAGCACCGGGAGGAGCTTAAAAAGCGGTATGAGGAACTTGCTTCCCAGAGGCCGAAAGTGGTCGGACGTCTTATGAATGCTTTCCCCAAAATGCAGTCAAGACATCACAGAATTATTTTAGAGGAACTGAAAATGAAGCTTAGAGACCGGTTTTAGAATCGGTCTTTTTTTGCGTATTTTTGTGCAACATTTCAGCGGGAAAAATGTTGACAATGATTGGAAAAATATTTATGATAATAGCACTCGTCTAAGAAATTCTATTTTTCGAAATGAATGTTCATGGGGTATCCCCAATAGGGAATGATCTTCCCGGATTTTCCAAAGCGAGGTATTGATTATAGAGAGGAGGCAAGGAAAACAGGCGTAACTATTGACAATTGTATTTTTGAAAAAGGAGAAATAAACAGAATATGGTAAAGAGAAGTATATTGTTTTGCGCCGCTGTGCTAACGGCTGCGGTTATGCTGTGTCATTTCGGCATTACAGACGCCGAAGCTTCGGAGCCTGCCGCCCTTTTTCCGGACAAGACTACGGAGGAGGTAATCGAGACTGCGCGGAAAGGGCTGGGAGTTCCTTATGCGTGGGGAGGGACCTCCGCATCCACGGGCTGGGACTGTTCCGGTTATGTGACGTGGGTTGGAAAAAAGCTCGGAGTTGACATGGGCAGGACGACCGACGATATTTTAAGCTATGGCAGAAGCAGGGACGCACAGGCGGCGACCGGTTCAAGCGCCGCAGATTTTAACAGAGATTACGGTGCGGGGATTATTAAGGAAGGGGACATTGTCGTATTTTTTAATAAATCCGGAAACACTGTGCATACCGGAATTGTTGGAGGAGATTACAGTATCTATCATGCGTGGGGAGAAGGGGCCAGCGCCTATTGGTTCAAGCCTGCGAATTCCAGCTGGTGCGAAGGAACCGGAACTGTACACTGCCGGTTTGATAAAATGTGGGAGGTAGACGGAGGACATGAGAAAAGCTATGCGTCCTACGTGGTATTTCGGGGCGTGGAGGATAAGGGCTTCGCTATGCTGATGAAGCGTTCCGCCAATACGCCGATTACCGGCGGAAACGACTGCTATTCCCTGAAAGGCGCCGTCTACGGCGTTTATTCGGACGGCAATTGCACGAAAAAGGTGGGGAGCCTGACGACAGATGCGAAAGGGAATTCCAAAACATTGGAGTTAAAGGTGGGTACCTATTATGTGAAGGAATTAGAGGCTCCTTTGGGGTTTAAGCTTGATAAGGAGATCCACAGTGTCGAGGTTATCGCGAAAAAGACGGCGGAGCTTGAGGTTACGGATGAGCCGAAATACAATACGCTGGAGCTTTCTCTGCAGAAGATTGACATGGAGACAGGGGAGTTCAGTCAGGGAAAATCCTCTCTTTCGGGAGCGGAGTTTACGATCAAATATTATGACAACACGACCGGCAAGGCGTCGGGTTCGCCGAAAAAGACATGGGTTATTCAGACAAAAGCAGAAAACGGCAAATATTATGCCAGGTTAAATGACTCCTATAAGGTCGGCGGCGGTGATTTTTATACGGTAAACGAAGAAGCGGTGCTTCCTCTCGGGACTTATTCCATAGAGGAGACAAAAGCTCCCGCGGGCTATCAGCTTAAGGGAGCCTTGATATACCCTAAGGGAAGCGGGGGAAAGGGATCCGGAAAATATACGGCGGTTGTGAGCGAGGAGGGGCAAAAGGCGGTTTTGTCAGGAGGAAATGTATTTACCGCCGCAGATAAAGTCATTCGGGGCGGCGTAAAAATCAGAAAACGGGATTATGAAACAAAAAAGGCCGGTCCTCAGGGAGGAGCAACATTAGAAGGAGCCGTTTTTGAAATTGCCGCTATGTCAGACGCTCCGGTTTTCATCAACGGAAAAACCTGTAAAAAGGGCGAGGTTGTCGCCACAATGAAAACAGATAAAGAAGGAATTGCTCAGACGACCAGTACGATGCTTCCCTATGGAAGCTATCAAATCAGGGAGGTGTCCGCGCCGGCCGGGTATCTGGGCGACGGAGTGGGCGTACGGGATTTTCAGGTAACGGAAAACGGAGTGCTTGTTGATATGACAGGAGAAAATCAATCGATTCAGAATCAGGTGAAGCGCGGAGATATCGAGGGCGTGAAAGTCGGCGGCAAAAAGCATAAAAGACTTGCCGGCGTATCCTTTGAAGTCAGAAGTAAGACGACAGGAGAAAGCCATATGATTGTTACCGACGAAAACGGGCAGTTCAGCACGTCGTCGGATTGGACGCCGCATACCCAAAATACGAATAGAGGCAGTTCTCATGAGGACGGAATCTGGTTCGGAGAGGGGAAAGCCGATAATACAAAGGGGGCGCTTCCCTATGACACCTATATCATTACAGAGTTGGCCGGAGAGGCGAATGAAGGTTATGTGCTGATTCCGGAATTTGAAATATCGGTATATCGAAACAGATGGGTGGTTAATCTCGGAACTCTGGTGGATGAGGAGCCGGAAATTCCTGAGGAGCCCGAGGAACCGGAAGAACCTGAGGAGCCGGAGGTTCTTATCCATACGATGGCGTCAAACAAGCCGGACGGCTCAAAGGCAGTTGCTGCAGATGGAGAGATAACCATTGTCGACATGGTGGAAATCGACGGCTTACAAAGCGGCAGGAGCTATCAGCTTCACGGCTGGGAAATGCTGAAAGAAGAGGGAAAGGAGCTTGTGATTGACGGAAAGCCTGTAGAAACTAATATTACATTTACAGCGGGGGAGGAACGGCAAAGGAAAGAAATTGAATTTACCTTTCCTGCAGATAAGCTGGGTGGTTCCGAGGTCGTGATTTTTGAGGAGCTTTATGATGTGACGGAGCCGGAACAGCCGAAATTAGTTGCGGAGCACAAGGATATTGAGAATCGGAGTCAGACGGTATCGATAAAGGAGAAAGAGAAAATTAAGGAGGAGCCGGAGGAAGAGCCGAAAAAAGAAAAGAAGAAAAAGGTAAAGAAAGAAAAAAAGACAAAAGAAAAATCAAAAAATGCGCCTTTAAAGGCCGAAAAGATAAGGAAAGCGCCGAAAACAGGAGACGGAGGAGGGCGCACCTTGTTCCTTTTTATCCTGTTGCTCGTTCTTTCTTGCACTGCCATAATCAGTTGTGTTACAATAATGCGAAAGAATAAATAGAAAGACAGGAGGTTGTCGCAGATGGGTATGACAATGACGCAGAAGATTTTGGCGGCGCACGCAGGCTTAGAATCCGTAGCGGCAGGGCAGTTAATAGAAGCGAAATTAGATGTAGTTATGGCAAATGATATTACAGGGCCGATGGCGCTGCCAATTTTCCGTGAGATGGCAGAAAAGGTATACGATAAGGACAAGGTAGTATTGGTTCCGGACCATTTTACGCCGAATAAGGATATCAAATCGGCGGAGAATTCAAAGGCAATCCGGGAATTTGCAAAGGAGCAGGGACTTACATGGTATTTTGAGCAGGGAAAATCAGGAGTTGAGCATGCGATTCTGCCGGAGGCAGGCGTGGTGGCAGCGGGTGAGTGTATTATCGGCGCGGATTCCCATACCTGTACATATGGAGCATTAGGAGCATTCTCTACCGGCGTAGGTACGACAGATATTGCGACAGGCATGGCGACCGGCGAACTGTGGTTCAAGGTGCCGGGAGCAATTAAATTTGTACTCACCGGAAAGCCGGGACCGTATGTAAGCGGTAAAGATATTATTATCCATATTATCGGAAAAATCGGTGTGGACGGCGCATTATATAAATCAATGGAATTTACGGGCGGCGGTATTGGCGAGCTTTCGATGGACGACCGTTTTACAATGGCGAATATGGCTATTGAAGCCGGGGCGAAGAACGGAATCTTCCCGGTAGACGAAAAGGCGGAGGAGTACTTAAAAGAACATACGAAAAAGAGCTACCGGATTTATGAGGCGGACGAGGATGCCGTATATGACGGGGTTGTTGAAATAGATTTGTCAAAGGTACGTCCGACCGTTGCATTTCCGCATCTTCCGGGCAATGCAAAGACGATTGATGAGATTGAGGCTATGGAGCCGGTTCAGATTCAGCAGGTTGTTATCGGTTCCTGTACCAACGGCCGTATGGAGGATATGAGAAAGGCGGCGGCTATATTAAAGGGGCATACCGTTCATCCGGATGTGCGCGTTATGGTGATTCCCGCGACACAGAAGATTTATAAACAGTGTATCAAAGAGGGACTTCTTGATATTTTCGTAGATGCGGGCTGCGCGGTAAATACGCCGAGCTGCGGGCCTTGTATGGGAGGCCATATGGGTGTTATGGCGGCGGGAGAGAGGTGCGTCTCTACGACAAACCGTAATTTTGTGGGAAGAATGGGACATGTGGATTCTCTGATTTACCTCGCTTCCCCTGAGGTGGCGGCGGCAAGTGCAATTGCAGGCCATATTGCAAATCCTGAGAAAGTAGGTGACAGATAATGAGAGCATTGGGACATGTTTTTAAATATGGAGATAATGTAGACACGGATGTGATTATTCCGGCAAGATATTTAAATTCCTTTGACGCGCAGGAGCTTGCGAGTCATGCAATGGCAGATATAGACCCGGAATTCGTGAAGAAAGTACAGCCCGGAGATTTAATTGTGGCAAATAAGAATTTCGGCTGCGGCTCCTCAAGGGAACACGCGCCCTTATGTCTTAAAACGGCGGGCGTAAGCTGCGTCATTGCCGAGACGTTCGCGAGAATTTTTTACAGAAACGCAATTAATATCGGCCTTCCGATTATTGAATGTCCTGAGGCGTCCCGGGGAATCGAGGCGGGAGACGAGGTTGAAATTGATTTCGACAATGGTAAAATCTATAACAGGACCAGGGGAACCGAATTCCAGGGACAGCCGTTCCCGGAGTTTATGCAGAAGCTGATTGCGGCCGGCGGTCTGGTGAAGTACACGAACAGTAAAAAAGAGGTATAGAGAAAGGTGACGATGATGAATCTACATTACACTAGTACAAGGAGTTCTGACGTTAAGGTAACTGCCTCACAGGCGATTCTTGCAGGGCTTGCTCCGGACGGCGGCCTGTTTGTGCCGGAGAGGATACCGTCTCTCGATATATCGTTAGAGAGACTTAAGGAAATGAGCTATCAAGATACTGCTTATGTGGTTATGAGGCAGTTTCTCTCTGACTTTACGGAAGAAGAGCTTAAGGACTGTATAGAAAAGGCGTATGACTGCAAATTTGATTCCGAAGAGATTGCGCCCCTTGTCAGGCTTGGCGATACCTATTATCTGGAATTGTTTCACGGCGCGACGATTGCGTTTAAGGATATGGCGCTTTCGATACTTCCTCATCTGCTTACCGTATCGGCAAAAAAGAATCATGTTGAAAAGGAGATTGTTATATTGACGGCGACCTCCGGGGATACGGGAAAAGCGGCGATGGCAGGCTTTGCGGATGTGAAAGGAACAAGAATTATCGTCTTTTATCCGAAGAACGGAGTCAGTAAGGTACAAGAGCTTCAGATGGTTACACAGAAAGGAAGTAATGTAGATGTGGTGGCAATCCACGGGAATTTTGACGATGCACAAAGCGGCGTGAAAGCGATGTTTGAGGATAAAAAACTTAACGGGGAACTCGCGTCAGAGGGCTACCAGTTTTCATCGGCAAATTCGATTAATATCGGGCGTCTTGTTCCGCAGATTGTCTATTATGTGTATGCATATGCAAAGCTTCTGAAATATGGGGAGATAGAGGCAGGAGAAAAGATTCACGTCGTTGTGCCCACCGGAAATTTCGGAAATATCCTTGCCGCATATTACGCGAAGCAGATGGGGGTTCCGATTGGGAAGCTTGTGTGTGCATCAAACCGGAATAAGGTGCTGTATGATTTTTTTGAGACGGGTATTTATGATAAGAACCGGGAATTTGTGCTTACCAGCTCACCGTCTATGGATATTTTAATATCCAGTAATTTGGAAAGGTTGATTTATATAATCGCCGGAGAGGACGCCGAAAAGACAAAAGAGCTTATGAAAGAGCTGAAAGCAGGCGGAAAGTATGAGATTACTCCGGATATGAGAGAAAAACTTGCAGATTTTGCCGCAGGATATGCTGACGAGAAGCAGACGGCCGGCAGTATCCGGAAAAATTATGAAGAAACCGGTTATGTGATGGATACGCATACAGCGGTTGCCTCTCACGTCTGTGACGGCTTCAAAGAGGCAAACGGCGCTTCAAAATGCATGATAGCCTCTACGGCAAGCCCGTATAAGTTCGTGCAGAGTGTCATGGGTGCACTCGGAAAGGGAGAAAGTGACGATGAGCTTAAGCTTCTTACCGGGCTTGAGAGTATCTCCGGCGTACCTATGCCTCAGGCGGTGAAAGATATTTTAAATGCAAAGGTGCTGCACAGGACAGAATGTGATGCAGATAAGATGGAAGAAACAGTGAAAGCAATACTGAAAATATAAGGAGCAGACAGATGGAATCATTTTTTGGAATTTTTGCGGTTGCATGCGGAGCCTACTGCCTTTATGGCTATTATATGATAAAGGTAAAACGGGAGATTACAAAGTCGATTCTTTTGCCTAAGGATGTAAATGTAAATAAGTGTAAGGATTTGGAGGGATACTGCAGGGAGACAAGCACGCCGCTTTTAATTTTAGGCATTGTGGTTACGCTTTACGGCGCCGTGGATATTTATAATACAACGAAAGGCGGCGCAGATTTGCTGTTTTTTGTCATGATGGCTGTTTTATTTGTCACTTTGGCCGGATTTATGGTGATTATACGCAGGTGTAATAAGAAGTATTTTTAAATAATTTTTTAACATTCTTGCCGGAAGTTTATAAGATTATTATTGATTTTATGGCTTTATTGTGTATAATATAATAATTGTAGAAAGAATGTCAATTATGTTGGGATTTATCTTATCCGTTCATATGCAGACGAATATTATTAAAGAAAAGAGGTTTAAGTAAGATGGCAGAAATTAATTTAAGCAAGTATGGTATCACTGGAACCACAGAAATCGTGTATAATCCTTCTTACGATTTTTTATTTGAAGAGGAGACGAACCCCGATTTGACAGGTTACGAAAAAGGACAGGTGAGTGAACTTGGTGCAGTTAATGTAATGACTGGTATCTATACAGGCCGTTCACCTAAAGATAAGTTTATTGTAATGGACGAGAATTCAAAGGATACGGTATGGTGGACTTCTGACGAATACAAAAACGATAACCATCCGGCTACAGAGGAAGCGTGGAAAGCGGTAAAGGAACTGGCCCTTAAGGAGCTTTCCAATAAAAAGCTTTACGTTGTAGACGCATTCTGCGGAACAAACGAGGATACACGTATGGGAATCCGTTTCATTATGGAAGTGGCATGGCAGGCTCATTTTGTTAAAAATATGTTTATTCGGCCTACTGATGAAGAGCTTGAAAGCTTTGAACCTGATTTTGTAGTTTATAATGCTTCTAAGGCAAAGGTAGAGAATTATAAAGAGCTGGGTCTGAATTCGGAGACGGCTGCAATGTTCAATATTACCAGCCGCGAGCAGGTTATTGTTAATACATGGTACGGCGGAGAAATGAAAAAGGGTATGTTCTCCATGATGAATTATTATCTTCCTCTTAAGGGTATCGCTTCCATGCACTGCTCTGCAAACACAGATATGGATGGTAAAAATACGGCAATCTTTTTCGGCCTTTCCGGTACGGGAAAGACGACGCTGTCAACAGATCCGAAGCGTCTTCTTATCGGTGATGACGAGCATGGATGGGATGACGAGGGTATCTTTAACTTTGAAGGCGGCTGCTATGCAAAGGTTATTGATTTGGACAAGGAATCTGAGCCTGATATTTATAATGCAATTAAACGTGATGCACTTCTTGAGAATGTAACATTGGATGAGAACGGAAAGATTGACTTCAAGGATAAAAGTGTAACAGAAAATACACGTGTATCTTATCCGATTAACCATATTAAGAATATTGTCCGTCCCGTATCCGCTGCACCGGCAGCTAAGAATGTAATCTTCCTGTCGGCAGATGCTTTCGGCGTACTGCCTCCGGTATCGATTCTTACACCGGAACAGACACAGTACTATTTCCTGTCAGGATTTACGGCTAAGCTTGCAGGTACGGAGCGCGGCATCACAGAGCCTACACCTACTTTTTCTGCTTGTTTCGGGCAGGCGTTTTTGGAATTACATCCTACAAAATACGGTGAAGAGCTTGTTAAGAGGATGGAGAAAAACGGCGCGAAAGCATATCTCGTAAATACCGGATGGAACGGTACGGGTAAACGTATTACGATTAAGGACACCCGCGGTATTATTGACGCCATTTTGAACGGCGATATTCTGAATGCGCCTACAAAGAAGATACCTTATTTTAACCTTGAGGTTCCGACAGAGCTTCCTGGCGTGGATTCAAATATTCTCGATCCCCGCGACACATATGCAGATGCTTCTGAGTGGGAGAATAAGGCAAAAGATCTGGCGCAGAGATTTGTCAGGAATTTTGCAAAATATGAGGGGAATGAGGCTGGTAAGGCTCTGGTTGGCGCCGGCCCTCAGTTATAAATCAAAATTTCCCGAAATCACAACATATAAAGATATATATTGTAAAATCTTCGGAAATGGGTTATAATAGCTTTAGGTAAAAACCTGGGATGTTCGATACTCTTGTAATTTTGAACCTACAAAACTTTAAACGGGACTCTTACATCTCTGTAATATGTCAGGCCTCCCATTTCAGGCAGGGGAAGACAGAAAAGCAGATGCGGACACCCACCTGGCTACGGCTAGGAGTCAAAATACAGGAACCGGCATTTTGGGTATTATACAAAAGATAAAAGGCAGTCGTTTACCGGCTGTCTTTTTCAATATTGCAGCAGGAGTACATATTTGTGAGAAAAAACAGGTTAGAAAGTCATTTATACTATGGACTGGCAATCTTGGCAGTTTTATTTGTAGTTGTCGGGCTGACGGCTGCGCTTAAGGGAACGGAGAGTACCGCTCTGAAGGATGAAAAGAGTGAGGAGGTACTCAAAGTGAAAAAGGAGGAGCCGGGGAAAGAGGAAAAGCCGGTGGAAAAGGAAGAAACGAAAGCTAAGAATCCGAATATCCGTGTATTGCTTATGACAGACGGGTATCAATATACAACACACCCGCAGGTTTCTGTAAGCGCGTCTTCGGGACTTACGCTTTCTTATGGAAAGAAAACGGAGGAGCTCGAAGAAGACAGTGTTCTTGAAATTGCGCCGGACGATGCACGGTTTAAGAAAGGAAAGCTTCGCATAAAGGCAAAAAAAGGAAAAATTTCAGTGAAAAGCTTAAATCGCGGATATGGAACCCCGTCTTACGCGGGAGTGCTTGAGCTTTTTACAACGGCGGAGGGAATTGTGATGATTAATGAGCTGCCGGTGGAAAGCTATCTGTGCGGTGTTGTCCCCAGTGAAATGCCGTCTGCCTATGAGCTTGAGGCGCTGAAAGCGCAGGCGGTCTGCGCCAGAAGCTATGCATATCGCCAGATGGAGAATTATGCTTATCCGGAATATAAGGCACATGTCAATGACAGCACATCCTATCAGGTATATGGGAATTCTAAGCCTGCGAAAAGCACGACACAGGCGGTGAAAGAGACGAAAGGCGAGGTGGTAAGGTACAACGGGAAGATTGCATCCACCTATTATTATTCTACGTCCTGCGGAAAGACGACAAGTGCGGAGGCATGGGGAACAAAGCCCAGTGGCGCAAACAGCTATCTTCAGTCTGTGGAAGTGAAAGGGGAGCAGGGAGACTACGAGAAAGAGCTTCCGTGGTATCGTTGGGAGGCTGAGATCCCAATTCAGACCTTGTCGAACCTTATAGGGTTAAATACAGGAACGGATGTGGGGACGCTTGAAAGTGTTGAAGTTGTAAAAACCGGCCCAGGAGGAGTCGCTCTTAAGATAGAGGCAAAAGGAGATAAAGGAACGGCTGTAGTCGAAACGGAGAATAAGATTCGAAAAGCGCTTGGAGGCGCCGGTTATGTGATTACAAGACAGGACGGTACGGAGACAGACAGCAGTGCTCTTCTTCCGAGTGCATTTTTCACAATTGAAAAATCAGGAGATACGTTTTTAATTAAAGGCGGCGGTTTCGGACACGGAATCGGAATGAGTCAAAACGGTGCAAATGAAATGGCGAAAAACGGGAAAGACTATAAGGAAATACTTGCATTATTTTTTCAGGGCGTAACGATTGAAATATAGTGTGACAGGATAGCGTAATGTCTCTGTGATGCTGTTGCACGATGTTTCCGATGCTGGACAAAATATGGAAAATCAGGTACAATATAGCAAATGTGCAGGTGATACCATGAAAAGGATAAAGGATTATTTAAAAAAAATAATGGCTGTTTCCGAAGAGATTGCGAAAGACCATGTGGGGGCGTATGCGGCTCAGACGGCTTATTTTTTTATGATATGCATGATTCCCATTATTTTGCTTTTGCTTACGCTGGTTCAGTATACGCCGGTTACAAAGGCAGATGTTATGACGGCGGTGATTCAGGTGTTCCCGTCCTCGGTTGATTCTATGATGACCTCTATTGTGAATCAGGTTTATAATCAGTCGACAGGCGTTATTTCTATTACGGTGATTGTGGCGCTCTGGTCTGCGGGAAAAGGAGTTCTGGCTATGAGTACGGGCCTGAATTGTGTATATAAATGCCGTGAGACGCGTAATTATGTGTTCCTGCGGCTTCGTGCGACGCTATATACGGTGATGTTTATTCTCGTGATTATATTGCTGCTTGTTCTGTCAGTATTCGGAAACAGTCTGAATCTTTTTATAGAGGAGCATGTGCCAATCTTATCGAAAGCGGCAGACTGGCTGATTGAAGCGAGGACATTTATCACACCGGTTACGCTTGTTCTGTTTACGCTGCTTATATATAAATTTTTGCCGAACCGGAAAGACAGATACTTAAAACAGCTTCCGGGTGCGGTTTTTGCGGCGATAGGATGGATGGTAGTCTCATGGGTGTTTTCCGTATATGTAGACGTATTTGAAGGATTTTCCACAATGTACGGAAGTCTTACGACAATTGTACTGATTATGCTGTGGCTGTATTTTTGCATGTACAGCATTTTACTTGGCGGAGAGATTAATGTGATGATGTATGATAAATTGTTTGTCGGCGGGAAAGATAAGGAGCAGATTGGTACTTGACAACGAATTTTGTTATGTTACAATAATTGAGAATAGCGAATAAAAGCGACGACCGTGTAAGTAGAGAACCATTTTCCGTCAGAGAGAGGGAATCCCCGGCTGAAAGTTCCTTTAGGTTCAGATGGCAATCGAATTTCCCGCGTGAGCCGCATTTCTGAAGTGCCAAAAGGCATGGTAGGAAGTGACGTATGTGCACGTTACGCAGTAATGAGTGCCTGTATTTTTCAGATGCAGGAATCAGGGTGGTATCACGGGTTATGCTCGTCCCTTTTGGGACGGGTTTTTTTATTTATAGCGGCGCGGCAAGCGTATACAGGAAATGGATATTACGGCAGAAAGAAAGGAGTAAGGCAATGAATGACAAATTGCAGAGCATTAAGGATGAAGCACTAAAGGCGATTCAGGCGGCGGATATGCCGGAAAAATTAAATGATGTGCGCGTGAAATTCCTCGGAAAAAAGGGAGAGCTTACGGCAGTCTTAAAGGGAATGAAAGATGTCGCACCGGAGGAGAGGCCGAAGGTGGGACAGCTTGTCAATGAGACAAGGGCATCTATTGAGGCGCTTCTTGAGGAGACGAAGCAGAAAATGGAACGGAAGATACGCGAGGAGCGTTTAAAACAGGAGGTAATAGACGTTACACTTCCGTCAAAAAAGAATATGGCAGGACACCGCCATCCCAATACGATAGCATTAGAAGAGGTTGAGAGAATTTTCGTTGGTATGGGTTATGAGGTAGTGGAAGGCCCCGAGGTAGAATACGATTTGTATAATTTCGAAAAACTGAATATCCCGGCAGATCATCCGGCGAAAGATGAGCAGGATACCTTTTACATCAATAAGGATATCGTACTGCGTACCCAGACTTCGCCAGTGCAGGCGCGTGTGATGGAGCAGGGAAAGCTTCCTATCCGTATGATCGCACCGGGAAGAGTATTCCGTTCCGACGAGGTGGATGCGACACATTCCCCGTCATTCCACCAGATAGAAGGGCTTGTAATTGATAAAAATATATCCTTTGCAGACTTAAAGGGAACATTAGAGGTATTTGCAAAAGAATTATTCGGACCGGAGACAAAGACAAAATTCCGTCCGCATCATTTCCCATTTACGGAGCCAAGCGCGGAGGTAGACGTATCCTGCTTTAAGTGTGGAGGCAAGGGCTGCCGCTTCTGTAAGGGCTCCGGATGGATTGAAATTTTAGGCTGCGGAATGGTTCATCCGCACGTACTGGAAATGTGCGGAATCAATCCGGATGAATACAGCGGATTCGCATTTGGCGTAGGCCTTGAGCGTATTGCACTTCTGAAATATGAGATTGATGATATGCGGCTTTTATATGAAAATGACATTCGGTTTTTGAAGCAGTTTTAAAAAGGGACAGGGACAATTCAATCTGGGACGGAGTTTTTTTAATTTTCCCCCGTCCTCAATTAGGAAGGAGAATAAAATGAATACATCATTATCATGGATAAAGGCGTATGTTCCGGAGCTTGACGTTACTGCACAGGAATATACGGACGCAATGACTTTATCAGGAACGAAGGTTGAAGGGTATGAAAAATTAAATGCGGATTTGGACAGGATTGTTGTCGGACAGATTGATAAGATTGAGAAGCATCCGGATGCAGATAAGCTGATTGTCTGCCAGGTAAATGTCGGTGCGGAGACGATACAGATTGTTACGGGCGCACCGAATGTGAAAGAGGGCGATAAGGTTCCGGTTGTTCTGGACGGCGGCCGTGTAGCCGGCGGGCATGAGGCGGGAAGCCGTGTAGCCGGCGGCGTGAAGATTAAGAAAGGAAAGCTTCGGGGAGTGGAGAGCTTCGGTATGATGTGCTCTATTGAGGAGCTTGGTTCTGACAAAGATATGTATCCGGAAGCGCCGGAATACGGTATTTATATTTTTAAAGAGGATGTGGAGGCAGGTGCGAGCGCAATCGAGGCACTGGGCTTAAATGATGTGGTATTTGAATATGAGATTACCTCTAACAGGGTAGACTGCTTTAGTGTCATCGGTATTGCGAGGGAGGCTGCGGCAACTTTCCGTAAGAAATTCATTCCTCCGGTTGTAACGAAGACAGGAAATGACGAGGATGTGAATGATTATATTAAGGTTACAGTGAAAGACAGCGAGCTTTGTCCAAGATATTGCGCGAGGGTTGTAAAGAATATTAAAATCGGCCCGTCGCCGAAATGGATGCAGAGAAGACTTGCTTCTGTCGGAATCCGTCCGATTAATAATCTGGTTGACATTACCAACTACGTAATGGAGGAATACGGACAGCCGATGCACGCCTATGATTTGGACACGATTGCAGGCAGAGAGATTATCGTGCGCAGAGCCGAAAAGGATGAGAAATTTGTAACTCTTGATGGTCAGGAACGCCAGATGGATGACACGGTGCTGATGATTTGCGACGGTGAGAAATCAGTCGGTATTGCGGGAATCATGGGCGGAGAGAATTCTATGATTACGGATGACGTACACACAATGCTGTTTGAGGCGGCGTGCTTTGACGGGACAAATATCCGCAAGTCCGGTAAAAAAGTAGGGCTTCGTACAGATGCCTCCGGAAAATTTGAAAAAGGACTTGATCCGAATAACGCAGAGGCGGCAATGAATCGGGCATGCCAGCTTGTAGAGGAGATGGGTGCCGGTGAGGTTGTCGGCGGTATGATTGATGTGTACGGAAAGAAAAAGGAGCCGGTCAGAGTATCCTTTGATGCGGATGAGATTAATGCGCTTCTTGGGACAAATATCTCCAGGGAGGATATGATTTCTTATTTTAAAATGCTTGGTTTGGAGTTTGATGAGAGCGCCGGCGAGGTAATTGTCCCTACTTTCCGTCAGGATTTACTGAGAATGGCGGATTTGGCCGAAGAGGTTGCGAGATTTTTCGGATATGATAATATTCCGACGACACTTCCAGACGGGGAGGCGACGACGGGTAAGTTGTCTTTCAAACTCCGCATTGAAGAAGTTGCAAGAAATGTTGCTGAATTCTGCGGATTCAGTCAGGGTATGACCTATTCCTTTGAGAGCCCGAAGGTGTTTGATAAGCTGATGCTTGCGGCAGATTCACCACTCAGGCGGGCAGTGGAAATTATGAACCCGTTGGGGGAGGATTACAGCATTATGCGTACAACTTCTTTAAACGGTATGTTAACCTCTCTGGCTACCAATTATAATCGGAGAAATAAAAATGTAAGACTGTATGAGCTCGGAAATATTTATCTTCCCAAGGCGCTGCCGCTTACAGAGCTTCCAGAGGAGCGTATGCAGTTTACGCTGGGCATGTACGGCGACGGAGATTTCTTCAACATGAAAGGAGTTATTGAGGATTTCTTTGAGAAGGTGGGACTGCATAAAAAGGAAATATACCAACCGGATTCAGGCAAACCTTATCTTCATCCGGGCCGTCAGGCAAACATTGTCTATGACGGAAAGATTGTAGGATATTTGGGCGAGCTTCATCCGGATGTGGCGGACAGCTATGGAATAGGCGAAAGAGCTTATATCGCGGTCATTGACATGCCGGAGATTGTAGAGAGAGCTACCTTTGACAGGAAATATACGGGAATTGCAAAATATCCGGCAGTGACACGGGATATCAGTATGGTAATGCCGAAAGAAATCCTTGTAGGCCAGGTAGAAGAAATTATTGAGAAAAACGGCGGAGCGAATCTTGAGAGCTACAGACTTTTTGATTTGTACGAGGGAGCGCAGATTAAAACAGGATATAAGTCGGTGGCGTATTCGATTGTGTTCCGTGCAAAGGATAAGACATTGGAGGATGCCGAGGTTTCAGAAGTGATGGAAAAGGTTTTAAAGGCTCTTGAAGAGACGGGAATCGAGCTTCGTAAGTAAAGAGGTGAAAAGACAGATGAAGAAAAAACAGATAATAGGACTTGTAGTTGCTGTAGCTTTGTTTATTGTAACGGGAATTGCCAGTGTGCTGACGAATACGGTCTCACGCAGTCTGCTTTCACAGAATATTGAAACGAAGCTTGCAGGAGATTTTACATTTCATTCACCTGGAAAGCCTTATATTGCGGTAGTGGAGGTGACCGGGACGATTCAGGAGCAGACCGCTGCCGGAGCGTTTGATATTACAGAGGGCTATCAGCATACGACAACGATGGAGTATATCGATAAACTGATGGAAGATTCTTATAACAGAGGAATTCTTCTTTACGTGGATTCTCCGGGTGGTACGGTATACGAGTCTGAGGAACTGTATTTGAAGCTTTTACAGTATAAGGAGGAGACAGGATGGCCGGTATGGGGTTATATGGCACATTATGCGGCCTCCGGCGGATATTTGATTTCCATGGCCTGTGATAAAATATTTGCAAATGCCAATACAACAACGGGCTCTATCGGTGTAATTATGTCGGGGTTTGATATGACGGGCCTTTATGAAAAACTCGGAATCAAATATATCAGTATTACGAGCGGGGAGTTTAAGGACAGTACGCAGATGACGGATGAGCAGATTGAAATCTATCAGGGACAGGTAGACGAGTATTATTCAAAATTTGTAAAAATCGTTTCGGACGGAAGAGATATGCCGGAGGATTCTGTGAAGGCTTTGGCGGACGGGCGTACGTATACGGCGGAGCAGGCTTTGAAAAACGGGTTGATTGATGAAATCGCGCTGTACGAGGATATGCGCAGTACAATGAAAAAGGAGTTTGACGTAAATACGTTTTATCAGCTAAAGAGGCCTTCTGATTTGCTCAGCTCGTTATTCTCGCAGGTAAAACAGCTGACGCCGAAGTCAGAAGCACAGGTTTTGACAGAGGCTGCGGAAAAGTTGGAAAGCGGGGTGCCGATGTACTATGCGGAACAATTGGAATAAAAGCGCTCTCACCTATGCGGGTTTTTGGGTGCGTCTGGCCGCATATCTGATAGACAGCGTGATTGTATTTTTTGCATTGCTTCTGGTGAGGTTGTTTTCATCGGGGCTTATGTCGCTGATTGAGGGGACGGTAATCGGCGGAAATGTACTATTTAACTATACGCTCAAGGATATTATTCTGTATATATGTCAGGTGCTGTATTTTATCCTGTTTACGTATTGCACCGGAACGACGCCGGGAAAGCGGCTGATGAATTTAAGGGTAATAAACGCAGATGAAGGGGAGCTGTCACTGCTGGATGTGATTTACAGAGAAACAGTTGGAAGATTTTTATGCGGGCTTACCATCGGTATCGGTTATATTATGGCGGGCGTAGATAAAGAAAAGCGGGGACTGCATGATATGCTCTGCGACACGCGGGTTATCTATGCGAGACGGATAAAGGTATATCCGAATTTTCAGGGACCGGATATGGGTGTGCCCTTTGTGCCGAGGCAGGTGACACCGTCTCCGGAGATGCCGCCAGCTCAGCAGGCGTGGCGACAGGATCCGGAGAATCAACCGCCCGGAAGCTTTGAGGGACCATACCGGATGGTGCGTCCGGGAGATGAAATAGAGGAAAGGGATTCATAGCATGAAACGACAGGATTTTTATTATGAATTGCCGGAAGAATTAATTGCACAGGATCCGTTAGAGGAGCGGGAAAGCTCCAGACTTCTTGTATTAGACAAGAGGTCTGGAGCTATTTCTCACCGTATTTTTCGGGAAATTACAGATTACCTGAATCCGGGAGACTGTCTTGTGATTAACGATACGAAAGTAATTCCGGCGAGGCTTATCGGAGAAAAGGAAAGAACCGGGGCAAGGATCGAGCTGTTGCTGCTTAAACGCAGAGAAAATAATATATGGGAAACACTGGTAAGGCCGGGAAAAAAGGCGAAACCCGGTACGCGTATCTGCTTTGGAGGGGGCGTACTTACCGGGGAAATACTGGAGGTTGCCGAGGAAGGAAACCGTTTGGTCCGGTTTTATTATGATGGAATTTTTGAGGAAATACTGGACAGACTGGGACAGATGCCGCTTCCTCCTTACATTACCCATCAGCTTAAGGATAAAAACAGATATCAGACTGTCTATGCCAGGCATTCCGGTTCGGCGGCAGCGCCGACGGCAGGTCTTCATTTTACGGAAGAGCTTCTCGGGGCGATAGAAGAAAAGGGTATAGAGATAGCGAGAGTGACGCTTCATGTAGGGCTTGGTACTTTCCGCTCGGTTAAGGCGGAGGAGATTACAGAACATCATATGCATTCGGAATTTTACTGTATTGAAAAAGAGGCCGCGGATAAAATTAATAAAGCGAAAGAAGACGGACGCAAGGTTATCTGCGTGGGGACAACGAGCTGCAGGACGATAGAATCGGCGGCCGATGAGAACGGGTATCTTGAGGCCGGGAGCGGCTGGACCGATATTTTTATTTATCCAGGGTATGAATTTAAAATCATGGACTGCCTGATTACTAATTTTCATTTGCCGGAGTCAACGCTGATTATGCTGGTGTCGGCGCTGGCGGGGCGGGAAGAGGTGCTTGCGGCCTATGAGGAGGCCGTAAAAGAGCGGTACCGTTTTTTTTCATTTGGGGATGCAATGTACATTGGGTGAGTAAAAAATTCGGACAGAGAACAATTATGAGCGAATTGCCCGGACCATCTTTAAAGGAGCCGAAAGTATCACATTTTCAGAAGAAATGCATAGAATAGCTGAGAGGAGTGTGATAATATGATGTTAAAAATAAAAGAGAATCCAACGGCAACGGCGGAGATAATGGGCAACGGCAAGTACGGGAATATACGGGGAAGAGTTGACTTTTACGATACCTATGGCGGAACTGTAATGGTAGCAGAGCTATATGGAATTCCTAAAGAGCTGGAGGATAAAAGTAATGGCTTTTACGGTTTTCATATCCATGAGGGAAATTCCTGTACCGGAAATGAAAGAGATACGTTTGCTGATGCAGGGATGCACTATAATCCCGGGAATAAGGCGCATCCAGGCCATGCCGGAGATTTGCCGCCTTTGATTTCCAACGGCGGAGTTATATGGGCGGCGGTTTATACGGGAAGGTTTTATCCGGAGGATGTAGTTGGAAGAACAGTTGTGCTTCATGAAAGGGCAGATGATTTTCGTTCTCAGTCCTCCGGAGATTCGGGTGAAAAGATTGCGTGCGGAGAGATTGTAGAGTGGGAGGCGGATTCGGAGAGCAGAGCGTCTCTGTCAGACGGACAGGGAGAATAGAGTGTCTCTGTCAGACGGAATGATTACAAAGCTGTCAGGAGAAATAATTGTTTTGAAGGGGAACCGTTGACAAGCTCTTTTATACTTTATCATATAGGATATTCAGTGTTATAATGTATGGATAAAGGCCGCAGATAAAAAAATATTATAGAGTACCGAATGAAGAAAGGATTCCCGAAGATGAAAAAGATTCCCCTGCGTCAAGGCTACACAACAGGAACCTGTGCTCAGGCAGCGACAAAGGCGGCGATGAATATGCTGCTTTCCGGTGAAAAAGTTGAAAGCGTTCAAGTACAGCTCCCGGAAGGCAGAATATTGACGTCTGCTGTTTGGGACACACATATTTATTATGAATATGCAGAAGAGCCGGAATTTCCAAGCGCTGTTTCCTGTGCGGTAAAAAAGGACAGCGGAGACGACCCGGATATTACAAACGGCGTATTTGTCTATAGTAAGGTGAGCTGGAGCGATACACCAGGTATTGCCATTGAGGGCGGCGAGGGTATCGGCCGTGTTACGAAGCCAGGGCTGGAGCAGCCGATAGGGGCAGCTGCGATTAACCGTGTTCCCAGGCGGATGATTGAAAAAGAAGTCAGAGATGCTTTAGAGGAAACGGAGGGGCAGGGAGGAATCCGGGTAGAAATTTCCATCCCGGGAGGTGAGAAGCTTGCGGCAAAGACCTTTAATCCGCGGCTTGGAATTGTGGGCGGCCTTTCTGTGCTTGGGACAAGCGGTATTGTGGAGCCGATGAGTGAACAGGCGCTTGTGGATACGATTCATGCGGAGCTTCGGGTGAAGCTTGCGGAAGGAAGAAGCATACTTGTGATTACCCCCGGCAATTATGGCCTGGATTTTCTGAAAAAATTCTACGGAATAGAGGAGAACGAGGTTGTAAAGTGCAGCAATTATATTGGACAGACCATTGATATGGCGGCGGAGGAGGGCTGCGCCGGATTGGTTCTTACGGGGCATATCGGGAAATTAATTAAGGTATCCGGAGGGATTATGAATACCCATTCAAAATGGGCGGACTGCCGGATGGAGCTTTTTGCGGCTGCGGCGCTTCGGGCAGGCATTGACGGGAGGCGCGCGGGAAAGCTTTTAAAGTGTGTGACGATGGACGACGCTTTAGATATTTGTACGGAGGCGGAGCGCCGGGAGATTATGACGCAGATTATGAAAATGACAGAAAAGCATTTGAAATACCGTGCCGGGACAGATATGAAAATCGGCGCGGTTGTGTATTCAAATGTATACGGCATTCTTGGAAAGACAAGCTGTGCAGAAGATTTGATAAAAGCATTCTGTAAAAGTAAAACAGGAGAGAGAGATGACAGGAAAATTATACGGAATCGGAGTCGGGCCGGGAGATCCGGAGCTTCTTACAATAAAGGCAGTGAGAATCATGCGGGCATGTGACGTAATCGCAGTGCCGGGAAAGACCCCACGGGAGTCTGCGGCGTACAGAATTGCCCGCGGTGCGTGTCCTGAGATAGAGGAGAAAGAGCTCATCGGAATTTATATGCCGATGACAAAGGAGCATGAGGAGCTTGTAAAAAGCCATGAAAGAGGCGCTCTTGTTCTGGAAAATATTTTAAAGCAGGGGAAAGACATAGCCTTTCTTACATTGGGAGATCCGTGTATCTATTCGACCTATCTTTATCTGCAGGAAAGGATTTTAAAAACGGGCTGTCAGGCAGAGCTTGTAAGCGGAGTTCCGTCCTTTTGTGCTGCAGCGGCAAGGATACAGACGGGCCTGGGAAAGGGGGCGGAGCAGCTTCATGTAATTCCTGCTTCCTATCAGATGGAGGAAGCGTTAAAGCTTCCGGGTACAAAGATACTTATGAAAGCGGGAAAGAAGCTTGGCAAAGTGAAAGAGCAGTTAAAGGGTACGGACAGTCAGGTTGTGATGGTGGAAAACTGCGGCATGTCCGGTGAGAAAGTTTATTATGGGATAGATGAGATACCGGAAAGCGCCGGATATTATACATTATTATTCGTAAAAGAGGGAGAGGCCTTATGATACATTTTGTAGGAGCGGGACCGGGAGCGGAGGATTTGATTACAGTGCGGGGGAAAAGACTGATAGAGGAGGCTGATGTGATTATCTATGCCGGATCTCTGGTGAATCCGGAGCTTTTAAGGCGTGCAAAGGAGAATTGTAAAATCTATAACAGTGCATGTATGACTCTTGAGGAGGTCATTCAGGCTATGGAGCAGGCCGAGGAAAAAGAGCTTACGACGGTCCGCCTCCATACGGGGGATCCAAGCATTTACGGGGCCGTGCGGGAGCAGATGGATATTTTGGAGAAAAGGAACATTGCATATGATTCCTGCCCGGGCGTCAGTTCCCTTTGCGGCGCTGCTTCGGTATTGAATCTGGAATATACGCTTCCGGAAGTGTCTCAGAGCGTTATTATTACCCGCGCGGAGGGAAGAACCGCCGTTCCTGAGCGGGAAAGTATCCGGGCTTTTGCCGCGCATGAAGCGACGATGGTATTATTTTTAAGCGCAGGGCTTCTTAAAGCGGTTGAAAAACAGCTGATAGAAGGGGGGTATGCGCCGGATACTCCGGCGGCAGTTGTATATAAGGCGACATGGCCGGAGGAAAAATTCTTTCTTTGTACAGTAGGGACTTTGTTTGAGACGGCACAGAAGTATCAGATTACGAAGACAGCGCTTATTATTGTGGGAGAGGTACTGTCGTGCCGTAATTATGAGCGGTCGAGGCTTTATCATCCGGAATTTACGACGGAGTATCGAAAGGGGAAAGAAAAGCAGTGAAAATAGCGGTCATCAGTTTTACCCGGACAGGCAGGGAGCTTGCAGAGAAAGTGGCGTGCATACTTAAGAAAGAGGGACATACAGTGCATGCCGCGGTAAAGGGCGCAGAGTTTCCGGATTCTGTCAGGTGTTCCTTATCGGAGTGGGCGGAGGTTCATTTCCGGCAGCAGGACGCCCTTGTGTTTGTCGGTGCGGCGGGAATCGCAGTTCGCGCCGTTGCGCCGTATATACGCTCAAAGACGAAAGATGCGGCGGTGCTTGTGCTTGATGAAAAGGGAAATTATTGTATTCCGGTTTTATCGGGGCACATCGGCGGCGGAAATGAGCTGGCGCTTATAATAGGAAAATGGCTTCCGGCGGTGCCGGTGATTACGACGGCTACGGATATACAGGGGAAATGGGCGGTAGACGTATTTGCAGTGAAAAATAATCTTGTGATTAGGGATATGGAGAAAGCAAAACAGATTTCCGCAGGGCTTCTTTCCGGAAAAAATGTTTTGCTTTCTGTCGGCATGGACGGGATTGTGGAATCCGGAACATGTCCGGATTTGTTGAAAATCAGATACGCGGAGGAAGAGGAAAGCTCTGTAAGACCTCCGGATATTTATGTCGGATATGACAGGAAAGACTTTTTGGAAAAATCGCTGTGCCTGATTCCCCGTGTGGTTACGGCGGGAATCGGCTGTAAAAGGGGAACGGATGAGAACGCGATTCGGTTTGCAGTGGAAAGCACGCTTAAGAAAGCGGGGATTTTCAGGGAGAGTCTTGAAAAGGCGGCGAGTATTGATTTGAAAGCGGATGAAAAGGGGCTTACAGCTTTCTGCAAAAGCAGCGGCATTCCTTTTGTTACCTGCCATGCGGACGAGCTTTTAAAGGCAGAGGGAGAATTTTCGGGTTCGGAATTTGTGAAGCAGGTGACGGGCGTGGATAATGTGTGCGAGCGCAGCGCGCTTCTTGCAAGCGGCGGAAGGCTGGTTGTGAAAAAGCAGGTGCATGACGGAATTACCGTGGCAATCGCGGTCAGGAAGTGGGGGATTCGTTTTGAATAAAATCTATATTGTAGGAATGGGGCCGGGTGCTTATGAGGAGATGACCATAAGGGCGGTAAAAACTTTGGAGGAATGTGAGGTAATTATCGGATATACGGTGTATACGGAGCTTTTGGAGCAGTATTTTCCAGGAAAGGAGTTTAAGACGACCCCTATGAGGCAGGAGGCAGAAAGATGCCGGATGGCATTTGAGGAGGCGCAGAAAGGCAGGAAAACCGCGGTTGTATGCAGCGGGGATGCGGGTATTTACGGGATGGCAGGGCTCATGTACGAGCTTAGCGGAGAATATTCGCAGGTGGAACTTGAGGTTGTCCCGGGGATTACGGCAGGAATTTCGGGGGCAGCTCTGCTGGGAGCGCCTCTCGGGCATGACTGCTGTTTTTTAAGCCTCAGTGATCTTCTGACGCCGTGGGACGTGATAGAAAAACGGCTTTTAGCAGCGGCACAGGCAGATTTGGCAATTGCCGTTTATAATCCATCCAGCAGGAAAAGGAGCGATTATTTAAAAAAGGCGTGCAGTCTGCTTCTTAGGTATAAGAGCGCGGATACTGTGTGCGCAGTGGTGAAAAATATAGCAAGAGACGGTGAGGAATTCGTGGTTGTTACACTTGGACAGCTTCGGGAAATGCGGACAGATATGTTTTCGACGGTGTTTATCGGAAGCCGGGAGACGAAGCTTTTGGGCGGGAAAATGATTACGCCCCGGGGTTATCGGATATAAAAAGAATGATATATCAGGCAGTAGATGGGGAGAGGCTGGAAATGAAAGATAAAAGAGTAATGATATTTGCGGGAACAACGGAGGGGCGCAGGCTTACGCAGTATATGGCGGATAACGGTATCTGCGTTCATGTCTGTACGGCGACGCAGTACGGGGAAAGTCTGCTCCCGGAAAGGGAGAATATTACGGCTTCGCATGAGCGCATGAATTGCGAAGAGATGTGCGTCCTTATCAGGAGCTTTTCTCCGGCTCTTGTAATTGATGCGACGCATCCCTATGCGGCGGAGGCGACGGAGAATATTCGGAAAGCCTGCGGCAGATGTTCAGCAGAATATCTGAGGCTTGTACGGGACAGGGAGGACGGCGCAGGAGACGTCGTCTGTGTGGAAAGTACAGAAGCAGCGGTTCGGTTTCTGGAAAAGACGAAAGGGAATATTCTTGTGACGACCGGAAGCAGGGAACTGGAAAAATATACGGCTCTGACTGATTACAGAGAGCGTATTTATGCAAGGGTTCTTCCTTTTGTGGACTCTGTTGCCAAATGCGGGAAGCTGGGTATCGAAGGGAGACATCTGATTTGCATGCAGGGCCCTTTTTCAGCGGAGATGAACGGGGCGGTAATCCGGGAGTATGAGATAGCCAATATGGTTACCAAGGAGTCCGGGCAGGCCGGAGGGTATCCGCAGAAATACGAAGCGGCAAAGGCGGCGGGTATTAATCTGGTAGTCATTGGGCGTCCGGAAGAAAAGGGATATACTTACCAGGAGATCTTGAAATTTCTGGAAAAAAAATATTTGATTGCCGGTTATGGAAAGCAGAGGGTGACGGTGGCGGGAATCGGGCCGGGAGCCCCGGGGCTGTTTACAGAGCAGGTGCGGGAGGCGTGCCGGAAAGCAGATTTGATTATCGGCGCCGGGCGCATGGTGGAAGCAGCGGCGCGAAAGGGACAGGCGAGATATGTTTCCTATCGGCCGGAGGAAATTTTAAGTTATATCAAGAGGCATCCGGAGTACGGGCGCGTAGCCGTCATATTTTCCGGCGATACCGGATTCTACAGCGGAGCGGGAAAGCTTTGGAGAATGCTTGAAAGGGAGACGGATATAGAGTCAGAGCTTCTTCCCGGGATTTCTTCGGTTTCTTATTTTTGCGCAAAGCTCGGAGTGAGCTGGGAGGATGCGGCTCTCATGAGCTTACACGGCAGAAAAGGCAATCCTTTGTCTGTGATTCGGGAAAATGAAAAGACGATTGTGATTACCGGTTCCGACAGAGACGTGAGGGAAATCTGCCTGTCTATGACGGAGGCGGGCTTCGGCGATCTGCCCGTATGTATTGGCAGTCAGCTTTCCTATGATGGGGAGCAGATTTTCCGGGGAAAGGCGAAGGATTATATTGATTATAGCGGCGGAAAGCTGGCAGTGCTCTATGTTGAAAATTTTTGGGGGAAGAGCCGGGCTGCGGCGCATGGGCTGCCGGACAGCGCCTTTGTGCGCGGAGATGTCCCGATGACGAAAGAGGAGGTCAGATGTGTCTGTATCTCAAAGCTTCGGATACGAAAGGATTCCGTCGTGTATGATGTGGGAGCGGGAACCGGATCCGTGACGGTGGAAGCGGCGCTTTGCGCGTCGGAAGGCCATGTATATGCAGTAGAAAGAAAACAGGAAGCGATACATCTGATTCGGAAGAACGGCCTCAGGATGAAAACGGATAATATTACGGTAGTCGATGGAGAGGCCCCGGAGGCGTTCCGGGAGCTTCCCGCACCGGATTGTGTGTTTATCGGCGGAAGCGGAGGCTCATTAAAGGAGATAGTAGAAGCAGTTGTACGAAAAAATTCAAAGGTACGCGTTGTAATCAATGCAGTCACGCTTGAAACTTTATCAGAGGCGGCGGAGTGCTGTAAGAGCATCCGAAAATCAGAGGAGGAGATCATTCAGCTTTCGGTGGCAGAAGCGAGGAAGATTGGAAAGTATCACCTGATGCAAGGGCAGAATCCGGTATATGTTATTAGCTTTACGTGCGGCGGGGAGGTGGAATGAGATGGAGCTTCCAAGAATTTTGTTTTCCGCTTTCGCAAGCGGAAAAGGGAAAACAATGATTACCTGCGGAATTTTAAAGTGCCTGAAATCCAGAGGAATTAAGCTTACGGCTTTTAAGTGCGGACCTGATTACATCGATTCGATGTTTCACAGGGAGGTGCTGGGAATAGACAGCTATAATCTGGATACCTTTTTGTGTGGCAAAGGAAGCATTCCGGATAGACTGGCACAGTGTGCGGGACAGTCGGAGCTTGCCGTGATAGAAGGAGTGATGGGATATTTTGACGGGATTGGAGGAATCTCCGCAGACGCCAGTACCTATGATGTGGCAGATGCTTCGGAGACGCCGGTTGTTTTGATTGTTGACTGTAAGGGGGCGAGTCTGTCGGTCGTACCCTGTATACAGGGCTTCCTTGGATACAGGACAGAGGAGGTAAAAGATACTTATATCAGGGGGATAATCCTGAACCGGGTATCCCGGATGCATTATAAAAGGGTGAAAGAGCTAATCGAGAGGGAATGTGCGGTAAAGGTATACGGCTATGTTCCGGAGATGACGGATATTGTGCTTGAAAGCCGGCATCTGGGTTTAAAGAGGCCGGATGAAACGGAGGATTTTCAGGAGAAGCTTAAGATATTGGGAAAAAGGCTGGAGGAGACGATAGATATAGACGGCCTGCTTCGTTTGGCAGGGTCGGCGCCGGATATAACCCGCCGAATGCCGGAGCTGCCTGTAAAAAAATATAAGCTTCGAATCGGAGCCGCACGTGATAAGGCGTTTTGTTTTATTTATAAGGACAATCTGGAATTACTGGAGCGGATGGGCGCGGAGCTTGTGTTCTTTTCCCCTCTTTCCGATACCGGGCTTCCGGAAAAGCTGGACGGTCTGGTTTTATACGGGGGTTATCCGGAGCTGTATGCGCGGGATCTTAGCAGGAACAGGCAGATGCGGACAGCGATTCGGACAGCGATTCAGAGAGGGCTTCCCTGTATCGCGGAGTGCGGAGGATTTATGTATCTGCAGGAGCAGATGGAGGGTGCAGACGGAGAATATTATGAGATGGCCGGCGCGTTAAAAGGAAAAAGCTTCCGTACGGATTCGCTTAAGAGATTCGGTTATATCATGCTGGAGAAAGGCAGGGTATTCGGAAAGGAGACCGGAAAAATTCCTGCACATGAATTTCATTATTATGACTCGGAGGAATGCGGAAATGCATTTCAGGCGAAAAAGCCATTGTCAGAACGGCACTGGGAGTGTATGATTAGCACAGATACGATACTGGCAGGCTATCCGCATATTTGCTATGCGGGGAATGTAAAGGTCGCGGAGGCGTTTCTTGAGGCCTGTGAGAAAGGAAGAGGATAAATGACTTTAGATGAGATACTCGATAATATAGGACCCCTTGATATTTCTGCAATGGAGCAGTCGCGGAAGAGATGGAATTCGATTGCAAAGCCGCTTCACAGTCTTGGAAAGCTTGAGGAGCACATAATCAGGATTGCCGGAATTACAGGAGATGCGGAAGTCTTGATTGATAAAAAAGCTTTGCTTGTCATGTGTGCGGATAACGGCGTTGTGGAGGAAGGGGTTACGCAGACGGGACAGGAGGTCACCGCAATCGTAGCGGAAAATTTTCTTTCATATAATACAAGCTCGGCGATTATGTGTAAGAAAGCTGGAGTGGATTTGTTCCCGGTGGATATCGGAATGGCGAAAAAAACCCGTGTGCCTGATTATAAAATTGCGTACGGTACAAAAAATATTGCAAGGGGGCCTGCGATGACAAGGCAGGAGGCAGAGCGGGCGATTCTGACGGGAATTAAGCTGGTACAGGAAAAAAAAGAAGCCGGTTATCAAATTCTTGCAACAGGAGAAATGGGTATCGGGAATACTACGACGAGCAGCGCGGTATCCTCGGTGCTTTTGGGAGAGATGCCGGAGAGAATGACCGGGCGGGGCGCCGGCCTTACAAGAGAGGGAATGGAGCGGAAGCTTGGCGTTATAAAGAGGGCGATAGAGCGGAACAGGCCGTTTGCGGCTGACACTTTGGATGTTCTTTCAAAGGTGGGAGGCTTTGATATTGCCGGACTTGCGGGAGTTTTTCTCGGAGGGGCTTATTGCAGGCTTCCGGTAGTGATTGACGGATTTATCTCGGCGGCGGCGGCGCTTTCGGCCTACAAGCTGTGTCCTGTGGCAAAGGAATATATGATTGCGGCGCATGTATCAAAAGAGCCGGGAATGCAGAGAATTCTGGACGAGCTTGGAATGGAGGCGCCGCTCTCCTGTGATATGTGTCTGGGAGAGGGAAGCGGCGCGGTAGCTTATTTGCCTGTGCTTGATATGGCAGCGGAGGTATATCGGAAAATGAGCACCTTTTCCGATAATAAAATAGAGGATTATGAGGAGTATGACGACAGGTAATGATGCATCTTATAACAGGAGGAAGCGGAAGCGGAAAATCAGCATATGCGGAGCATGAGATGGTTCGTTATTCGGAAGTGCGGTACGAAGAAAGTGTGGGGGACGGAAGATTTCCGTTTCTGTATGTGGCGACCATGATGCCTTGCGGCAGAGAAGCGAAAGAGCGGATCAGGAGGCATCAGGAGCAGCGTATGGATGCGGGCTTTCTGACGCTGGAGCGCTATACGGATCTGGCCGGGCTTAAAGTACCGGACAATGCCGGAATTTTGCTGGAATGCGTGTCGAATCTTACCGCGAATGAGCTTTATGAAAGAAATCAGAATTTTGACGGGGCCTATGAGGCCGTTATTTCGGGTGTCCGGATGCTTCTAAAAAAAACAGAGCACCTTATTGTTGTGACGAATGAGGTGCATTCCGATATTAACGGCTACAGCCGGGAGACGGAGGAATACAGGAGGCTGCTTGGGAAAATCAATTGCCGTCTGGCACGTCTGGCAAATCGGGTAACGGAGGTAGTGTACGGGGCGCCGGTATGTATCTTTTCGGATGTACGATAGTATAGGAACGGAGAATAGAATGGCAGGATATTTATGGAACAGCTTTAAAATTGCGTTTGCCATGTACAGCAGGATTCCCATGCCGAGGGCGGAATGGGAAAAGAAAAATACATCCTTTGTCATGTGCTTCTTTCCGTTGATAGGGGGAGTCACAGGGCTTGTCACATGGTTTGTTTTTTTTCTTAAGGAGTGGCTTCCCGGCAAGGGGATTGTGTTTGACGATTTCTTTTTTACGGTTCTTCTGGTGTTGATTCCGATTGTCATTACAGGCGGAATTCATATGGACGGGTTTATGGATACACAGGATGCTCTCGCTTCATGGCAGTCAAAAGAAAAACGGCTGGAGATACTGAAAGATTCTCATGCCGGCGCATTTGCGGTGTTATCCTGCAGCGTGTATCTGCAGATATATGCGGGGGTTTATTCTGCATTGACGAAAAACAGCGTGAAAGTGGTTGCTCTTAGCTTTCTTTTGTCAAGAACCTTAAGCGGACTTTCTGTCCTTCTCTTTCCGCAGGCAAGGAAAGAGGGGGAGGGGCTTGCCGCGTCCTTTTCGGCGAGTGCAGAAAAGAAAACGGTAAAAATTGTACTGGGAATTTATCTGATTGTCTTATGTGCCGTGATAATAACGGTTGGGGGTCATATCGGGTTTTTCAGTATTGCGGCGGCAGCGCTTATATATATATATTATTACAGGACGTCGATAAATAAATTCGGCGGGATAACCGGTGATTTGGCGGGTTATTTTCTGCAGCTATGCGAGCTTTCTATGGCGGCTGCGGCGGTAGCGGCGGATGTGATTGGGAAAGGATTGGGAATATGACATTAATTGTCGGAGGAGCATATCAGGGAAAGCTTGCATATGCGAAAGGGTGCTATCCCGGGATTCAGTGGATTGACGGAGCCGTGTGCACTGAGGAGGGAATATATGATTGCGGCGGAATTTATCATTTTCACGCTTATATAGAGCGTCTGATGCGGAAAGGCATTCCGGTAAGGCAGCTTGCCGGAGCGCTTGCAGATGAGAATCCGGATATCGTAATTGTCAGCGATGAAATTGGATACGGAATTGTGCCGGTGGATGCATTTGACAGAGAATACAGGGAGACAGTCGGAAGAATCTGTACGGAGCTTGCAGTTTATTCCGACAAGGTGTATCGTGTCGTATGCGGAATCGGAGTTCCGGTAAAGGAATAGACAAATGAGGATTTATTTAATCCGTCATTCGGAAACGGAAGGAAACAGGAAGAGACGGTATATCGGAAAAACAGATGAGCCGCTTTGTGATGAAGGGATGCAGAAGCTTAGAAAATACTGTGAAGCGGGAGGCTACCCTGTGGCGGAGAGAGTGTATAGAAGTCCTATGAAGCGATGTGCGCAGACGGCAGAAATCATTTATCCGGGGCAGGAGGCACTTGTTGTGCGGGAGCTTTCAGAATGTGACTTCGGGCTGTTTGAAAATAAAAGCTATCGGGAGCTTCTGGCTTGTCCGGATTATCAGGAATGGGTGGACAGCGGCGGCACGCTTCCGTTTCCGAAAGGGGAAAGCAGGGAGGCTTTCCGAAAGAGAAGTCTGCGCGGCTTTGCAAGAAGTGTTCAGGCGTGTATAAGAGCGGGGATATCTTCTGCCGCATTTGTGGTACACGGAGGGACAATTATGTGTATTATGGAGGAATATGCACTTCCGAAAGGGAGCTATTTTGATTATCAGATAGAGAACGGAGAGGGCTATGAGCTTATTATTGCGGACAGAGATTTCAGTGACGGCAGGGTTTCTGCTGGATTTGTTACTGGGGGACCCAAGAGTTTTGTATCATCCCGTGAGGCTGATAGGACACATGATTACGGCTCTGGAAAAAATTATAAGAAGCTGTTTTCCAAAGACAAAGACAGGTGAGAGAATCGGCGGTGCGTTTCTGGCAGTATTGGTTGTGGCAGTCAGCATATCGGTTCCCGGCGTCATTCTTTTTTTTGCTTACCGGTATGTATGGCAGCTTGGCTTGGCGGTGGAAACATTCATGTGTTATCAGATTTTTGCGGTGAAAGCTCTAAAGGATGAAAGCGGGAAAGTATACACGGCGCTGACAGAGCAAGGGGTGGAGGGAGGAAGAAGGGCTGTATCCATGATTGTGGGCAGGGATACGGAAGCGCTTTCTGAGGAAGGGGTAATGAAAGCCGCTGTGGAGACAGTTGCGGAAAATACCTCGGACGGTGTGGTTGCGCCTCTTTTTTATATGATAATCGGCGGCGCTTTGCTGGGATTTGGTTATAAGGCTGTAAATACGATGGATTCTATGATTGGATACCGAAATGAAAGGTATCAATATTTCGGGACGGCGGCAGCGAGGCTGGATGACGTTTTGAATTTTATTCCGGCGAGACTTTCGGCGTGGCTGATGCTTGCGGCATCGTTTTTGACGGGAATGGATGTAAGGAATGCGTTTCGTGTTTATAAGCGGGACAGAAAGAAGCATAAAAGTCCCAATGCGGCGCAGACAGAGTCTGTGATGGCCGGCGCTCTTTGTATTGAGCTTGCCGGGAACGCATGGTATTTTGGAAAGCTCTGTAAAAAACCGGCGATTGGCGAACCGATTAGAAAAATTGAGGCCGAGGATATTCGCAGGTCCCACAGACTTTTATATGTGACAGCAGTATTGGCATTAATTTTGTTTGCAGGAATAAGAGGGATGATATGAGCGGGCAGATGCATGGCGGAGACATTTATCGGAATAGGGGAGTGTTGGATTTTTCAGTGAACAGCAATCCGCTGGGAACACCGGAGCCGGTTATAAAGGCGGTGAGAGCTGCTGTTTCGGATATTGGCTGCTATCCGGATATTCGATGTGAAAGTCTCGTGCGGGCAATCAGCCGTTTTGAAAGGGTTTCGGAGGAGGAGATTATATGTGGAAATGGCGCGGCGGAGCTTTTTTTTGCCGCGGTGCAGGCAGTAAAGCCCAAAAGAGCGCTGCTTCTTGCGCCGTCCTTTTCCGAGTATGAACGGGCGCTGAAGACTGTAAATGCGCATATTACCTATTACCCGATGCTTTCGGAAAGAATGTTTGATCCGGAGGAAAGTTTGCTGGAGCGGATTACGCCGGAAACGGATATGCTCTTCTTATGTAATCCCAATAATCCTACCGGGCGTCTGTTCCCGAAAGAATTATTGGAAGGGCTGCTTAACAGATGCAGGCGTTATCAGGTATTTCTTGTTCTGGATGAATGTTTTATTGACTTTATAAGGGAGCCGGAAAAAATCGAGACGGCTCATAGGAGAGGCGGTTACAAAAATCTGCTTATTATAAAGGCCTTTACGAAGCTTTTTGCGATGCCGGGGCTGCGGCTCGGGTATGGTATCAGCGGCAATCAGGAGCTTTTACGAAAAATGCAGGATGTCCTGCAGCCGTGGAATGTATCTCTCCTTGCCCAGGCGGGAGGAGTGGCGGCGCTTACCGACTGCGGAGAATATTGTGTGAAAGATTATTTGAGAGAGACAAGAAAATATGTGTCAGAGGAGCGGGAATATTTGACGGCAGCACTTTCGGATATGGGCTTTTTCGTGTATCCGTCTAAAGCGAATTATATATTTTTCAGCGGGAAATCAGGTCTTTACAATGAGGCCTTGAAAGATGGATTTTTAATTCGTGACTGCAGCGGATACCGTGGACTTTCTTCCGGATACTACCGGATTGCAGTCCGTGCAAGGGAGGAAAATGAAAGGCTGGCCGCATGGCTGAGGAGGAAAATGAGAGGTTGATTGCATGGCTAAGAAAATTATGATACAGGGAACGATGTCGAATGCGGGAAAAAGTCTAATCTGCGCGGGTCTGTGCAGGGTTTTCAGCCAGGACGGCTACCGGACGGCGCCGTTTAAATCCCAAAATATGGCGCTGAATTCATTTATTACAAGAGACGGCCTTGAAATGGGGCGCGCGCAGGTTGTTCAGGCGGAGGCGGCAGGGATCGAGCCGTCTGTCCGGATGAATCCGATTTTGCTGAAGCCGACAGGCGATATGGGTTCACAGGTGATTGTAAATGGAGAAGTGGTTGGCAATATGAGCGCGCGGGAATATTTTGCTTATAAAAAAGAGCTGATACCGGACATTATGAGCGCCTTTTGCAGTCTGGAGGAGGAGTACGATATGATTGTAATTGAAGGTGCGGGCAGCCCGGCAGAGATTAATCTGAAATCAGACGATATTGTGAATATGGGACTCGCTCAAATGGTGGATGCACCGGTGCTTTTAGTCGGAGATATTGACAGGGGCGGGGTGTTTGCCCAGCTTTTGGGGACGCTTATGCTTCTTGAGGAGCGGGAAAAGGAGCGGGTAAAGGGATTGATTATTAATAAATTCCGCGGAGATAAGACGATTCTTGATTCCGGAATCGAGATGCTAAAGGAACGTGGAGGAGTTCCGGTTGTCGGCGTTATGCCGTATTTACAGGTAGATATTGAGGATGAGGACAGTCTGACAGAGAGGTTTTCAAAGGGCGGAGTGTTTTTTTCGGAGGAGGTTCAAATTGATATTGCAGTAATTCGGATGCCGAGAATTTCTAATTTTACGGATTTCCTTGCATTTGAGAATGCCGGGGGCGTATCTCTCAGATATGTAAAGAAGCTGCCGGAGCTTAAAAATCCGGATATGATTGTACTGCCGGGAACAAAGAACACAATGGAAGATTTACGCTGGCTCAGACAGAGCGGTTTGGAAGCGGCGATACTTAAAGCGGCGGCGAAAGGAACGGTTGTCTGGGGAATCTGCGGCGGTTATCAGATGCTGGGAGAGACATTGACAGATTGTGACGCAATCGAAAGCGGAAAGCCGACGAGAATAAACGGAATGGGGCTGCTTCCGGTAAGGACGAACTTTACCGGAGAAAAGACGAGGACGCGTGTAACCGGAAGCTTTCAGCATGTCCGGGGAGTTCTTGAAGGATTATCCGGTATGGAATTTGAAGGCTATGAGATTCATATGGGCGAGACAGCCGGATCCGGGCAGGCGATGAGTGTGATTTATGATTCGGTGGCGGATAGGCTGTCGGAGGACGGCATCTGCGGGGAAAATGTTTACGGCACATATGTACACGGCATTTTTGACAAAGAGGATATCGCGCAGAAGATATTGGAGGTTCTTGCACGAAAGAAAGGAGTATCGCTTAAGGACATCAGAGGCGTGGATTTAAAAAAATACAAAACGCGCCAGTATGATATTCTTGCGGATGCAGCCAGAAAATATTTGGATATGGAGCGAATTTATGAAATTATAGGAGAATCGTATGGATTATAAAGTGAAAATAGAAAAGGTGCATCCCGCAGATATAGAAAGAAGAAGCTTTGAAATGATTACGGAGGAGCTTAAAGAAAGAGGAATTTTTCTTGAGGAGGAGAAAGCACCTGTAATAAAACGATGTATACATACAAGTGCTGATTTTGATTATGCAGGAAATCTTGTATTTTCCGAAAACGCAGTGGGGAGAGCGTTAGAAGCAATTCGAAGCGGCGCCTCCATTGTTACCGATACACAGATGGGGCGTTCCGGTATTAATAAAGGCCGTCTGGAAGCCTTTGGAGGAAAGGTGTACTGTTTCATGTCTGACAGTGACGTGGCAGAGGAAGCAAAGAAAGGCGGGACGACCCGGGCGGCGGTAAGTATGGAAAAGGCATGTGAGTTAAAGGGTCGGTTGATCTTCGCAGTTGGAAATGCACCGACGGCGCTGATTCGGCTCTATGAGCTGATTCAGGAGGGGCGGATAAGGCCGGAGCTTGTGATAGGAGTGCCGGTGGGATTTGTAAATGTCGTGCAGGCAAAGGAATTAATCCTGTCTCTTGCGGAGACTCCTTATATTGTGGCGCGGGGAAGAAAGGGAGGCAGTAATATAGCGGCCTGTATCTGTAACGCGCTGCTGTATATGCTGTGTGAAGAAAGGTTGGAGAGAAACAATGAATCGAAAGTCTGAAATCGAGTTGACAAATATGTGTCTGATATATGATAAGGACAGAATTCTTGTCGAGGAAAAAATAAATGGCGGTGATACCGGAATTGTATTTCCAGGTGGTCATGTGGAGCCGGGAGAATCGCTTCATGATTCTGTAATCAGAGAAATGTATGAGGAGACGGGGCTGAAAATATCGAATCCGCGGCCCTGCGGATTTAAGGATTGGATACAGGAGGACGGAACAAGATATATGGTTCTTCTTTATAAAACGAATAAATTTGAAGGAAAGCTAAAATCATCGGAAGAAGGGAAAGTGTTTTGGGTTGATAGAAAAAATATCGGGCAGCTTAATCTTATTTGGAATATGAAAGAGCTGCTGGAAATATTTGATACGGATACCTATAGTGAATTTTTCTTTAGAATAAAAAATGGACATTATAAAGGTGAGCTGTTGGGATAATATTAGAGAGTGTAATATAAAGTGTGTAAGTTACCGGTAACAAAAACTTATGCACTTT
>CAMNRH010000024.1 GCA_946552115.1 uncultured Lachnospiraceae bacterium
TAAAATATTAAATTTTCAAGGTTCTATTTCGTGGGCTTTTGACCCCAGCATCATGCAATTAATATTCCTGCGATAAAAACTGGCTTATGCGATTCTGTGACTTTAATTTCTCTTAAGGCATTATGCATATCAATCGCAATATTTCTTATTTCATCTAAAGCATATGTCTTTTTCAGCCTGCTGCCTTTTACCAACTCTACATAATTCTGAGGTTCCAAAATAATATCTTTTGCTTTTTCCAATATTGTATATCTTTCCTGTCCCTGCATCCAATAAAAAGTGTCTACTTTCATATTCTGCACTGTCGTCCCACTTACAGCAACCGCGATAACATTATATTCGTCTTTTAAAAATTTTGCATAGTATAATGCGCCGTCTACAGCATACGAATTTGGTTTGTTTAATTTTTCGCTGCAATGTTTTTTGCTGCTGTTCTTGCACTCTATAACAATCAATGTATGAGCATCGTCATTGAAAGTTATAATATATTCTGGTTTCGCCTTTCCTTTACCGCCCCGGGAATAGTCATCCAATTCGCATTCTTTTGGCTTCCCGTCCGCTTGTTTCAATAATTTTTCAATTTTATCTATACCCGAAACATCACCCTGCGGAAGAACATAACCAAACGGGTTTTTTCCGATCGCACATTTCATTTCTTTTAACGTTAGATTTTCCGTATACTGTTCAATTGCCATTTTTGCATCTCCTCTCCGTATATTTTCGCCATAGAGGTCATCATAGTCTCTTCCCTTATATAAATATATAAACATACAAGCATGTAATTCGTTAATATCTGTTATTTACATCCTCATTATACCATAAGCGATTGCAGACATCAAGGAATATTCGAACAGCTGTTTGAATACTGTTTTTATTCGCCCCCATATATTTTTGCAATATCAAATATAACACGAAAAGACGCATGGCTTTCTATTCCATACGCCTCTCCCTTATAAAATATCCTTATCTTTTCCTAATTAAGCGTTATCGTGACCGTCGCATATTTCTTATTGCTGGTCGTCCACTTCAATGTTATGTTGACGTCCTTTGATGATTTTACAGTCGCCTTTACAGATGCCTTAAGCGTAACCATCTTTCCGGCTTTTACTGTTCTCCTGCTCTTACCGGATATGGTAACTTTCTTTACCGCTCCTTTCACGAATTTAATCTTATAAGCCGCTTTCTTCCTGCTTCCGTCTTTCGCTGTCGCAGTAATCGTAACCGTCTTTCCCTTTCCGGCTTTTTTCATCGTAACAACGCCCTTGCTGCTGACCGTCGCATATCTGGTGTTGCCGGATTTCCATGTGACAGCCTTGTTCGTCGCATTGGAGGGCGATACGGTTGCTTTCAAGGTAACCTTTTTCCCGGCTGCAATCTTATGGGATGGCCCGGATATAGAAATTTTCTTTATAGAAATTTTTTTAGCAGGCTCTTTAACCGCCGTAGTTTCAGACTCCTCGGGAACTACAGTTTCAGGCTCCTTAAGCGCTGCAAATCGTCTGTTATATCTCCTGGCATACCTCTCTGCACTGCCTCCTGCATAACCATGAATTGTCGCCGTTTCACTAATCGTGGTACCTTCACTCCGGTCAGACCAGAAAAATTCCCTGCTTAATATTGTAATATCCCTGAGATTACTGCAGTCACGAAACGCACCAATCCCCAGACTTGTTAATCTTTCCGGAAGTGTTATACTGCTCAGGCTTTCACAGCCGGCAAATGCATAGGAATCAATGCTTTCTACACTTTCGGGAATCGTAATATTCTTTAGATTCACGCATTTATAAAACGCACTGTTTCCTATCCTTGTCACACTTTTCGGAAGCGTTACGCTTTCTATTGGATTAAAACTTTATTGCCCCTGTCAAAGCTCCATTTCGCATTTGCTCCGCAGCTTCCGCTCGTCGGCTGCCCCTCTGACTGCCAATTCAGTTCCCCTGAAAGACTTTCTTTTTCTGCATCTGTTTCCTGAGCAAAAGCTTCCACCCCTCTGCAGAAACTTACCGCCATCACAACCGTAAGCAGCAACGCAAGCACTCTTTTCTTTACAAAGCTCTTCATCCTTTTCCTCCCTATATCATTAAATATTTCTGTTATTACTTTTGATGCCTGAAACCCAATATCTACCCAAAGCATCTTTCAATCTTTATTAACAAATCATCCACATAATGCTCCCATGTAAAAGCTCCGGCTTTCCTATATCCGTTCCTTGCGATAATCTCTGCCTGCTCCGGATGTGACAGCAAAAGACGAACCGTCTCCGGCAGGCTCTCCAGGTTTTCCAGAGAATAATAAACAATCGAATCCCCGTCGGGGAAATATTTCCGGAAATAGCTGCTTGAATCTGTCAAAGCCACGGATTCCCGCAGCATAGCGTTGAAGACGCGGTCATGGCTTCCCGCTTTGAACCACGGCATTACATTAAGATTAATCCTCGCTTTTTCCATCCATGCCAGTGTGTCTGCAAGAGGTATCCTTTCCCGGGAAAGACTGTGAAGCCTCGGGTTCCCCACGCAGGGACAATTCTGCCAGCCGTCCCCCAGAACATGAATATCTATACCGCCCTCTACAAGAGCCGTTATTACGCGTTCACGCATGACCATCCGCACCCAGCCGTCCAAAAGACTCATCCCGGTGATTGCTCCGTCAATCCTGCCCGGAGTCAATGGAAAATTGCCGGAAAATAAGGTTTCTGCCGCCGCCTGCTCCACCGACAGGCCGGTATTCTGTAGAATACGTTCTCCCATACCGACATAAATCCGAAACTCTTCAGAATTCATCGTCTGCTTCATAGCATCCAGAAATGCCTCCGGTCTGGTATAGGTGCCGGAAAAGAGCAAATCCAGCGGTTTCTCTCTCCACGGAATCGGTTTCCCCTCTGCCCGGGTTCCTCCGTGAGGCATAAATTCCACATGCTTTACCTGCGGGAAATAACGCTTCACATATTCTACATGATTTTCATCCGGACAAAGCAGCAAATACTGCTTAAGCTCGGGACTTTCCATATAAGGACGAAGATCTATATGAAAAGGAGGGTCCATAAGAATATTCACCACCAAAGCTCCCAGCTGATTCCAGAGCTGCCATGTCTCCTCATTTTGAATAGCCTCCCCGTTAAAGGTCAGCACTGCGTCTACTCCTTTTGCCAGATAGGCCTCCAGCGCGTCGGAATCATGAGACCCCCTTGCCAAATCGCAGATAAATGTCTGATGTCCCTTTCGGCACAGCTCCTTAGATATCTCTTCGGTAAAATATTTGGTATCCTGATAATATCCCTTTTCATTTCCTGCGTAAAATAAAAGAAATCTCCGGCTTCTGACTTTCGTCCCTCTTTCAGATACATAAGAAAAACCGGCCCTTTTCTCCCTCTGATTCAGAAAGAAGCTATTCTCACAGAGCAGATTCCGGTAACCGGCCTCTTCTACCTTTCTCCCGTAATCCCAATCTATAAACACAGCATCTTTAAAACGTCCGCGCGGTATCCCGGCCTGCGCAAGCACCTGTTTTCGGATTAACACCGCCGCTCCTTTTGTATATGGTACTATCTCGCAGGGATATCGCACAGGCACATTAAGCTGTACGGCAAGCTGTTCCAGCTTTTCCGGACTGTCCGCTGCATTGATCAAACCGGACAGTCTGGAATTCGCAGCGCAGCGGGACATACTCCCGGCCGTTCCCGCCTCCCCTGAACCATACAAAGCCATCCGAAGCCAAAACAACGCATGCTCCGGCATGAGGGCAGCGCTGTCCATCAAAAGACAGTCCGCATCCTCCCCAATAGCAGCAATTCCTTTCTCCCAGACAGACATCTTTCCCTGATTTGTCTCTGCTTCAACCAGTTTCAAATCCTCCTGCATTCCAAGCCATTTCCTATCTGCTTCTTCACACCGCTCTGCCACAACTGCAATCTGGACTGAGCATCCGGCCAATGCTCCCCGGACACTCTTTACACACTGCTTTACCGTCCTCCCCTCATGGCACAAAATCACAACTGCCGTCCGGTTTACCGAAACTTTACAGTCTTCTGTCAGCTGCCTCAGCATCTCCTGAATCTGAATCCGGTCCTCCGGTTCCTGACAACAGGACAGAGCATGTTCATAGCATAGCCACGACTGCTCCGGATTATCATCCAAATAATAATTCCCCAACATTACATAAAGCTCATAATTCTCCGGATTAAAACAGAGACCTTGACGGATTGCCGCCCAGGTCCGCTCACTGTCACCCAGATTTTGACCGATATCCCCGTCATAAATTGCCAGCACATCATCATACTGCCCGCCCTGAACCAGATATTCCCGAAGAACCCTGTCTGCTTTTTCATAATTCCCCGCATTTAGCAAATCATTTAGCAGCTCTTTTATTTTTCTCTCATCATTGCGACTCATCTTCTTGCCTTTCTGCTTACTATCCATTCAACCGATTATTACACAGAATTTTTGTTCGTTTCTGTTTCCTGAATCGCACGATCATATGCGGCAAGAGTTACAGGATCAAACAAAACAAATCTCACAATGTCAATTTTATCCATATGTTCCCTGCAGAACTTTCGAACCGTTCTGACTGCCGCAAGTGCGGCCTGACTCACCGGATAACCGTACGCCCCTGTTGATATTGAGGGGAACGCGATTGTCCGAATTCCATAAGCAACTGCCGTCTGCAGGGAATTTCTGTACGCATTTTCAAGAAGCCGTTCTTCTCCGTCCTGTCCGCCATGCCAGACGGGTCCTACCGTATGAATAATATATTTGCATGACAAACGATAAGCTGACGTAATCTTTGCCTCTCCCGTCCCGCATCCGCACAGCGTCTTACATTCAGCCAAAAGCTCCCGCCCGGCAGCACGGTGGATAGCGCCATCTACACCTCCGCCGCCAAGCAGACTATTGTTTGCCGCATTTACAATTGCTTCCAAATCATCTACTTTTGTAATGTCACCCTGAACGGTTTGTATTCGATATCCCATTTCTCATCTACCTCTGCAAATTTCACCATAACTTTTTCTTCTCTTTCAACCCCATATATAAATTCTACATCCAATTTCTGATTTCTTCCTCTGTCACGCCATTTGCGTTTAACGGCCTGTGCCACTTGACCTCCGGATACAATTTTTTCAGTTTCACAGCAAGTTTCATCGGCTGCGTTGCACCGCTTGTAGTAAATACAGCCACATGCTTTCCATTTAAATCTAAGGCGTCTAACAGGGTCAGGACCACATTTGGCACAACGCCGCACCAAATCGGACATCCTATCAGAATCCGGTCATATTTCTGTATGTCCGGTATCTCCATTGCAAGCTCCGGACGCGCCTTTGTAACAATCTCTTTTAAAGATGTAACTACCGTTTTCCAATAGGACATTTTATAAGGTTTTTCCGGACTGATTTCTATTAAATCCGCCTCCTTTACCTCTGCAATTTTTTCAGCAGCTGCCCTGGTCGTTCCCGTTTGCGAAAAATAAATAACTAATGTACTCATCATCAAAATCTCCTTCCATATTTTGGATATAATCCAAAACAAAGCCCCTCCGGCAGGCCAACGTTCTTTATGTTACAGTTCCTATTATAGGATTCCTTTATTCAAAATGCAACCGCATCTTTCATCCCGTTTGACCCCCCGCAAAACAGCTGTTTCCGCATAAAAAAACCACCATCCCCGGAGCTTTGATTGCCTCCAAAAACAGTGATTTCTACTGCGCGATCAGGGGTTCGAACCCTGGACACCCTGATTAAGAGTCAGGTGCTCTGCCAGCTGAGCTAATCGCGCATAAACAATATTACTAATTTCTTAACGCAAAAGCTATTATATAACAGATTTCTATTGATTGCAAGCAATTTTTTTCATTTTCTCCAATTTCTTTTCTTTTTGTACATTTTATATATCCCTTGATAATTTTTTCCCCTTATTTTGTCACAAAGTCATTTGGCATTTTCCAAATCTTTCTCATATTACAGCCTCCTCCCTCATATACTTTGAATGGAGGTGTTAGCATGGCGCATATACTTGATGAATTCATACCAAAAAAGGACAGGCCCGCATTTGCTTTTATCGCAGCCGCAGGCGTCTTAAACCATTTCCTGTATAGCTGGAGCGGCAGCGCTTTTGCCGCATTTTTCTGCCCGGTAAATGAATCCGTCTGGGAACACTTAAAGCTTTTATTCTTTCCGTTTTTATTCTGGTCACTGTGGAATTATCTATACAAAAAGCCGAATCCTTCGGCATACTTTTCCCGGCGCCTTTTTGCAGTCCTGTGCGGAATGCTGTCTATTATCACACTTTTTTATACCTATACCGGAATCATAGGAAGAAACTTTCTCCCTGTCGATATTCTTATCTTTTTGTTGGGAGTCATTATTACACTTCGACTGATATCTAAGTTCACGGAACGGTCTTTTGTCGCTTTATCTGCCACCTCTGTCTGCGCCGTATGGATAGCGCTCGTATTATGTTTCTTTATATTCACATGTTTCCCTCCCGATATTCCGCTTTTTTTCTCATAATTGGGGACGGGGTTTTTCTAAAAAAACCCCGTCCCCAATTGATTTTACCCTGTCCCCTGCATTCTTTTTATTACTTTTAGTCTCGTAAATTCTTCTCTTTCCTTTTCTTCCAACGCGTTATTTATCGTATACACAAGATTTGTATACATCGGTATGGTTATATTTTTAAGCGCATTTGCGCGTTTCTGCGTCTTTTTTATATTGCTTGCAAGACGATAAGCCGAATTCTCCACCGCAGAGAGCTTTATCGTCAGCGCTTTTACCTCTCGGAATGCTTCTCTGGCAAGGTCGATGGATTCCGCTGTTGTACTGAATGCATAGGTCAGATGATTTTGTCTGGCATCGTATTTGACATGCGGAATCTCTGTCCCCATAATACTCCTTGTCTGGATACGGATGGATTCCTCTATCGGAACTGTGAGCGCAAGCTCCTCTACCTTGCTGATTCCCTGCTCGATATTGGCACGCTGCAGACATGTATATGCCCGTGTAAATGTACTGTCTATCTCCTCCTGGATGTCTTTCGCCTCATTGATAAGAGACATCAGCTCCTTTAAAAGAATATTCCTTTTTTTATCCATCAAATCATAACCCTGATGTGCGAGCGCAAGAGAATTCTTTGCCAGCATCAAATTCCCCTTTGTCGGAAATTCCCGTGGATCCATACACTACGCCTCCTTATCCGCCTCACCTGGATAATAAATGTCAATCAGCTTCGTATCTACTCTGTCAAGCTCCTCCTTAGGCAGAAGTCCAAGCAGTTCCCAGCCCAAATCAAGCGTCTGTTTGATTGTCCTGTTTTCTGTCGGCCCCTGACCGACATACCGCTTTTCAAATTCCTCGCCAAACTTCAAATACTGCTTATCAATCGGAGACAATTCGTCCTCACCGATTACAGAAGCCAGATTTCTTGCCTCTCCCACTTTTGCGTATGCGGAAAAAAGCTGATTGGCAAGATCCTGATGATCCTCTCTCGTATAGCCCTTTCCGATACCGTCTTTCATAAGACGGGACAATGACGGCAGGATACTGATTGGCGGATATATGGACTGCCCGTGCAGGCTGCGGTCCAGAACAATCTGCCCCTCTGTGATATAACCGGTCAAATCCGGAATCGGGTGCGTAATATCATCATTCGGCATCGTAAGAATCGGAAGCTGCGTCACGGAGCCATTCGCTCCCTCCACAATACCCGCACGCTCATAAAGAGTAGCAAGTTCACTGTAAAGGTAACCCGGATATCCCTTTCTTGACGGAATCTCTCCTCTTGAGGAGGATACCTCACGCATCGCCTCTGCAAATGATGTCATATCCGTCAGGATAACAAGAATATGCATATTACATTCAAACGCCAGATATTCCGCCACCGTAAGCGCTACCTTAGGCGTAATCAAACGCTCAACCACCGGGTCATTCGCCATGTTCAGGAACATACATACATGATCCGCAACACCGCTGTCCTCAAATGCCTTGCGGAAATAATCAGCCACATCATGCTTTACACCCATTGCGCCAAACACAATTGCGAACTCTTCATCCGAATCATCGCCCAAAGACGCCTGCTTTACAATCTGAGCCGCCAGCTGGTCATGCGGAAGTCCGTTTCCGGAAAATATCGGAAGCTTCTGTCCGCGAATCAATGTAGTCAGTCCGTCAATTGCGGAAATTCCTGTACGAATATAGTTCCTTGGGTATTCCCGGCGCACCGGATTAAGCGGCAGGCCGTTTACATCCCTTTTATCGGTAGACGTAAGCGACCCCAGCCCGTCAATCGGCTGACCGATTCCGTTAAAGGTCCGTCCCAGCATATCCGGAGATACCGCAACCTCCATCGGATGACCGCTGAGCTTTGTATGCGTATTGGTTAGCGACATATTCTCCGTTCCCTCAAATACCTGAATCACTGCCTTATCCTCATTAAGCTCTACGATACGGCCCATTTTTTTCTGATTACCGTCTACAACAAATTCCACAATCTCATCAAAGAACGCCTCCTGCACTCCCTCGAGCACAACGAGCGGACCATTAATATTACTCAATCCAAGATATTCTATTGCCATAGTTTAAGTCCCCCTCTACCCGTTCTTTTCAATTACACTATTATAAAAATCATCAATGTCTTTCTTATAAAAGTCCAGCATCTGCAGGTTGTCATTCGGAACATCATATTTAATTGCGATTACCTTTTCAAAAATACCCTCCGCCTTCAAAACAGACATCGGCATTCCCACAGCTACAAGCTTTCTCGCCTTTTTATATAAATACAGAATTACATCCATCATACGGAACTGCTTCTCCATAGATACGCATGTATCATCCTTATGGAAAGCGTTCTGCTGCAGAAAACCAAGACGGATAACCTTTGCAATTTCCAAAATCAGCTTCTGATCGTCCGGAAGCACATCTCCTCCGATAAGCTTTACGATTTCCATCAGACTGCTTTCCTGATTCAGAATCGTCATCATTCGGTTTCTGTAATCTACAAATTTCGGAGACACATTGTCCGCATACCAGCCTGCCAAATCCGGAAGATACTCACTGTAGCTTGAAAGCCAGTGAATCGCCGGGAAATGCCTTGAATAAGCAAGTGACTTATCCAGTCCCCAGAAACACCTTACGAAACGCTTCGTATTCTGCGTAACAGGCTCGGAAAAGTCTCCGCCCTGAGGGGATACCGCACCGATAATCGACACGGAACCCGTCTCTCCGTTCAGCGTCTGCATCATCCCCGCCCGCTCATAGAACGCAGACAAACGGGAAGCCAGATATGCCGGAAAGCCTTCCTCCGCCGGCATTTCCTCCAGACGCCCGGACAGCTCACGCAGAGCCTCCGCCCAACGAGAAGTAGAATCCGCCATAATCGCTACGTCATATCCCATGTCACGGTAATATTCCGCCAATGTGAGTCCCGTATAAATAGACGCTTCACGGGCTGCAACCGGCATATTGGACGTATTGGCAATCAATGTTGTTCTGTCCATCAGCGGATTTCCCGACCTCGGGTCTACCAGCTCCGAAAACTCCTCAAGAACCTGCGTCATCTCGTTTCCGCGTTCTCCGCATCCGATATAGATAATAATATCTGCATTCGCCCATTTTGCAATCTGATGCTGTGTCATCGTCTTTCCGGTTCCAAAACCTCCCGGAATTGCCGCCGTTCCTCCCTTTGCAATCGGGAACATCGTATCCAGAATACGCTGTCCTGTAACAAGCGGCTCATTTGCCGAATATCTGTGATGCACCGGCCTCGGTACACGAATCGGCCAGCGCTGCGCCATAGACAGCTCTTTCTTTTCACCGTTCGCCAGCTCCACAACTACGAGCGTATCCTGAATGGTATACCGCCCGTCCGGTACGACGGATACTACCGTACCTTCGATTTCCGGAGGCGCCATACATTTGTGTACAATCGCCCGCGTCTCCGGAACCTCTGCAATAACGGTCCCGCCGTGGACAAGGCTGCCTTTCTCTACAGTAATATGAGTATCCCACAATTTTTCCGTATCAAGGGAATCTACACTGACACCCCTTGTAATAAACGCTCCTCCGCTCTCGGCAATTCTCTCAAGCGGACGTTCAATACCGTCAAAAATATTATTCAGAATTCCCGGCGCCAGCGTAACAGACACTGCCGATCCTGTTGCTTCAACAATTTCGCCGGGGCGGAGTCCCGATGTCTCTTCATACACCTGAATCGTCGTTATGTCCTTGTCCAGAGAAATAACCTCGCCAACCAGGCGTTCCTTTCCAACATGAACCATCTCGGACATCTTAAATCCGGTCTTTCCTTTCAGATAGATAACGGGACCGTTGATACCATATATTTTACCAGTCTTTTTACTATCCAATTCCCGTACCTCCCTTGAATGCAAACCTGTCATATTCTCTCTCGACAGCGCCCTTAAAGGCGTAATCAATCAGAATGTTTCTCTCATGAATGACTGCCCGCACACCGCCTGTAAAATCTTCCTTACTCACAGTCAGGGACATGCCGGTATGCTCCTCCAGAAATTCCTTTTTATCTTTGTCCGACGGATTAATATAAAGCGTCATAGCCTCTCCATTTGCGAACTTTGCCGCTTTCTCAACATAAGAAATAAGAAGCTTTTTATAAGCCTCCGTCTTCATATACTCATGAAGACGTTCATTCACTTCCTCAAATAACTGTTTTTTCAATCGTTTCTGAGTTTTCCCAAACTCCCGCTTAAGCTCCAGCTGTGCTTTGGAGGCAGCCATACTAAGCTGCTGTCTTGAACCCGTTATCTCTGCCTTGATTCTCGTCTCAGACTGCCGGAGTGCTTCCGCCCGGTGCTGTTCATTTATATTTTCAAGTGCTTTTCTATGCTGCTCCATAATTGTATTTGCCTGCATTCTCGCCTCCAGCATAGCCGCATCCTTAATATGCTCTATCTTCTCTTGCTGCGTCAAGCCTATCACCTTCCTTCACTTTTCCTATGCATTACAACTTAAGTCCAATCGCTTCATTTACATAAGATGTGATAAAATCCTTTTTACGTCCGGTTCCGTGCCTGTCAGGAATCTCGATAAGGAGCGGAATTGTCCGCTCAAGCCTTGCCTCGTCAATCAAATCCGGAAACTCGCGCCCAAACTTCTCCGTCAGAAGAATAATTCCGATTGTCGCATCATTCATAGCGCTTTCCAACGCCTCCCGAAGCTCGCTGCGCTCATGCACTACTACGCCGTCCACTCCGGCAAGCCTCATTCCTGTCAGTGTATCGATATTATCACTGATTAAATACATCTTCATCTTACAGATTACCTAAAATCATGAAAGAAATGATAAGGCCATACAGGCAGACACCCTCTGCAAGACCAACAAAAATCAGTGACTTACCAAGCACACTGGAATCCTCGCTGATTGCTCCAAGTGCAGCGCTTGCTGCGCTTGCAACGGCCAAACCGCCGCCCACACATGACATACCGGTTGACAGTGCGGCTGCAATATACCCGAGTCCTGTTGACATTCCGGCTGCTTTCTCCGCCGTCTCGGCAGCCTGTACCGGATTTCCTGCAAACAGCATAATTGCCGCAATCGCAAACGAGCCAAAATAAAACACTACATTTGCCCCAAGCGCTCTCTTATAACGCTTCTTATTCTTCTCACCAATCAGATAATAACCAAACGGGATGATAATTCCCAGCACCAGAGCTGCTATTAATAATAATTTCACTGTTAAAGACATAATTTTATTCCTCCTAGTATTTGTATAAGATTCTATAATTGACTCTGTTTATTAAACGGCTGAAACTCACGTCCGCTTCCTTTATAGAAACGGCTGAACATTTCATAATATTCCAGACGGAGCACCTGAATTCCTACAATCAGTCCTTCAAGTCCGCACACAAGAATATTTCCGAGAATAATGACTATCCAATTTGTATGCCCCTGCGGAACTCCGGACAGCATCAGCACAACCTCCATCATAGCCGCATGGCTGACCGCAAATGCACCGATTCTGATATAGGATATCGTATTCGAAAAGTAACTCAGCATTGTCTCGAACAGCTCGAAAAACGCCTGTACGATAAACATTCCCTTACTTTCTTCCATCTTCTTTTTCCTCTTCTGCACAAGATTTCCGAGAGGCTCTTTAAAGACAAAGCAGAGCACCGGACCGCCCAGGAAAAGCAGTATCAAAATATTGCCCGGAAGTGTATGCCCCGTCATATACAGCACAATGGTAAGTACAAGAAATCCGTAAAATATAAGTCCCGCCAGCCCATTGTGGGAAAACAGCATATTCTCCAAATCATGCGACTTTGCCGCATTCAATATATTAAATACCATAACAAGAAGATTAAGCGCCATACCAAATGCCACCGCAATCACAAATACGGTATTCAGCTGGCCGATAAACGGAAGATTTGACATTGCCTCCGCCGGCCTCAGCCATCTTGCCTCAATAATATCCTCAAATCCGAATATGCTTCCGAACATAAATCCAAAAAAGGCCGAGAACACTCCTGCAATCGAAATAATCCCCGCAAGATTTATCTTTTTTGTCAGGTACAAAAGGCCTCCGAACACAAACAGGCACAACCCCTGCCCTACGTCTCCGAACATTGCGCCGAAGATAAAGGTATACGTAAGCGCCACGAACATCGTTGGGTCCAGCTCATTATGAGCCGGAAGGCCATACATCTGTATAAACATCTCGAATGGCTTGAAAAATTTCGGATTTTTAAGCCTGGTAGGCGGCTGCCCAAAATATTTCTCCCGGTTCTCCTCAACCATCACAAAAATTTTGCTGTCGCCCTCAACCTCTTTCATAAATTTTTCTACATCCTCTTCGCCCATCCAGCCGCATAAGATATAGGATTCCGAATCCTCCTCCTCAATTCTTGCCGCTTTCTTACGGACGTCAAAGTTTGCAGCCATTCTTTCCAGACATTTTCTTGCTCCCAGAAGTTTTTCGCCGTGGCTGTTGACAAGATTTTCAATCTCCTTATCTACATCCTCAATCTGCTTCTGCGTATCCTCCATATCCTGACGAAGATTCTGACACGCCGTTTCCGGCGTTCCCATATAAATATCCCCGAGAGAAATCCTCTCAAAATGAAGAGAATTAAATACCGAATCCACTTTACCGGCATCGGTATTCGCCATGACATAACATCCATAAACGTAATTTTCGTTTCTCGTTCCCTCTAAGAAAAGCGCGTTCAAATCCCCAAACAGATACTTTTCAAGCCTTCTGTAATAATCAGTTCCGATTTTACCGAACCGTACCTGCATATACTGGTACTTCATAACCTTTCCGACATCAAGCTCCAGCGGTCTGAACGGTTCCAACAGAGCCGCATTTTCAAGCAGCTCATCCTTTTTCTTCTTAAGAAGCTCTTTTTTCTCAAGAAGCTCCAGATACTCATGATTAATATCCCGTATGAGTGCCAGAATCTCATCTTTTCCCATAGAAAGATCTGCCCGGAACTCCTTATCCGGCAGCAAGCCGGCAAACTGCTCTGCCTTGGCAAGCGGATCCTTATACGGATTCACCTCCACAAAAGGCAGAAGATTTTCTGTAGTTTTAAGCTCCGTGGCCGCATTTTCAAGCTGCATATCATATTTGGAAAGATAAACCTCGCAAACACGATCAATATCCGTTCTCGGACCACTGATGCTTAAAAACTTCATCTTTACAATCACTGTGCAACACCTCCTAAATAGCCTAACGTATCTCCCCTTGACAATCCATACCGGATACACTCAAGAACGGTTGTAATTTTATTTATCTCCTCTTCTTTCAAAAATAAATACGTATTAATCGTAGCAATGGAATACGGATCCCTGCGTCTGTCGGTCAAATACAATGCCCGCAATACATCCTTGTATTTCTGTTCAATTGTCCTTGAGTCATCCAGCCGATATCGCCTGGAATAATAGGTAGATGCTACTCTGTGCTCGAACTCCTCTACCGTAGGCGCCTCTACCAGTGCCTTAAAATCCTCCACTGTCAAACGGTAATGATAAGGGATCGTAAGAGCATATATATCCGGCGCCAGCATATTATAATATTTCTTTGCACGATACATCCATTGTATGTTCAAAAGATCAATTTTGGTTCCGAAATCCTTAAGAAACATATCCCTTTCCGTTCCCTCAAGAAGCTTTCTTTCCTTTCTCCACATCGTAGAGAAATAATATAAATCCAGTGCCAGATCATAATCAAAAAGTGTCGCCTCTTCGGAATCCTGTATTTTGCTCAGGGCATGATAATACTCTGTTCCCTTTAAGTTTTCCACCAGCTCGCCGATATTACCGGAGGTAATCAGCTTATCAATCGACAGATCAGAATATCTGTCAAAAAACCGCTTTTTATATTCCAAATCAAACGGAGCGGTGTAATGGTTAAATACGATACGCAGGCAATAATTGATCAAATCCACCTCATACCGTTTCCAGTAAAGCCGCAGGAACTTCTTCTGCCGGATTCCCGCAAACCGGAAAATTCTCGAATAATCATCAAACAGCGACTGATAAAGCACTTTCTCCACATTTCCCCTGTGATACAGGGAAACATCCATCTCATTGATATATTCCGCATACGCAGGCTTGCCCTTTAAATATTCAATCGCTTCCGGGACACTCTTAAGTCCGGCAATGTCCTCAAAATCCTGCTGTGTCAGAAGCTTTGACTGCATGGCACGGATTTTCGTGACAATTCCACTATATAACATAAGGTTTCCCATATCCTACACCTCAATAATCTTTTTTAAAAGCTCCTCGGCATATGCCGCATGATGCTCTTCAAAATCCCTTTTCAGATTTTCAATCGCAAAACTGTTCTTTCCACGCTGCTCCTGAAGAAGTGTTTTCATCTTTTCTTCATTTTCCCGGCGAATTTCTTCAACCCTTTGCCGTGTCCTCGCCTCTGTTTCATTATCAAACTCCTCCCGCTGTATTTGAAGCTCTCTGGCAATCTCCGCTTTCTGCTCCTGTGCATGCCTTACAATCGCCTCTGCCGTCTCTTCAATTTCAGCAAGCTTCTCAATAACAGAATCCATACGCCGCCCCCATTTCTTCTTCATTTTATAGTAATTCGCAAATATAATAATACTACTTTTTCTTCAAAATACTATCGTGAAAATTAACAAAAAAAATAAAATTTAAAACAGTAAAAAAGTGCAATTTCCCGTAAAAAAACCTCTATTTGACTTTGCGCTTCCGATAGGGTATGATTGGCGAAAGATATCCTTAAAATAATATGATAATGGGAGTGCTGATGATGAGATTAAGAAATATCCCCCGCGCCGACGAGGTCTTAAGACAAAGCCCTTTTGTAATAAAAGATGCGGCCGTATATACGGGCAGATGGTCTGCTGAAATTTTCCAAAATAATAATCCCATACATCTGGAAATCGGAATGGGAAAGGGACAGTTCCTGCTTGCTCTGGCACAGCAGAATCCGTCTGTCAATTATATTGGTATTGAACGTTATTCGAGCGTCCTTCTAAGGGCAATTGAAAAGCTTTCCCCGCCCCTTGACGATAACCCATATATTGCTCCCCCTAATCTCCGATTTATCTGTATGGACGCGGCAGCAATAGATACCGTCTTTGCTCCGCAGGAAATCGCCCGTATTTACCTGAATTTTTCTGACCCGTGGCCAAAAGCAAGGCACGCCGGAAAACGGCTTACCTCTCCAGAATATTTCAGCCGATATGACCGCATTCTCCAAACCGGAGGACAGATAGAATTTAAGACAGACAACCGAAGCCTTTTTGATTTTTCCGTAGAAACCCTTAACGGATCCGGGCAATGGAAAATTGACGCGCTCACTTATGACTTACATCATGACTCCTCCATGAATTCCGGAAATATCATGACAGAATATGAAGAGAAATTTTCTTCCTTGAACAATCCAATCTACAAGTTGATTGCAAAAAGACAATCAGATTCTCTTTCCTGCATATAATAATAGTAAGAAATCAATTCCGTGAGGCCGTAATGGGTAAAAAACATAGAAATATATGGAAGCACAAGCTCTGTGCGCTGACCTACAGAAAAAGAAAATTATCCCGGCATCTGTCCTGCTTCAGGCGGAGCTTCTGCGAGCTCTACAATCTTCTGAACCCAGACACGGACTGCCGGAAATGAAAGGAAAGAAAGGTTGATACTCATGCTGCATTTGACAGCAAAAAATTTTGAAATAGAGGCAAAGCATGGACGGCTTCCTGTTGTTGTTATGTTCTATGCGGGCTGGTGTGGAAAATGTGCAATGATGAAGCCCGTTGCGGAGGATATTGAAAAAAAATATCTCGGACGCGTCAGATTCTGCGAGGCAGACATCGACGAATCCCCGGCTCTTGCCGCCCAATACGAGGCTGACATTGTTCCCACCTTTATCTTTTTTCAGGGTACGGACATCGTCGGCATACTCCAGGGCATTATCAGTCAGGACAGCTTCGAGAAAAGAATGAAGCAGATTTTCTGTATAAAATAAATTTGGCTCCCGAAAACTTAGTGTAAATTCTAAGCTTCCGGGAGCCGTTCTCACTCCTGTTAAAATTCAAATATAGCAACTCCGTACGGCGGCAGCTTATATGCAAAAGAAAATGGTCTTCCGTCGCATTCCTGCTTCTGCGCTCTGTATATAAGCGGTCTTTCTGCGCCTCTTCCTCCATACTGCACGTCATCGCTGTTAAGAATCAGTTTATACTGCTTCTTTCTGGGAACACCCACACGGTAATCCTCCCTCTCCATCGGCGTAAAGTTAATCACAAACAGCAGATTCTTCTTTTTGTCCTTCGAGTGCCGCATAAAACTGTAAATACTCCGGTAAGCATCATCCGCATTAATCCATTCAAAGCCTTCCCACGACTGATCCAGCTCATAAAATGCTTTTTTCTTCCTATATAAATGCAGAAGATCTCTCATCCAGTTCTGAATCGCCTGATGCTCCGGCTCCGCAAGCAAATACCAATCAAGCTCCCGTTCCTCGCTCCACTCGCGAAGCTGTGCAAACTCCTGCCCCATAAAGAGCAGCTTCTTTCCGGCATGTCCCATCATAAACGCATATCCGGCTTTCAGATTTGCGTATTTATCAAAGCCAAGTCCCGGCATCTTGTTCAGCATGGAGCATTTCAAATGAACAACCTCGTCATGCGACAATACAAGAATATATTTCTCACTGTATGCGTAGCTCATGGCAAAGGTCATAGCGTGATGATTATCTTTTCTGAAGTATGGATCGAGCTTCATATACTCCGTAAAATCATGCATCCATCCCATATTCCACTTCAGACTGAAGCCAAGGCCGTCGTCTTCCACATCTCCGGTAATCTTCGGCCATGCGGTAGATTCCTCCGCAATCATCATCGCTCCCGGATTTCTGCCGAGCAGCACCGAATTCAGATGCTTAAAGAAGTCAATCGCCTCCAGATTCTGATTTCCGCCGTATTTATTCGGAACCCACTGTCCGTCCTGCTTTCCGTAGTCAAGATAGAGCATCGACGCTACGGCGTCTACCCTGAGGCCGTCCACATGAAAATGCTCCACCCAGAACAGCGCGTTGGAAATCAGGAAATTACGCACTTCATTTTTGCTCAAATCAAATATCTTTGTTCCCCAGTCCGGATGCTCGCCCTTTCTCGGATCCGCATATTCATAAGCAGGCGTTCCGTCAAAATCAGCCAGTCCATGTGCGTCCCGCGGAAAATGAGCCGGAACCCAGTCAAGAATCACGCCAATCTTATTCTGATGAAAATAATTAATCATCCACGCAAAATCCTCCGGCGTTCCATAACGGCTTGTCGGCGCAAAATATCCTGTCACCTGATACCCCCATGAACCGTCAAACGGATGCTCCGCAATGCCCATAAGCTCTACATGTGTATAGCCCATATTTTTTATATATTTGACAATCTCTTTCGCAAACTCCCTGTACGTATAAAAGCCTTCGTCCTCGCATCCGGGATGTCTCATCCATGAACCGATATGCACCTCATAAATAGATACCGGCTCTTCAGTGTAATTCCATTTTTTCCTGTTTTCCAGCCAGGTCTTATCCGTCCACTTCAAATGACTGATGTCAACTACCTTTGAGGCTGTCCCCGGACGCGTCTCCGCATGATTCGCATACGGATCCGCCTTGAAAATAAAATTACCGCTCCATGTCTCTATACAATACTTGTACATCGAGTACTCCTGTATGCCGGGAATAAAGCAGGTATAGATACCGATTGTCTCTTCACGCTCCATCGGGTTTGCATGCATGTCCCATTCGTTAAATTCTCCTACTACCGACACACTTTTTGCATTCGGAGCCCACACAGCAAAATAAACGCCTTCTGTCTTGCCGTCCGTAACCATATGAGACCCAAGCTTCTTATAAATCTCATAATGATTCCCCTGACCGAATAAATATCCGTCAAGCTCTCCGACTTCATATGACTTCTTCTTTTTTCCCATTTCTTTTTTCCCCTTGTATCTCTCTAAAATATATATCTATTATACTTGAGAATCAGGCAAAAATAAAGGGTTTTAACAAATCTGAGCCAAAACCCTTCTTTTTCGAACACATTAATGCTTAAAATCCTCTTCTTTGAGAATAATTCTGTCCGAAGCGTCCGTACTCCTGCCAAACATACGTCTCGCAAGATGCTTTACATTCGCTTTCTGAGAATGTTCAATCGCCTCATCCATAATCTCTTTTACCTCCGCAACAGTCACTGCATGATCCTCTCTCTGCATAACGTCAATACGGCTGTAAAGAGCAAGAATCCCCATCTCATCCAGCTTATATCCATTTTCTTTCGCATAAGTCTGTCCGAAAGTTACAAGCTCGTCATTAATAAATACCGGAAGCTCTAACCGGGATGTAAATTTCTTTTTAAAATCCGGATGCGCCGTTAAAATTCTCTCCAGAGGCTTTCTCTGATCCTCAAGAACAAACAGCATTTCCCCCGTCTTTTTCTCCATCAGCATACTTAACTCCTTAATCGTTCTGGAGTTAAGCTTCCCGGCTTTTTCAATAATAATCGCTCCGCCTCTGAGTTTCTGGATAATATTAGAAAGCTCTTTCTTATTCAGAGATTCACCTGTCACAATCGCAACCTTACCCTGCTTTAGATTTCTCTGCTTCTGAATTGCTTTCACAATATCAACCGCCAGCACGGTTTTTCCTGAGCCTTTCCGGCCTATAACCAGAAGATTTCCTGTCTTAGATGTTCCCTCACGCTGAACTCTTCTGTCATTATCAAGTACTTCTACAATCTGCTCGCTCATACCGCGGACAGGCACAAAGTAGGAAAATAATTTTTTTTGTTCCTCTGTAAGCCCGGCCTTCAAACCGATTTCACTGGTCGCGCTCAAATCATACCGCCCCGTTACAACAAACCCGGTGTCAAACGGGACACCGCTTCCTTTCGACTTATTAATCCTCTTTTGAATCTCTTCTTCGGAAGGCTCTTCAATCTCAAGCGGCTCATCTGCTTTCGATTTCTTTATCTCCGGCAGCTCATCATCGAAGAAATCCTCTCCGTCAAATTCATCCTCCTCAAACTCATCCTCCTCAGATTCATCGTCCCCGTCAAATTCATCTTCCTCGAACTCATCCTCCTCAAACTCGTCCTCGTCAAATTCATCTTCGTCCTCAAACTCAAATTCGTCCTCGTCCTCGAATTCATCCTCGTCCTCAAACTCGTCTTCATCCCCGAACTCGTCTTCGTCCTCAAATTCGTCTTCGTCCCCGAACTCATCTTCGTCCTCAAATTCGTCTTCGTCCCCGAACTCGTCCTCGTCCTCAAATTCGTCTTCGTCCCCGAACTCGTCCTCATCCTCAAATTCGTCTTCGTCCCCGAACTCGTCCTCGTTCTCAAATTCATCTTCGTCCCCGAACTCGTCTTCGTCCTCAAACTCGGTTTCGTCTTCCGGTTTCGCTTCTCCGTCAAACACAGCTTTATCCTCAAAACTGTCCTCCGGCTCATCGCCGCCGCCGGAGAAATCCAATTCCATCTGATAACTCTCGCTCTCAGCCGCTGCATTTGTAAGCTCCAGTCCTTCTTCCGCGTCAAAGTCTTCCTCTGTCTCGGTTACACGACCTTCCAATTCCTCAACCAATTGTCTGATATCGTCCGATAACACCGGTTTCTTCTTTATATTCTGAGCCGCGCGTGAAGCTTTTTTCTTCACCGCTTTTTTCTCTGCCGCCTCTTTCCCGGCTTTCCTCTCGGCTTCCAGCCTTGCAGTCTCCTCCGCAGCTTTTTTCTCAGCCTCCAGCCTTGCAGCCTCCTCCGCAGCTTTCTTCTCAGCCTCCAGCCTTGCAGCCTCTTCCGCAGCTTTTTTCTCAGCCTCCAGCCTTGCAGCCTCTTCCGCAGCCCTTCTTTCTGCTTCCGCCTTGCGTCTTGCTACCTCTTCCGCCTCTTTCCTTTCCGCCTCAAGCTGCTCCGCCTTTCTGCGCTCCTCAATAGCCTCCCGCTCTTTTTTAAGCCGTTCCTCGTCTCTCGTTCTCTGCTCCTCAATCGCTTCGGCGTTTACTTTCTGTTTTTCTTCCCATTCCTGAAGAATATCTTCAATTTTCATCTGGCCGGAGATACGAATTTCTTCCTCCCGCTGCGCCATTCTTTTCTTTTCTTCCTGATTGATACCGTTGGCCATTGCTACTCCGTTAGCCAACGCTTCCTCTAAGGTTGCGCCCTTTACAACCGTTGTAATAGAACTCTTCTTTTCCGGAGCCTTAAGCCCCTCCGACAGCTCCTCTTCCAAAGATGCCTCCTCAGGAGAAACCTCCTCGAAGTCCTCTTCTTCTAATGAGGCTTCTTCAAATTCCTCTTCGTTAAGCAAAGCCTCATCTGCTCCGCTTTCTTCCGGCTCCTCATCCTGTACGGCCATACTTTCATTTTCCATCGCCGCCAGTGCCGCCGTCAATTCTCCGGTCGGCAGTCTTCTCGTCGCATCATTCTCCACATCTGCCTGCTCATCCGGCAGGGCGGCCATCGCCTCATCCATCGACAATACCGAATCGGGAAGCTCCGTAAATTCCATTGTCGCATCCGGAAGCTTTTTCTTCGGCTCTGCTTTTGGTACCGGAACCGGACGGGACATCGTCTCCTGCTGACGTTTCTTTCCGCCCCGCTTCGTTCCTTTATATTCATCGTATTTTTCCTGTTGAAGCGGCGTAAGAGGCCTGTATTTCATCTTAAGCTCCATCGCCTGATATACGTATTTTCCCTCGCTGAACCACAAAATCAAATCGTCGCATTCCTCAAGGCATTCTGCTGTCATGCCAGCCTCATGATATAGTTTGGCAAGCTCATACGCCCAGCGTTCAACATACTCCGCTTTCTTAAAATCAGAAAGAGCCGCTATCTGTTCAGATAACGGGGAACCCTGTGCATTTAATATTTTGTATTTTAATATGTATTGATTCGGATCTTTCGGAGCCAGCTTTACGAACTCTTCATAACAATCCGACGCTTCATCTATCTCATTTACCTTAAGTGCCAATATTCCGAGACGATACACTATCTTCCTGCTGTTTGGAGACCGGTCAAACGCTAAAAGCAATATATCCCGGCTCTTCTGGAACTCCCCGTTCTGCTCATAAATCTCACTGACCGTACTCAGCATGGAGGCATTCTTTACTCTGCGCCAGTCTATCGTATCCGCAATTTCCATCGCTTTTTTCGGCTGACGCTTCTCCATGTACTCCGCCATCTGCTCTGTTTTTACCCGATATTCATACTTATCCAATTTTTCTCACCTCAAAAATATATTTAAACTTTCCCCTACAGATTTATATATAATTTTATCATACCGTACACATCTTGTCAAAAATAAGCGTTAAAAATGTTAAATAATTATTACAAAAACATTAATCTTCTTTTTCCCCATAAAAAAAACCGGGGATTTTGAATTTCCCCGGCCTTTTTTATGGTAAAACAGTATTCTGAATTTGCTCTACCAGCTCTTTATTTTCCAAAAGTTTATTAAATAATTCCTCTCCCGCCGTATAATACTGCTTTCCATCAGTTCCCTCCGGAAGATCCCCCGATTCAACCAATGTCTGTACCGTATAATTAACTGTCTTCTCCCAATATCTGTCGCTCTCAGGATTATAAAAGCCATCTCTTGCCTCATCAACAGATACCAAATCATCAAATTCCGTCATAAAGGTTTTCCATTCCTCAGTCGGTGTCTCTGTTCCAGATGTTTCTGTAAATAAGCGGGCAGCAATTTCCGAAAATTTATCCTGATCCGAATCAAATGCATTAACCGCTCCGAAAATCAACGCCTGAAGTTTCAGGGCCGTTTCCTCGTCATTTTTCAGGAAATCAGCGGTCGTCATCCATGTGTCAAACCATAACCCCGCCTCACCAAGTATTTCGGAACCGCCGATATTGATAAAATCCCCCTGATTCATAAGAGATCTCTGCTGCGGAAGACTTCCTATATAAAAATCTCCCGTTCCGGCTAAGAGAGCGTTAGCCGCCTTTGCATCATCCCCAAAATTCATAAATGTAACATCCTTTTCCGCCAGGCCAACCTGAGCAAGCGCATCTAATATCAGCGCCTTTCTCTGAGGAATGATACAAAATGTCTTTCCCTTAAGCTCATTCAGACGCTGCTCTTTCGCCGCCTCAATATCTCCGTTTTTTTCTTCAACCAGTTCGTCCCATGAGCTTAAATCGCCCTTTCTGCCTACAAAGAAGAAGCCTTTAAAATCTCCCAGAGGAGTAAAGTTGACAAGATTCGGACTGCCGCTGACACATGCGAGATGCTCTGATATGCAAGAGCCTCCGATAACCACGTCTCCCCTTACAAGAGACTGCGCTCCCGCCGACGTTGACGAAACCACCTGCAAATCCAGATCCAGGCCGTATTCTTTATCAAGCCCCGCCTCATGTGCCACCGATAAAACTGCATACATCGGATAAGGTGTAACCCCAATACCGACTTTCGTAATTTCCTCCTCCTCTTTTGCTTCGGTTTCTTCCTTTTCCTTATCCGCCGCATTCCCGTCAGCGTCTCCGGCATTTCCGCATCCTGCCAGCGCTGCCGCCATACATAAAACCAATAAAATAGAAAGCACTTTTTTCTTCATAATCTTCCTCCATATTTTCTTTTAATTTTTGTCTAAAGGTACAATCTCGCTGCATTTTTTCCTAAGATTCCTTCTATCTCCTCTTTTTCAAAAACCGGCCATCCGCATTTTTCACAAATTTGATTCAGCTCCTCTTTCAGATAATGAATCCACGCTTTTAAATCATTTGCCGGATTCTCACTGAATAAATCATAACCTGCGGCCACGTAATCCGAGGCAAACATAACTCTGTCCAAAACGCCATACTCACGGGCAGTCACCAGGTTCTTTGCAAGCCATACCGGACGCACAAAGTTCATTGCCAAATCACAATACAGCTTTTTATGATTTGTCATCAGTACAAATAAATGCTCGCTGAACGGATACCCGCTATGCTCAACAATAAGTGTCAGATTCGGGAAATCAACCATCACATCATTCAGATATTCCATCTGCACATACTTTGTCGGAGATAAAATCGCCGGCCCCATCTGCGCCGAATGGTGATACTGCACCACAACATGATGCTCCTGTGCAAATTCGTAATATGGATATACGATTGCAGAATTTGACAAATACTGGCCAAAGGGAGGCGTAAACAGAACGCCTCGAAAGCCATTCTCAAGAATACGCCGCTTAAAATACGCAAACTTCTCCGGGTAAAATCTTCCGGCAGCGTCATTTGGCTCAATACTGACAAACGGAATAAAGAAATCCGGATATTTTTCGTAGCATTCCAGTACATATTCCTCTCCGAAATTATTCCCCCAGATTCGGCTCATATCCTGCCCCATGCATACTGCCTTATCAATTCCGGCTTCTTTCCACCATCCCACAAGTCTGTCTATATCTGTATCTTCCGGGATGCCAAGCTTCATATCTGTATTTTTCCTGACATCAAAATTCTTTTTCCGCGTCAGATGCATATGGGAATCAATAATCATAACGTCACCTTTCCTCTCCAAATCTATCGTTTATAAGCAGACAGATTTTACCCGATACCATATAATCTGGCAGCATTGTCATGAAGAATCCCGCGAAGCTCAGCTTCTGTAAATGTCGGCCATCCGCATCTGTCACAAATCTGATTCATCTCCACTTCAACATAATGAATCCATCTCTTTAAATCCTCTGCCGGATTGGCGGAAAAATAATCATACTCACATCCGACAAAATCAGATGCAAACATTACTCTGTCAAGTACTCCGTACTCCTTTGCAATCACCATATTCCACGCAAGCCATGTAGGCCTTCCGAAAGTCATAGCCAAATCGCAGTACATTTTTTTATGATTTGTCATCAGCACAAAAAGATATTCACTCCACGGATAACCAATATGCTCTACCACAATCTTCATCTCCGGAAAATCTACAATCACATCATTCAGATTCTGCATCTGGGCGTACTTTGTCGGCGCCAGTACCGCTGGGCCTGTCTGAGCCGAATGATGATATTGCACCACAATGTCCTCTTTTTCACAAAATTCATAGAACGGGTACATACTCGCATCATTGGAACGGTATTGTCCGTACGGCGGTGTAAATAAAACCCCCTTAAACCCATACTCTTTCACTCTGCCTTTTAAATGCTCAAGCTTTTCACGGCTGAACCTTCCCGCAGCATCAATCGGCTCCACGCTCGCAAACGGAATAAAGAAATCCGGATATTTCTGATAACACTCAAGAACATATTCTTCCCCAAAATTATTTTTCCAGATTCTCTCCATATCCTGCCCCATGCATACTGCTTTCTCAATTCCGGCTTCCCTCCACCAGCCCACAAGCTGGTCAATATCCGTATCCTCCGGAATTCCGAGCCCCATTTTCGTGTTCGTTTCCACATCAAAATTAACCTTCCTTGTCAAATGCATGTGTGAATCAATTACCATCTCATTACCTCCTCTTCGTTTTATTTTTTGTTGTTTATTTTTATTTCATTCTGCTCCTTTCAAATCAGAATGACATTTTTTCACGTTCTGTCCATCTTGTCAGCCGCCGTTCTATCATCCGGATAATCTGATCCAAAATAATTGCCAGGAAGCTGTAAATCAATACCACCGCTATAATAGCCGGCGTGTCCAGATACATCTGACGGACAATCATCGTATATCCGAGACCAGACTGCACTCCCATGAACTCTGCCGCCACATCAAGCCCCCATGAGGTTCCCGCGGCCACTCTGATAGCGCCAATCAGATGAGGGACAATATACGGGCAAATAACAGTTCTAAACATAACGCTCTTTTTTGCTCCCAGATTATAGGATGCATTGATATATACCGACGGAATATTTCGAACCGCTTCATAAGTTTGCACGCCTAAAACTGTTGACACTCCCAACGCAACCAGCAAAATCTGCGGCCACAATCCCAGTCCAAACCAAATCATAAACAGCGGAATCATTGCAAAAATCGGTATTGGCCTTGTAAATTCCATAAAAGGGCCGACAATATTCATAAACGTCCTGCTGTATGCCATCAAAAGTCCCATTCCCACTCCTATTAAGGCTCCTATTACAAACCCGCTCAGAGTAATCCGAAGGCTTGAAAGAATCGAAGACGGCAGCGACGCCCTCATTGCAACAAAGGAGTCTATAATATCTTTCGGTCCGGGCAGATAAATCGGCCTGATATGAAAAATCCCTATCGCTCCGGTCCATACAATAAAAAAGACTGCAATCATCAACACTTTTCTTGATATATTCTTTGCCGTGCTCATCTTCACTCCTCCTCCCTCTCATATTTTTTCAATAATTCGACTGTTCTCCTCCGCACTTTCTGAAACTCCGGATTCTCTTTAATCTGCACAGTACGGGGACGCTCAAACGGCACCTCTATCACCTCTGCCTCACCGCCGTTCTTAATATGCTGAAGCACAACAATCTTGTCCGCTAAAAACAACGCCTCTTCAATGTCATGAGTAACGAATACAATTGTCTTTTTTGACCTTTCCCAGATTTTTACGAGCTCCTCCTGCATCATTTCCTTTGTCATCGCATCCAGTGCGCCGAACGGCTCGTCCATGAGAATTGTTTCCGGATTATTGGCAAGTACACGGGCCAAATCCACTCTCTTTTTCATTCCGCCTGACAGCTCTTTGGGCCATGCATTCTCAAATCCTTTTAATCCTACGGTTTCAATAAACTTATTCACATGCTCTTTTCGTATCTCCGCCGGAATCCCCCGCACCTTGAGTCCATATTCGACATTATCGCGAACCTTAAGCCACGGGAACACCGCATCCTCCTGGAATACCATTGCTCTTTCATAGCCTACACTTTTTATTTCCTGCCCGTTATATAGTATTTTCCCCTTTGCAGGCTTTTCAAAACCGGCAAGCATTTTAAGAAGTGTTGATTTTCCGCAGCCGGACGGTCCTATAATACAGACAAACTCATTGTCGCCAATCATAAGCTCCAGATTTCTTATTACCTCATATCCCGGCTTTCCTTTGCTACCCTCATAAGAGAAACTTAAGTTCTCTATCTTAAGCATGTTACCGCCTCCCCTTTCTTTACTTTTCAACAGCCAGCACAACCGATGTATCCGCCATATACGGGAAACAGACCGCCGGAAGATCTGACAGCGGAAGAACCTCCTCCGGAAGATGAATTCCAAGAATCTCTGTCATATATTTTTTCCTTGCCATAATCCTTTCATAGCAGGAGGGTGATATTTCCCTGATTTCTTTATGAAGCGCTTCATTTCCAATCGCCAGACCGTCCTCAATATGGCAGGGCAGATATGGCTCTTTAAAGCAAACCGTGTAATCACACTGAAGCATCATCCCTGAACGCACCTTTACCTTACTTCCCTTTACCAACGGGGAATTTGTCCATTCATCCGTATGAATCAGATGTCCCGGATTCAATATGATATTATATTTTTCAAATCCAAGCTCTGTCTCAACCATATCATAGATTTCTCCAAATTCCGTCCCGATCTCCATCATCTCATACCATCTGGCAACGCTTGCAAAATAAGGCTTTGCAACCTCCTCAACATAATGCTTCCGGTTCTCGGGAAGATCCTCTGTACTGCGGATAAACATTCCCATCTTATGTACCAAAGAGCCTCTCATGCCATATCCGACTCCGGCCGGAATTCCAAACCCCAGTCTGCTGTGGTATTCCGGACTGTTAAGCCCCAAAGATGCATGTCCGTCACCAAAATTAACATTCGGATGCGTACAGGCAGGCTCCCCGTCAATTTCTAACAAAGCAGACACTTCAATCTCCGACATTCCTTCTTTCATATCTTTTATTGCACGATAAACACCTCTGGAAATCTTTGTCCCCTGTAATTCAAACTGAACAATTTCCTTTGCCGATACATAATGTCTGAGTCCGTATTCATTATCCATCAGCAAATCCGTCGCATTCTCAATTGCTTCGATTCCCACCGCCGATGCCAGAGTTTCGACAATATAGTGAGGAACATCCGTAATACATGTCTTTAGATTAAACTGCTCTTCCCGATAAGATTTCCAGCCCACCAAACCCACTTTAGCGTCTTTCTGTCCAAGCTCTGTCCGGAATATTTTTTCCAGAGGCTCGCTGTCTTCGTTCGGCTGGCCCATCAGGCCAAAGGTCTGATACAGAACTGTTCGAATATCATAAGGTATTTTCGGGACATAGCCCATTCCCTCATTTCCGACTAAAATAACCGGCTTCTCCCCTCTTTTTAATATTAAAAGAGCTTCCTCAAATCTCGGATCATAGCCTGTAAAATAGAAAATATTGGAAAAATGCTCCCTGTCGCCATAGACAACGATTGCAGTATAGCCCTCTGCCCGCGGCATTTTCCACAGCCTCTCTATCCGCTCCTCATAATCCTCCTTTGTGATAACAGGTATCTCTGATTCCACAATCGGAATCGGATTTTCACACAATGTCACCGACTCTCTTTTTTCTATTATTTTCTTCATCTTCATCACCAATCTTAGCTTTTGCTATTGATTTCCCTTCAACTATTTTGTACTGTACCATTGTCCGGATTTCCGTACATACTTTTTCTCTTATCTGATCCAGCAGCTGATAAGAGGCCTGACGCCCCATCTGTTCCAGCGCAAACTCAACTGTCTGAAGACTCGGAGTACATGCCCGCGCCGCAATACTGTTATCTATTCCTATGACTGAAATATCAGCCGGCACATGCTTTCCAAAATCCTGAATCGCTTTCACTGCTCCTACCGCCATATTATCGTTTCCGCAGATCAAAGCCGTACATTCTCTGCCGTTCTCAAGCATAGAGCTCACACATGTATATCCGCTCTCAATGCTGAAATCTCCGTATAGTATAAGCTTTTCATCAATATCCAGCTCCTCTGCTTCCATTCCGGATTTATATCCCCGGAAACGGTATTTCATATCCTGCTGCCCGCTGTGAACATTAATAAAACCAATCTTACTATGTCCAAGTTCTCTCAAAATATGTACCAAATCCTTCACCATCTGTTTATTATCAATACACACCTCATTTGCCGCCATATCCGGACAGTTCCCATCCAGCAATACAAATGGAAAATTCTGCTTTTTCATATCTAAAACCGTTTTCTTCGGCACATCCCATGCCGACAAAATTGCAATGCCGTCTGCTTCCCTGCTGTTAATGCAGCTCTTCACGCAACTGTCCAGCTGCTGCGGTTTTGCTGCCGCGACAATTTTAATCTGAAGACTATACCCCTCCTTTATCAGGCTGTCATTCATCGCCTGAATCACCGGCAGCTGATGAAGCCATGTCGACGGACTGATGTTTTTCTCTGACACGATGCATAACAGAATCGTATTTGACTTCCCTTTTGCAAGCTTCTGAGCATAAACATTAGGCGTAAAATCCAATGCCTTAATCGCTTCCGCAATTTTTTTTCTGTTTATCTCTTTTACAGAATACGGATCGTTAATATATTTTGATACGGTTCCGGCAGAAACCCCTGCCCTGACAGATACATCTTTTAATGTGGCTTTTCTCATATTCATCATAGGTTCCTTTCATTTAAAAACTATATTATATAAAATAATTATAATCCTATAATACCTTATTTTATAATATAGTTCAAAAGAATTTCGCCGTTTATAAATGAAGCGCTTCATTTTAAGAGAAAAAATAAAATGGTGTATTTACATTCTGTATTATAAGTTATATTCGTCATTTTGTCAATAATTATTTTTTATTATCCAGAATTATACAGCTTTTTGCACAGTTTTGTCAAAGAAAACACTTCCCTTTCGTCATGCAGCAAAATCAGTAGCCCAGAATAAAATGAATCGGTTTTTCTTTCTCCGAAAAAAATTTTTCAAAAAAGGCTGCCGCATTCTCCTGCAGCAGCCCCATCTGCTATTTAGTTTTAATTTTATCTATTCTGAATCGGAGGCTTCTTCTCAAATCTTATGTGGTATATTCTCAATATGTCTGCAACTACGAATTTTCCGCTTTCCTCTCCGGTTTCTCATCTCCGATTTTTCTTTTCAATTATCTCTACCGGTCTGTCTCTCTCTCTGGATAAGGCTTATTCTATTGAAACTGCCGCTTGCCATACCACCAACATATTGAGTTATTGTTTCTGTATAATTGTCCAATGGATTAAGCCTCCTTTCTGTTTCTCTTTAACTTAGGTATATATTATCACTGCATGTTATATTTGTCAATACTTTTTTATCATTTATTTTCAATAAATTTATAATTGTATTATTTTCATATAATATTTCGACTATTTATTCATAATAAACAATATTACAATATAATATCATCTACTTTTTTATAGTCTTTCAAGCTGTACGCCTCGATAATATTCCCCTGTATTACATATAATGTCTGTTCAATATAAACTCCTCTTGCAGAGGAACCATTTCCGTTAATCTCCTCCTCCATCCTGCAGATAAATCCGTTGTCAGAATCATATTCAAACACATAATAGCTCTGTCCGCCGTCGCTATACCCCGCAAATCCGATTATATTTTTTCCGGCGTCTGCAAGAGCCGCCTTGTAATCATAGGAAACGTCCGTACTATATACATTTTTTAAAATATACGTGCCTTCCTCTTTTACATCCGTCGGATCGGAAATATCAAACATCGTAAGCTTGACTCCCTCCGTAATCTGCGTCAGCTCGTCTACGTTCATGCCGATTCCCAGAAGCTTACCGTCCCCATAAGGATGCAGATAATCAGAAAAGCCTGGTATCTTAAGCGCTCCTATAATTTCCGGCCTTTTCGGATTCGACAAATCCACCGAAAAAAGCGGGTCTGTCTCCCTGAATGTCACAAAATATCCCGTATCCCCCATAAGCCTTGCGGAATATACCCGTTCATCTTTCGCCAAATTCTCAATAGAGCCGACAATTTCTAAATTGCCGTCCAGCACATAAACGGAATTCGTATTCTTTCTTGTTGTCACAATGCGAAGATAGCCTTTGTACTCATCAATGGAAAAGGAATCGTTAATATAGCCTTCCACTTTGCCCTGCGCACCCGGCCTTAGCACGCCTTTTTCATACGAAATACTCCGGATTGTCGTCTGTTCATCTTCATACACCAGATAATTGTCCCAGACTGTTTCATAATAGTAAATATTTTTATTGCTTACATAGAGCTGGCCTCCCTGAGACAGAATCGCCTTACTGTCGGCCGCTTCGGAGGGATTCTCCATATCTATGGAAGATACTACTGTAAAATCGCGTCCCTTTTCTATTTGTGGAAGGCAAATATCCTTTTCCGCAATGACACTGTCATTGACAAGAGGAATATATGTCTCCGGAAGTTCTCTCTTTATATGCTCCCATACCGCACTGTAATTGCTGAACAGATAGAGATAACCGTCTGACATTCTGGAGGATTGATACTGTCCGCTCTGGACAAACTCTCCTATCTTCTTTGGTTTCTCCGTTTCTTTCATATCATAGGTCAGTACTTTCGTGCTCCCTGTATAAAAGTACATTTTTGCCGTATTGCTGCTTTCGTTTTCATTTATGCTGCATACAAGCACAAGCCGCTTTTTTACCGAATCCAGATACATTTCCTGAATCCGCTGATTTTCCTCCACCGACAGAGTGTATACCTCTTTCATCTTTCCGCCGCGGGTATCGACAATCGACAGCTCTCTTCCGTTCTCCTTAAGCACATACAGGTATGTTCCGTCGGTTTTTACTACGTCTCCCTCGTCTACACCCTCCTGGCGTACATTTGTCTCAGAATAACTGCTGCTTTCAGCGCTCCCGCCCGTCAGCATACGATCCGTAGTTCCGGCATCCGCATCTGAACTTTCCATGATATCCTGCTCCTTTTTTGTCTCTGCAGCGCCTTCGGAGGCCTCATAGGCAATCATATCCTCCTCATACACGCGCGCTTCCTCCTCTATAGCTTTTCGGTAGCGCTCAATATAATCATATACCTCATCATAATCCGATGCTGATGCCACGGATTTTTCGCTGCTGATTTTAAGCTCCTCCCCGGGTTTCTCTTCTTTCGGCTTATGTCCGGTGCTGCCGTTTCTATATACCGCAATTCCTGCCACAAGAACAAAGCATGCCGCTGCCAGCGCCCCGATACGAAATAGACTTATCTTTCTTTTCTTATTTTCCTTTTTCTCTAATGTCCGTATAATCTGCTCCGGCTTTAAGCTGTCCGGAGCCGTTATATCACTCGTCTTATCTTTTAGCTTTTGGATGATATCCTGCTCCCTTTTATTCATAAGAAATCCCCTTTCTTAAAGACTCACTGTAATATACATTCCATTTTGGCAAGTGCGCGGCTCCTTTTCGAGCGCACGGTATTTGCGTTCAGCTTCATAATACCCGCAATCTCGCCGCTGTTATATCCGCCGAACACTGACAATCCTATAATCGTCTGCTCCTCCTCCGTAAGAATGAAAAATGCATTCCTCACATCCAAAGCAAGCGATTGGTCTGGCTCCTCTCCGGCCGGCTCCTCCTGCATACTGTCTGCCAAATGCGCCTCCTCCTGTGCAGCTCTCTGTAACCGTTTCTTACAATGATTCGAAAGAATCGTAAACATCCAGCTCTTAAAAGCCTCCTCTTTACGAAGCTTCCGAATGTTTTCATACGCAGATATTACCGCTTCGCTTACCGCATCCTCCGCCTCCTGCTGATTTTTCATTAGACAAAAGGCAAAGCGATACAAATCCGTATAAATAGCTTCATACATCTGCGCGAACCTCTTTGCATCGCACTTCATATCGTTTCCTCCCTCATGGATGTGTTGTCCTGTCATATATTAGAGTCTGTAAAAGGGTCAGGTGTTGCATCGGGGACGGGGGAAAATTAAAAAAACCCCGTCCCCAACGCCAAGCGTCTATTCTCTATAATAATTAATCAGGCATCCTTTCAGGATAATCTCTCTTTCGTTATCCGTCATATCGCCCAGCTTCAGCTCGATTTCCTTAAGTCCGTCTCCTACGACATACGCCTTAATAACCGCCTGTTTTTCTTCTACTGATTTTCTTATCTTTGGCACAAAGATATAATCCCCGTTCTTAAACGGAAGCGCCTCATGGGCCGCATCGGTAACAAAGGGAAGCATGCCCCAGTTAATCAGATTGGAGCGGTATCTCCTGGTTGCATATTCATTCGCAATATTCGCCCAGCCGCCAAGCACCTTCTGGCAGGACGCGGCCTGCTCTCTGGCAGAACCGTCTCCCGGCTTTACCGCAAAAACTGTGCTTCCCACGCCTACATTCGTTCTGTCAAGATTCGGATACTGCTCATGTATTGCATTCATAACCGGTTTTAATTCCTCAAGCGCCTCCACAGGACACTGCTCTGCTTCTATCGCTTTCTGCGCCGCCTGCACCTCTTTGGCGCGCCCCACATATGCCGGATCCTTTCTGGACAATGCAAACTCCGCAAGCCCAAGCGGATTGGAGCGGTAGGAGGATGTCTCTCCGGATGGAATCAGCTCGTCCGTCGTTGTTACCGGGTCATGAATTTCGGACACCACCTTGAGAATCAAATTCTCCGGAAGCGCCGGCATTGTCGGCCAATCCTTAATATTCGGCCCAAACTTAATCTCTACAAACGCATCTGCCACACCCCGACTGTCAAACACACGGTTTGCGTAAATATTACTGTCAAAATGATATTTCTTTCCCGTATACTCCACATCCATCGCTGTAGCCGGAGTGAGGAAGCCTTTATTCGCCGCCGTCGCCGCAATGGAACGCGCGTCCATAAGCGCCACCGATGCAATCTGCCCGCTCTGAAGCTTAGAGCCTTCGCGGTTCGGAAAATTTCTTGTAGAATGTCTGATCGAAAATGCATGATTGGCCGGCGTATCTCCCGCGCCAAAGCACGGCCCGCAGAATGCCGTTTTCACAATCGTTCCCGCCGCCGTCAAATCCGCAACGGCCCCGTTTTTCACAAGTTCCATATAAATCGGCGTGCTCGCCGGATATACGCTGAATGTAAATTCGTCCGCACCGATATAACGTCCTCTTATTATATCCGCCGCCGCGCAGATATTCTCAAAGCCTCCGCCCGCGCATCCCGCAATAATCCCCTGGTCTACATAAAGCTTTCCGTCCCGAATCTTGCTCTGCAGAGAATAATCCACCGCACCGTCAAGGCTTACAAGTGCTTTTTTCTCCACGTCATGAAGCACATCCTGAAGATTCTCATTTACCTCGTCGATGGTATATACATTGGACGGATGGAACGGCATTGCAATCATCGGCTTAATCTCACTTAAGTTCACATATACAAGCCCGTCATAATAAGCGACGGCCCCCGGATTCAGCTCCTTATAATCCTCTGCTCTGCCATGTATTTCGTAAAATTCCCGAATCCTTTCATCGGTTTCCCAGATTGAGGACAGACAGGTAGTCTCTGTCGTCATAACATCAATACCGATACGGAAATCCGCGCTGAGCTTTGGAACACCCGGCCCTACAAATTCCATAACTTTATTATTTACATACCCATTTCCGAAAGTCGCTCCGATAATCGCAAGCGCCACATCCTGCGGTCCTACGCCTTTCATCGGCTCACCGTCCAGATAAATAGCGACAACTCCCGGCCTTTGAATATCATAGGTCTTATTAAGAAGCTGCTTTACAAGCTCCGGACCGCCCTCGCCAATCGCCATCGTTCCAAGCGCACCATATCTTGTGTGGCTGTCAGAGCCAAGAATCATCTTACCGCCGCCCGCAAGCATCTCGCGGGCATACTGATGAATGACCGCCTGATGAGGCGGAACATATACGCCGCCGTATTTTTTTGCACAGGTAAGTCCAAACATATGGTCATCTTCGTTAATCGTTCCGCCTACCGCACAAAGAGAATTATGGCAGTTCGTTAGCACATAGGGAATCGGAAACCTTTCAAGCCCCGACGCACGCGCCGTCTGAATAATCCCTACAAATGTAATATCATGAGAGGTCAGCTTATCGAATTTAATCTGAAGCCTGTCCATATTTCCGGATGTATTATGCTTCTCTAAAATCCGGTATGCCATCGTCTCCTTTGCGGCCAGCTCCGGCGTTGTCTCCTGTCCGGTCTTTGCCTTTACCCCGGCCGCATCTTTTACAATTTCTCTGCCGTTTACCAGATAGACGCCCCCGTCATATAATTTCACCATGTCATTTTCCTCCTAGCGTTCTATATTCTTCATATGATCTGCTACCATCATAGCAATCTTAAATGTCAGCGCATCCTCAAACACACGTACATCTAATCCTGTTTTCTTCTGAATCTTTTCCAGCCGGTACACGAGTGTATTTCGGTGGATATATAACTGTCTCGCAGTCTCCGATATATTCAGATTGTTATCAAAAAATGTAAAGACAGTTGTCAGCTCTTCCTCCTCAAATTGCTGTGCTCCTTCGTATTCAAATACCTCTTTTAAAAACATCTCGCAAAGAGACGGGGGAAGCTGATGAATCAGACGTCCGATACCAAGCTCATTATAAGCAAGGATATTTTTATCTGTATAAAATACTCTTCCTACTTCCAGAGCCATCTGTGCCTCTTTGTAAGAGCGGGATACATCCTTAAGCTCATCTACAATTGTACTGAAAGCAATCCGCACGTCTACCATTGCCTCCATATTCAGTGTATCCACAAGCACACGGGCAATATGGTTAAGCGCCGGATAATCCTCCGTCATTTCCAGCGCTTTCACAAGAATAATATGCTTTTCATCCACCGCAGTAACAAAATCCTTACTGCCGGTCGCATACAATCCGCGCATTGTTTCCAGAACAAGATTATCATTCTCGTTTTTGGGCTCAATCATAAAGACCGCTCTTCGCTGCTCTGCCGGGATACGCATCTTTTTTGCCTGATTATAAATATCCACAAGCAGCATATTATCTAATATCAGATTTTGTATAAACCGGTTTTTGTCCATCCGCTCCTTATATGCGCTAATCAGACTTTCAAGCTGGCTTACTCCCAATCCGCCTGCAACCCTCAATATCGCCTGCTCACCCTGTAATGCGAGCACATATACCGGGTCATCTACATCCTGCACTAAAAACAAGCCTCTGTTCTCTAAAACATTTTCTTTCTCCTCATCACCTGCATGCTGTAAAAAAGCTGTGACCTCTTTTTCAAGCTCCCTCTCTTTCTCGCCGGTTGCCACAAGACAATTTCCCTGAATATCCCACACCGAGCTCTCCAGTCCTGTGACACTATGGATACTCTGCACCGCTTTGTGCAATACCTGATTTGATAACACTGGCTTTCCTCCTTGTCATTTTCATCATTTAATATTGTAGCATACATTTTTAATAAAGGGAATGAAAAATGCAGCGGCCTCTCCCGCTGCATTCCTGAATCATCGCCCGCATTCATCCGGTCTACATTCCCGGAAACATTGCGCTCTCCAGATTGGTCACCTCAAGCGCTTCAATACCATACGCATTATCGCCATCCTGTGTCACATGAATGTCAAGACTTACCTTTTCTCCGTATGTATTCTCCTTGGCACCTTTATTCAATGCTTCGGCCAGTACATCTATAATTACATTGGTATCCTTTAAATCCTTTCCATCCTTTTGATACTTCTCACTGATTTCCTCCATAGCGTCATTCGCAATGCTAAAAGCATTTACCGGTTCTATCTCCACGGTGACAACAAAGCTGTCGTCTTTCTGCTTCTTAGCCTCTTTCACCTCGTACTTTGACAGTTTCATAATCTCTAAAACTGCAGCCTTGTATTTTGCCTTTGCCTCATCACTTACGCTCTGTCCTTCAAAAGCTGATTCAACCTGGGTGTCCATTCCATCCTCTATCTCAGCCTTAGCTTTTTCTTTTGAAAGGTTTCTGAACTTCGCATAGTCAGCATATTCCCCATGGTAATTTGCATCCAATACACTTTTTGTATATCCTGCCGCATCAAAATCCTTCCCGCATGCCGCAAGTCCCATGCACATTACCACGGCAAGCATTGCTGCCAAATACTTTCCTGCCTTTCTCATTTTTCCTTCTCCTTTTTCTTTTTAATACTGACTTTTTTATTTTATACTTATACTTGGTACATGTCAATTACCTTTGCCGCATATATATAGTAAAAAATCGCAAATCATATAAGGAATTTTATGTCAAAAAAACGTTCTGTTATCATCCTGTTTGCCTCTCTTCTGGCGCTCTGTCTTTCTGTTTTTTTCATTCGTTCTTCAGGCCGGAACGAAAATAAAAGCTTTGAGAACTACACATCCGGGCTTTTCTGTCAGGAGGCGGCATCCAGTACAATTTCTCTGCATTATACACTAAAAAATCCTGACGCTTTCGGTATACATAACACCCCTGTATCTTTCGGTTTCATAAACACGGACACAAAAGCGGCCTGTGCCTCTGCCGAAAATATGCAGGCTCTCCTTCATTCCTTTCACCGGAACCGGCTTTCTAAAAAAAATCAATTAACCTACGATATTCTGGATTACTATCTTAACTCCTGCCTCGCAGAAGCAAAATATACCCTATACGACGAACCTCTTGCCCCGCTTACCGGTACACAGTCACAGCTCCCTGTTCTTCTTTCGGAATACAAATTTTACAATGTACGGGACTGTGACACTTACTTAGAGCTTCTCACCCAGATACCGGAATATTTTCATTCCATCATTGAATTTGAACACGCCAAATCTGAAAATGGTCTTTTTATGGCTTCCTACAGTGCGGACGATTTGATTGAAGAGTGCGAAGCTTTCGTTAAAATGGGCAAATCAAACTACCTTTATTCCTCCTTTGAAGAACGGCTGCAAGCGCTGGATTTGTCAGAAGAAGAACGAAAGCATTATACGGAAACCAACGGCACAAACATTGAAACCTATGTCTTCCCGGCCTACCGCGAGCTTATTGATACTCTCACCGAGCTTCGTGAAACCGGCAAAAATAATAACGGCCTATGCTATCTTCCGGACGGAGATAAATACTATGAACTCACAGTCGCCAGCCAAACAGGTTCTTCCCGCAGTATCCCGGAGCTCCGCTCTCTTACCCTCTCCCATATGGCGGAGGACGCGGCGGCTGTTCAGGAAGCACTGTCCGCTTCATTAAAAAACCCGACCGCAACGGCAAATATGCTGGATTCCTCTCAAACAAACCTGCCGGATTCTACTCCCGAGAAAATTCTTACAGAGCTTGAAAAGAATCTTACCGGCCTGTTTCCCACTCCGCCGAAAGTAAATACGCAGGTGAAATACGTTCAAAAATCAATGGAAGAGTATTTAAGTCCTGCCTTTTACATGATTCCTGCTATTGATGACCGGGAAAATAATGTCATATATATAAATCAGGGACACATGCCCGATAATCTGACACTTTTTACTACACTGGCACACGAAGGATACCCCGGACATCTTTATCAGACCGTTTATTACTCCGCCACAAATCCCGATTCTATCAGAAGTCTCTTAAGCTTCGGCGGCTATACCGAGGGATGGGCAACCTACAGCGAAATGCTGAGCTATTATTTTGCTCCGCTCTCTGATGAACAGGCTACATTGATGCAGCGCAATTCATCGGTCGTTCTCGGACTTTACGCTCTTGCCGATATGGGAATTCACTATGACGGATGGACGCTCCTCGATACCGTTTCCTTTTTCAGAGATTACGGAATTCAGGATACTAAAACAATAGAAGAAATCTACAATCTCATTATCGCCGACCCGGGAAATTATTTAAAATACTATATCGGATATGTAGAATTTCTGGAACTGAAAAAGAAAGCTATAGAAAAATGGGGAGATGATTTTTCACAGGAAAGATTTCATAAAGCCATACTGGAAACCGGACCGGCGCCCTTTGATATATTGGAGGAATATGTACTAAATAGTAAGCTATAAGGAATCCGGACATGGAACAGGAAAAAAGCAAACGGCACAATGCTTAATAACACAAAATATACCAGGAACGGAGGACCCTCTCCTGCAGTTCCTGGTATTTCATGTATTTTCTAATCTTTACTTGTTTAGCGCCTCTTCCTGAAGCTTATCAAACGCTTCCATACATTCGTCCACCGTAGCTCCGTTTAACAGCTCCCGCACGATCAGACAGGTATTCCCCCATTGTTCTACATTCATGCCGGCGTTGGAACCGAGTACATATACATTGTCATTTATTTTATCATTCAACGGCTTTAGCGCGTCAATACACTCTACTTCAACATTTTTTGACGGAGAAATCACCTTATTCGTTTCGGCATATAACTTAAGTGCCTCGTCAGAAAGAATGGTATCCAGGACAGCTAATGTATCATCTAAATGTTCGGCATTTTCACAAATTGCGTATCCGGTCATAGATACAACCGGCATTTGTCCAAGGCTGCTTGGGAATCCGATAACCTGAAGATTAAAATCCGGTTTTCCGTAAGCGGTTTCCGAATTTGCTGCGCCCCAGTACGCCATCACAATAGGCGTTTTCTGAGCCAGAAAGTCAGCGCCCTCTCCCTCTATTGCTTCATAAGTATAGGCAGCTTCAGCGTCTATATATCCTTTGTCAATCAGCTCTTTCAAATATTCAAAACCGGGGCGCATATAATCACTGTATTTGGCCTCACCCTTATTGAGAGCTTCAATTAGCTCATCTGTCTGTTCTCCGTTATACAAATCCGCATAAGCCTGCGCAAAGACAAAGTTTTCCAGCCACCAGCGATTTGCTCCAATCGGTGTCTCAATACCGTTTTCTTTGAATACCCTGCAGCACTCCATAAATTCTTCCGGTGTATTCGGAAGCTTAAGCTTATATTTGTCGAACATATCCTTGTTTACAAACAGTCCATGTGCAACTACCTCCTGCGGTATTGCCGTCAGCTTACCATTAACTGTATTTGCGGTCTTTACAACGTCCCGCAGATTCTCCGCGCTGTCAAGCACGGACAAGTCTAAGAGCCTGTCTTCTGCACCTAATACCTGGATTGTATCCGGATTTAAAAGATATAAGTCATCCATATGATTGCGTACTCTGTCAAGCGATACTTCATCATAAGTCTTTTCCTGATAATTCTCTGCCGTGTAGGTTCTGTAACGGACAGTCAGGCCAAGATCCTTTTCTGCCATTTCAATCGTTAAATCAAAAGCCGTTCTCGCGATGTTATTCACATTTGGCTTTGATTTTTCCATAGGTCCGAACAGGTTGATAATCTTTTTATCGTCATCATCATTAGAAACAAGATTTGCACTGGGATTCGCCTTACCGCTGCATGCGGCTAATGTCAGTGTCATAATTCCAATCATACAGGCTGCTGATAATCTGCCGGGATTTCCCTTTCTATTTCTTTTCATTATTTTCTCCTTTCATTAAAGGCCTTTAACTTATATACTGATGAATCGTTTTCTTTAATAAAGCCATATCTATCGGTTTTGCCACATGTGCATTCATGCCGGCATTTAAAGCGTCCTTTACGTCTTCTGCAAAAGCATTTGCCGTCATGGCAATAATCGGAATACTCTTTGCGTCAGGACGTTCTAATGAACGGATTTTTTCGGAGGCTTCATAGCCGTTCATAACCGGCATCTGGACATCCATCAAAATTGCGTCAAATTCGCCTTCCGAAGCCCTCTCAAACCGCTCTAAGACCAATTGTCCGTTTTCAGCAATCTCACAGGCTGCACCTTCCATATCTAAAAGCTCCGCCAGAATTTCCGCATTAATATCATTATCCTCAGCAACAAGGAAATGCAGTCCGCTAAGTACCGTGTCTCCTTTGGCCTCTGATTCCGTTTTATCATTGCCCTGTGTCAGCTGCATGCTAAGAAGCGCCTCCTTGAATGCCGACACGAAAAATGGTTTTGCCAGGAAGCCTGAATTTTTCATGAGAGAAGTCTCTGCCTGCACGTCAACGTCGTCATAATCTGCAAGGAATAAAATCGGAACCGTATCAGGAATCATCTCCCGAAGCCTCTTAGCCGTTTCAATCCCATCCATATCCTTCATGGTAAATTCCAGTAAAACTGCCTGATAACAGGATGCGCTGTCACCGGCATGCCCCACTATGCGCACAGCCTCCTGCCCATTGGGGACGGTATCCACAGATATGCCGGTATCTTTCATAAGCGTCCGGATGCTCTTACAAATCTCATCGCTTTCATTTACCACCAGAATCCGGGTAATTCCACTATCTTTCCAAAACTGTCTGTCCGACTGTTCATTCGGTATGCGAAGCTCTAAATCGACCCTGAAAAGACTGCCCTTATTAACTTCACTGAAAACATCAATCGTCCCGCCCATAAGCTCTACAATATTTTTCGTAATTGCCATGCCAAGTCCTGCGCCCTGAACCTTGTTCGTAGTACTGTTCTCCGCCCTGGTAAACGCATCGAAAATAGTCTCAAGAAATTCCGGTGTCATGCCGTATCCATCATCCTCAACCTCAATCCGAATATGCTCATACTGAACGGAACGCTGCTTCTGCCCAATAATACGAAACCAGATATTGCCGTTCACAGGCGTATATTTTACTGAATTTGAGAGAAGATTTATCAAAATCTGGTTAATTCTGGTTTCGTCTCCTATCAGATATTCATGATTAATATCTGTCACTGTGACACAAAAATTCTGCGCCTTTTCTTTCGCCATCGGACGGATAATCGCATCCACAGAGGATACCAGCTCATTCAAAGTGAACTCTCCGAGAGTGAGTACCATCTTTCCGCTCTCGATTTTAGAAACGTCCAAAACATCATTAATCAGGCTGAGCAGGTGCTGGCCGGACGCGGTAATCTTTTTCGTGTACTCTCTTACTTTAACCGGATGATCCGCATCCCTGGAAAGCAAGGTAGTAAATCCAAGAATCGCATTCATAGGTGTGCGTATATCATGGGACATATTCGAGAGGAAAGTTGTTTTGGAATTGCTTGCAATCTGCGCCGCATGCAATGCCTCTGCCAATTGCCTGTTATGAATCTCCCTCTCCTCCTCCTGTTCCCTTTGTATCGCTTCCTGTTCTTTCCGGTTAAGATAATACAGAATGCAGCACAGGAAGAAAGCGATAAGCATAACCATCACAACAATAAAAATATTCTGATTTACAGAATGTCCTTCCTGCTGAATGGCTTCAACCGGCACGTATCCAATCAAATAAAACGCCCCGTCGTTTACTTCCCACATGTAAATCAAAGAATTTTTATTGCGGATATCATGATAGAACATGATATTATTTCCGGCACGGATGGTTTCGGCAACCTTTGTCTGGATGGTTTCCTCCATAATATTATTGGCACGGTAAAAATCCGCCAGATTCAGATGACCGGCATCACGCTCCCCCATCCCCGTAGGCTTTAATACAAGACGCTCGCTCTTGCTGTCCATAATATACAGCATAGCTTTTCCGTTATAAAGATTATCCGGAAATGTCATTTCAAAGGAGTCAAAGATATACTCAATATAGAGAGACGCTATTTCTCTGTCTTCTTTTACAACAGGACATTTCATCGTATAAGCCCACGTTCCCATATCGTTCAGATAAGCGTGAGTGAGCGACAGGCCGCCAACCTTTTTTCCGGCGGAAAAATCCAGGGCATTTTCTGAAAACACCTCGCCCGTATTGGAAATACCCTCCGTTTCACCCTCCAATATCAAAGATACCCTAGCAATCGTCTGATTCTTATTATATGAACAAATGAATTCATAGGGGTCTTTAGAGGCAGCAATTTCCTGAGCTATAAACTCCTGAAACTCCGCCTCTTTCATTAAAACAGCCTCTATCGTTCCTTTCACTAAGAGAAGGCTGTCACTTAAATTGTTAATTGCCGAGGCGGACATCTCAGTGGATGTCTTCCTCGCGACAGAGAATACAACTGCTCCCAAAATGCAAAAAACTAATATAATAGAAATCAGCAAAGACCCTCTTCTGCTTCCTTTTATCTTTTTTTTCATTGCGAACTCCGTCCTTAATGTCTTAGTTTAAGATTTCGTCATTTTTTATTTTCATGTTTTTAATATATTGTATCAAGATTTACTTTTCCAGGCTACATATTTTTACACAAAAAAAGCAAGAAGTTTTTGACATCTCGCTTTTTATCTGTCCCATTCGCTCTCTGGACTATCCTCTTCGCTTCCCATCCATCATCTTACAATACACCTCCGCTACAATCGTGCTCACTGCCGTAGCCACAATCCCCGGCCCTACAATCGCCGCCGGGTTCACGCTCCCGTACTGGCTGCGGTATGCAATCACATTCACCGGAATTAACTGCAGTGACGAGATATTAATAATCAGAAATGTACACATCTCATTGCTGGCAATTCCCCGCTTCCGCACCGGCCCGGGCAGCCGTCCGCGCCTCCGGTCTTCTTCCAGTTTCCCCAGTTCCTCCATCGCCTTAAGCCCGGCAGGAGTCGCCGCCCACCCAAGCCCCAGCACATTGGCAATAATATTTGTCGTAATATGCCCTGTCGCCGGATGCCCCTCCGGAAGGTTCGGAAAAAGGAATCTGATAAGCGGACGGATTCTTTTTGAAGCTCCCTGCACAATTCCCGCTTTTTCAGCAATCTCCATAAATCCCACCCAAAACGACATAACTCCAATCATTGTAATACATAAAGTAATCGCTTCCTTAGATGAATCTAACGCGGCATTCGTAATATCCGGCATACGTCCGGTAAAAGCGGCAAAAATAATTCCAATCAATATCATCCCCGCCCATAAATAATTCAGCATAAGCCTACCCTGCTTTTCACCTTTTTTAATCACTTTAATCATATGAGAAAAATACATCATGTATACCTCACGGATAGTCTACTTAGACATCACATTTCATATATATAGTAAAAAATATATGTAAAATGAAAAGTGAGGGTATCTTGTGAAATTTTTTTTGTATATTACAGATATGATTATCCCAATGGTAATATTCAGCATTGTCTGTTATGGATGCCTGATGAAAATAGATGTATACGATACATTTATAAAAGGGGCGAAAAACGGATTTCTCACTGTTATAAAAATTATGCCTACACTGGTAGGTCTCATGGTTGCCGTAGGTGTATTGCGTGCTTCCGGATTTTTAGATTTTCTTGCAGACATTATCGGCGGCTTTACAAAATATATCGGCTTTCCCGGCGAGCTGGTTCCCCTTACCATCGTAAAAATGTTCTCCTCCTCAGCCGCCACAGGACTTCTTCTGGATACATACAAAGAATATGGAACCGATTCGTACTTAGGACTGACAGCCTCCATCAGCATGGCATGCACCGAAACAATCTTTTATACCATGAGCGTGTACTTTATGACCGCAAAAGTATCCAAAACACGCTATACCCTTACAGGGGCGCTCCTTTCCACGTTTGCCGGACTTGCGGCAAGTGTAATCCTGGCCGGACAGTTGGGGACGGGGTTTTTTTAAAAAAACCCCGTCCCCAAGGGACACTTCACATAAGGAAGTGTCTCTTGTGGCGTTTTAGAAAATTTGTAATGACGGTTGGATACGATGAATTTGTAGGAATAACTAAATATAATTCGAGGAAACTACAATGAAATCATTATTTGAGCAATTCGGCGGTACATACCGAAAAGAAAGCGATTATGCAGTTCCTAATCTTGAAACACCAGACACAGGAAATTTTGAAATTGGTATTTGTGGACAGCGACATTTATATTTTCTACAACATTACCTTAGAATAACTTATATAAACCTACTTACAAGCGGAAAACTTAATGAGTACCTTGTTGAAATTGACAGTCAAGCACAAAGGCGTGTCTTTCAGAGTGTAGAGCAGATGAAACAAGCCCAAGGCATTACCGAACAATTAAAAGAGAATAATCCTATAAAATGGACAAAAATTATGAATTGCGTTAGGCAACAGGCGGAAGAAATCGTTTTAAAAGAAATGATTTATAGCTAATTAGGGACGGCATCGGCGTGAAGCTGATGCCGCCTTTAATCTTATGAGTGTAGAAATCTTAATACGTTTGTTGTATAATTGATTTGTAAAATTTATGGTTTTTATATCGAATCCAAGAAAAATCATTTTGCATAGTCTAAATAAATTTATTATGAAAGGAAAAACATATGAAAAAGAAAACAAAAAGTGACTCTTTGCCAATATTTATAAAGGTCATATATTTTGATGAGCCTACAGCGCAAGACTATATTGACATCGTTAATGGAGGTAGGTTGGATTGGAGTAAAGAAGAAAATAAAGAAAGAGCAGCAAAAATTCTTACAGAAATAGAGGCACAGGCAGAAAGTGGATTTAATATTCTAAATTTTATTAAAGCATCTTTCTCTGTTGGTGTGAGTAGTAATATTTCTGGTGAGATTTCTAAAATGTTAGATACAACTTTAAAAAACACTTTATTGACAGATTACATATCCGAAGCATTTAAAGATGATAATGTAAGAAAATTTGAAAATGACGGTGTGTATGCTCCAGATAATTCTGTTTCCATGTATAAGATGTATAGCTCTTATTTGACAATAGTCCCCAAAGAGCAGTTACCTATTGATATGGAAAAGTTAAATGAGGCTTTATTAGGAGAACGTGGATATTATGCAATGTTATTGGCAAGTGAAAAAACACCTACATGCGTTTTGAGATTTAATATAAAAGCATTCAAAAATAACTATAATCTTGCTGATTTATCCAAAATGAAATTAACTTATTATGGTGTGAAAGTGGGGATATGCAAGAAAGAACAATTATCTATTGAGAAAGAATTTGAATTAAAATCTGAGGATGCAAAGCCGAAACCAGAAGATATTTTGGATGGAACGATGCCCGAAAACGATTTTCTGGAAGTATATGATATAGTATTGGCAGGTGTTGTGTGTGAATAAAATCATTATTTTTTATGGCTCAAATAGAGAATTTAACAAAAAAATCCCAAGAGATAGTCGTAATCTTACTGATGTAGTAATGGAATTAGATAGTGACAATAAAAATATGATTGTACATATTCCAGAGCTTCAGAAAGAAAATAATGAGACAAAAACTGAAAAAGAAAAATTGAAAGTCGCTAATTTTGTGATAAATTCGGATGAATATTCTGGAGTTAGAGAACACGTAATAATAAATTTTGCTAATTTTATAGCAAAAATGGATATTCAAAATATGTATATCCAAAATCCCCCGATACACATTAGCGAGCAATTACATCGGATTTATGACGATAAGAACATAATACAAGAAATCAAACAACCTTATAACGGAATAACTAAAACTATTATTCAACAGTTTTATAACGGGTATGATGATAAAATTATAGGACAAGAAATAGCAAAAATGAAAGTTCTTCAAGCCTTATATCCACTAATGGATAATAAACAGAAAAAGCCTATGGTTATCCTGTTTTATGGAGATTCTGGGATTGGTAAAACGGAAACAGCCCATTATCTTGCTGAGTTGCTTGATGGAAAATTGATGAGAAAACAATTCTCTATGTATCAAAACAACCAGTTTGGAACGTATTTGTTTGGCGGAAGTTATGGAGAGGGTAGTTTTGCAAAAGACTTATTAGACAGAGATTCTAATGTTATTCTGTTAGATGAATTTGATAAAGCAAACCCTGTTTTTCATAGTGCTTTTTATCAATTATTTGATGAAGGCGTTTATGAAGACCAGAATTATAAGGTCAATCTGGATTATGCTATTATTATTTGTACTTCAAATTACAAAACAGAAAGCGAAATAAAGGAACAATTAGGTACTCCTATCTTTAACCGCTTTGATGCCGTTATTCATTTTGAGGATTTGTCTGATGAAGCAAAAGAAAAAATAGCGAGAAATTTTATCCAAGAAACTATTGAAAAATATAAAGAAGATACTATCGAAATGGATGAAAATATTTTACTGCGTTTACAAAAATCAGTGATTGGGTATTCAAATGCACGAGAGATTAAACATCTGATTCAAAATACTTTTTCACTATATGCTATAAGGAAACTATGCCTAAATGATGTGAAAAGCGAATCAAGTGATTAGAAATGGACGAGAGGTGATTTGAAAATATCTTTTAAAATATTGAAAGGAATTTATGAAAATGGTGTGTGCGTATTGCGGAAAAGAAGCAAAAGGAACTAAAGAACATATTATTCCATGTGCAATATTGGATTTGTTTCCAGAATGTTATATAACCTTTGATGAAACAAGAAATAGAATTCATGAGTCAGACCCCGTGGTAAAAGATGTTTGTGCTGATTGCAATAATAATCGAATTTCATATATTGATAGTTATGCCAAAGATTTTATAGCAAGATATTTTATTCAGACTTACAGTGAAAATGACAGGGTTGAAATAGAATATGACTATGCCATGATTCAAAAAATGTTATTGAAATATGCTTACAATGATATGCGGTCACATAAAGAAGACTGCTCATTTTTCAATGAAGAAATAAAACAATTTCTTATGAATTCTGATGATACTATCCCCAAAGAAAACATAACTATTTTGTGTGGTATTGCTGTTAATGTTTCTCCTGTTCCCGATGCCATGTTTGGAAATCTTAAATTACGTTGGGGTAAAAATCCATTTTTCTACTCAAACAGCACGATAAGAAATATAAATTATGAAACTGGACAGATTATGTTGAATGAAAATATTGAAAAAGAAAATTTTCCAGATTTAAAAATTTCATATGTATTTAGGTTTAATAGTGTGCAGTTTTTATTGCTATGTTGGGACAAAGAATCAAATAAAATTGAACAAAACCGTACTGTCTTGCAATGCCAATATCCTTACTATCTGATGAAAGAAAATGATGCAAAGGCAGTATTGCCCATATGTACAGATGAATTAAATTACCATAGATTTGACCATATACATGTGCGATGGGATGGATTATTTGAGGTTGGTTTAATGAGAAGATATGCAAACGGGGGTAATTATGAGTATAAAGAATCATATGAAAGAGCATGGAAAGAAGAAGAAAAAAAGATAAAAGACGAGCATCCTCGTTACAGACTGTCAAAGAACCCCCGTTATGCAAAAGCGTAGCAGAGGTTCTTTTTTTAAATAGGGACGCTTATTGTGATAAAAAATCGGCGGCAAGCGGCTTGAGACCGTTTCAAAGTTTGTGGAAACTATAAAAACCAATGTAAGATATGTGAT
>CAMNRH010000025.1 GCA_946552115.1 uncultured Lachnospiraceae bacterium
ACGATTTTGAAGAAGAGGATCCGGAGGACGATTTTGAAGAAGAGGATCCGGAGGATGGCTTTGAAGAAGAGAATTCGGAGGACGATTTTGAAGAGGATTTCGAGGATGACTTTGAAGAGGAGGAAGAGGAAAGCGAGGCTCAGAAAGCCTACCGCAGACATAAGAGGAGAAAAATGGCTGCGATTATTTCCGGCAGTGTTGTAGGGGTGCTTGCCGCTGTTTATCTGGGTGTTTCCTTTTATTTCGGAGGCCATCTTTTATTTCAGACGACAATAAACGGAACAGATTTTTCGATGAAAACTGCCGGAGAGGTGGAAAAGTATATGGAAAGTCAGGTAAATGATTATGTTCTTGCCATTGAAGAGTCGGACGGTGATTCGGAGCAGATTAAAGGCTCGGCTATTGCGCTGAAATATATACCCGGCAAAGAAATCAATAACCTGATTAAGAAGCAGAATAATTTTTTCTGGATAGAGTCTTTGTGGAAGAAAACAGAGATAGAGACACCGATAGGGGTGGAATATGACGAGGAAGCGCTGACGGAAGAAATTGCAAAGCTTCCATGTCTGGATGAAGAGAATCAGGTGAAATCAGTCAATGCACATCCGGAGTTTAAGGATAAGGAATTCGTTGTAGTGCCGGAGGTGATTGGTACGCAGATTGATGAAGAGGAATTTCAGGCTGTCGTAAAGACGGCTGTTAACGGCTTCCAGAGCACAGTCAGGCTTCAGGATACGGACTGCTATATTAAGCCGAAATATTTGAAAGATTCGAAAGAAGTAGTCGCCGCGAAGGATAAGATGAACAGCTATCTGGGAGCGAATGTGACTTATGATTTCAATCCCTATACGGAGGTAGTCGACGCATCCGTTATATCTCAGTGGATAACGGTCAGCAAGAAAATGAAAGTGACATTCAGCAAAAAGGCAGTAAAAAAATATATTGCATCCCTTGCGGAAAAATATGATACGATAGAAAAGACGCGTGAGTTTACGACGGCAAACGGAAACGTTGTATCGGTGCAGCCGGGTACTTATGGATGGGAAATAGATCAGGATACAGAATATAAGACGTTAATTTCCAATATAAAGAAAGCGGAAACCGTGACAAGGGAACCGGCGTATTTCAGTACGGCGGCGGTTCATGAGACCATGGATATGGGAAATACCTACGCGGAGGTGGATTTGACAGCACAGCATATGTGGCTGTTCCAGAATGGCGAGGTGACGCTGGATTCGGATGTTGTTACCGGTAATCCGAATATCTGGAACCGTGAAACGCCGTCGGGAGTTTACTCGATTCTGGAGCTGCAGAGAAATGCGACGCTGGTCGGAGAACGGAATCCCAAGACCGGAAAGCCGGAGTATCGGACGCCGGTGTCTTTCTGGATGCGTGTCACATGGAGCGGAATTGGGTTCCACGATGCTACATGGCAGCCGTATTTCGGAGGATCCCTATATCTGTCAAACGGTTCCCACGGCTGTATTAATATGCCGTATGATCAGGCGGAGGCGTTATTTAACCTGCTTGAGGTCGGAACTCCGGTTGTTATCCACTATTAATTGAAAGAAGTAAGGGTTAAAAGGATAAGATGTATGAATTAATGAAAAGAGACGGTCTTGCAAAAAGAGGGAGACTGAATACGGTACACGGGGTCATTGAGACCCCTGTATTTATGAATGTAGGAACGGCGGCCGCGATTAAGGGCGCCGTTTCTACGGAGGATTTACAGAAGATCGGGACACAGGTGGAGCTTTCCAATACGTATCATCTGCATGTCAGACCGGGAGACAGGGTTGTAAAAAAGCTTGGCGGCCTTCACAAATTTATGGTTTGGGACAAGCCGATTCTTACGGATTCCGGAGGCTTTCAGGTGTTCTCTTTAGCGGGGCTTCGCAAAATTAAGGAGGAAGGCGTTTATTTCCAGTCGCATATTGACGGAAAGAAAATATTTATGGGGCCGGAGGAGAGTATGCAGATTCAGTCGAATCTGGCTTCCACAATAGCAATGGCTTTTGATGAATGTCCCTCCAGCGTGTCGGAAAGAGAGTATATGGAGCAGTCGGTAAGCCGGACGACAAGATGGCTTAAGCGGTGTAAGGAGGAGATGGAAAGACTTAACTGTCTTCCGGATACGATAAATCAAAAACAGCTTCTTTTCGGTATTAATCAGGGCGGAATCTATGAGGATATCCGTATCCGGCACGCAAGGGAGATTGCAGAGCTTGGGCTTGACGGATATGCGATAGGCGGTCTCGCAGTGGGGGAATCCCATGAGGAGATGTACCGGGTTCTGGACGCGGTTGTCCCTTATCTGCCTGCGGACCGGCCTACCTATCTTATGGGCGTAGGGACGCCGGCCAATATACTGGAGGCGGTGGACAGAGGAGTTGATTTTTTCGACTGTGTATATCCAAGCCGAAACGGAAGACATGGTCACGTATATACGAATGAAGGGAAATTGAATCTCTTTAACGCCCGGTACGAGCTGGATGCAAGGCCGATAGAGGAGGGATGTAACTGTCCCGTGTGCAGAACCTATTCAAGAGCCTATATCAGACATCTGTTAAAGGCTAAGGAAATGCTTGGTATGAGGCTGTGTGTGCTTCATAATCTTTATTTTTACAATACGATGATGGCCGAGATACGCGCGGCGATTGAAGAGGGAAAATATAAGGAGTACAAGGCAGAAAAGCTTCGGCGGATGACGGGCGGAAAATATTAAATTTGCATGAATTGGGAGAAATTACTTGCTGAAAATAGTAATATCCTGTATGATAGCAATAGTGTCTAATGAGATTTAGGAGGAAAATGATATGTTTACTTTAGCAGCACAGGGTTCGGGAGGACCGAGCCTGATATTATTATTTGTCGTATATGCAGTTATTTTCGGCGGTTTTTGGTTTGTCTTTATCAGGCCGCAGAAAAAAGAGCAGAAGAGGGTGCAGGCGATGATTTCCGAAATGGAAGTAGGCGACACTGTGCTTACGACAAGCGGGTTTTATGGCGTGATTATTGATATTCAAGAAAGTGATATTATTGTCGAGTTTGGAAATAATAAGAACTGCCGCATTCCGATGCAGAAAACGGCGGTAGCGCAGATTGAAAAGGCATCTGTCGAATAAGAATCGGTCAAAGACAAGGAATCCTGAGAGCGGGATTCTTTTCTTTTTATAAAAATGATGATATAATAGGATACCAGAATCAAAGGGCAAGGAGGAAATCAGAATGGGAACACCACATAATGGGGCAGGAAAGGGAGAAATTGCAAAAACAGTATTGATGCCGGGCGACCCGCTTCGCGCGAAATATATTGCGGATACCTATCTTGAAAATGTAAAATGCTTTAACACAGTAAGAAATATGTTCGGATACACGGGGACCTGGAAAGGAAAAGAAATATCTGTAATGGGAGGCGGTATGGGAATGCCGTCCATCGGAATTTACAGCTATGAGCTGTATCATTTTTATGACGTAGAGCAGATTATCCGTATCGGCTCCGCAGGGGCAATACAGGAGGACGTTAATGTAATGGATATCGTAATCGGCATGGGTGCGTGCACCAATTCCAATTATGCGGACCAATATCAGCTGCCGGGAACCTTTGCGCCGATTCCCGATTATGATTTGCTGGAAAAGGCAGTCGGTGTGGCGAGAGCAAAGGGCGCAAACGTGAAAGTGGGAAATATTTTGTCTTCAGACGTATTTTATAATGACAGGGAAGATTTTAACGACAGATGGAAACGCATGGGCGTGTTAGCGGTGGAAATGGAAGCGGCTGCTCTTTATATGAACGCCGCAAGAGCGGGAAAGAAAGCACTCTGCATTCTGACTGTTTCGGATCATCTGTACAAGGAAGCGTCGCTAAGCGCCGGGGAACGCCAGACAGGCTTTCATCAAATGATGGAAATCGCGTTGGAGCTTTGAGAGATCATTTAACAGTTTAATAAATTAAAGTCTTGAAACATGTCTGAAAATGCGATATTATGTTACAAGGTTTATATTCAGGAGGGAAGAAGAGTAAAATGAATCTGAAAATCGGTGTAATTAAAGGAGACGGAATCGGACCGGAAATTGTAACGGAAGCAATGAAAGTTCTTGATAAGGTTGCAGATAAATACGGGCATACCATGGAGTATACGCAGCTTTTAATGGGAGGCGCTTCGATTGACGTGCACGGCGTTCCGCTGACAGACGGGACCATTGAGGCGGCAAAGGCATGTGATGCGGTCCTGATGGGTTCTATCGGAGGAGACGCGAAAACCTCACCGTGGTATCGGCTGGAACCGTCGAAGAGGCCGGAGGCAGGACTTCTTAAGATTCGCAAGGCGTTGAATCTGTTTGCAAATTTGCGTCCGGCAGTTCTCTATGATGAGCTGAAAGGAGCATGTCCGCTTAAGGAGGAGATTACGGCGGGCGGCTTTGATATGATGATTATGCGTGAGCTTACGGGAGGCCTTTATTTTGGAGAGAGGAAAACGGCTGAGGAGAACGGCGTTCTGACGGCATACGATTCCCTTACATATAATGAAAACGAAATCCGCCGGATCGCAAAAAGAGGCTTTGATATTGCCATGAAGCGAAAGAAAAAGGTAACGAGCGTGGATAAGGCGAATGTGCTTGATTCCTCCAGACTTTGGAGAAAGGTTGTAGAGGAGGTAGCCGCCGAATATCCCGAGGTTGCGCTGGAGCATATGCTGGTGGATAACTGTGCGATGCAGCTTGTAAAAGACCCGAAGCAGTTCGATGTTATTCTGACAGAGAATATGTTCGGTGATATTTTATCTGACGAGGCAAGTATGGTGACGGGTTCTATCGGAATGCTTGCAAGCGCCAGCTTAAATGAGACGAAATTCGGACTCTATGAGCCGAGCGGCGGCTCTGCGCCGGATATTGCAGGACAGGGAATTGCCAATCCGATTGCAACGATTTTGTCGGCGGCAATGATGCTTCGGTACAGCTTTGATCTTGATAAGGAGGCGGATGCAGTTGAGGCGGCAGTTTCGAAAGTACTGGAGGCAGGGTATCGGACGGGAGATATTATGTCCGAAGGAAAACAGAAAATCGGAACAGCGGAAATGGGTGATTGCATTGCAAAGTATATATAGAATTGTGAGAGTATAAAGTGCGGAATCATTCACAGCATTAGGTATAAAGAATTGATATAAGGAGGATGACATGAGAAGCGATACAGTTACAAAAGGAAAACAGCAGGCGCCCCATCGTTCATTATTTAATGCGCTGGGACTCACAAAAGAAGAGATGGAACGGCCGTTAGTAGGAATCGTGAGCTCCTATAACGAGATAGTTCCGGGACATATGAATCTGGATAAAATTGTAAATGCGGTTAAGCAGGGAGTTGCAATGGCAGGGGGAACACCGATTGTATTTCCGGCGATTGCCGTATGTGACGGAATTGCTATGGGACATATCGGAATGAAATATTCTCTTGTCACAAGGGATTTGATTGCAGATTCTACAGAGGCGATGGCATTGGCGCATCAGTTTGACGCACTGGTTATGGTGCCGAACTGTGATAAAAATGTTCCGGGGCTCCTGATGGCGGCGGCAAGAATCAATGTTCCTACTATTTTTGTGAGCGGAGGCCCGATGCTGGCAGGGCATGTAAAAGGAGAAAAGAGAAGCCTTTCCAGTATGTTTGAGGCAGTGGGCGCCAATGCGGCGGGGACGATGTCCGACGAGGATTTATGTGAATTTGAAAATAAGGTATGTCCGACCTGCGGTTCCTGCTCCGGTATGTATACGGCCAACAGCATGAATTGTCTCACGGAAGTGCTCGGTATGGGGCTTGGCGGAAACGGGACAATTCCGGCGGTTTATTCTGCGAGAATTCGTCTGGCAAAGCAGGCGGGTATGAAAGTGATGGAGCTCCTTGAAAAGAATATCCGTCCAAGAGATATTATGACGGAGAAAGCGATGTTGAATGCTCTCACTGTTGATATGGCTCTCGGATGCTCTACAAACAGTATGCTTCATCTTCCGGCGATTGCCCATGAAATCGGTATGGATTTTGAGATTGACTTTGCAAACGGAATCAGTGAGAAGACGCCGAATCTCTGTCATCTTGCGCCGGCGGGTCCAACCTATATGGAGGATTTGAATGAAGCCGGAGGCGTTTACGCGGTGATGGCGGAATTAAATAAGAAGAATCTTCTGCATACAGACTGTATGACAGTTACCGGAAAGACGGTAGGAGAGAATATTGAAGAAGCGGTGAACCGGAATCCGGAGGTGATTCGTCCGATTGAGAATCCGTACAGCCGGACCGGAGGACTTGCAGTCCTTAAGGGTAATCTTGCACCGGACGGAAGTGTTGTGAAGCGTTCGGCAGTTGTAGAGGAAATGCTGGTACATGAGGGCCCGGCAAGAGTGTTTGAATGTGAAGAGGATGCTATTGACGCCATTAAGGGCGGTAAGATTGTAGCAGGCGATGTCGTTGTGATTCGCTATGAGGGGCCGAAAGGCGGACCGGGTATGCGCGAGATGTTAAATCCGACCTCTGCGATTGCGGGGATGGGATTAGGTTCAAGCGTGGCGCTTATTACAGACGGACGCTTCAGCGGTGCGTCCAGAGGCGCATCTATCGGCCATGTGTCACCGGAGGCGGCAGTCGGAGGGCCGATTGCCCTTGTGGAAGAGGGAGATATGATTAAGATTGATATTCCGGGACTTAAGCTTGAGCTTGCCGTGTCTGATGAGGAATTGGCGAAAAGAAGAGAGAAATGGGAGCCGAGAGAGCCGAAAGTTACGACCGGCTATCTGGCGCGGTATGCGTCGATGGTAACGTCGGGAAACAGAGGAGCGATTCTGGAGATACCGAAGAGCAGATAAGAAGGAAGACAAGGAGAAGAATAAGATATGCAGTTGACGGGAGCAGAAATTGTTATCGAATGCCTGAAAGAGCAGGGTGTGGACACCGTGTTTGGGTATCCGGGCGGAGCAATTTTAAATGTATATGACGAGCTGTATAAGCATAGTGATGAGATAACGCATATTCTTACCTCTCATGAGCAGGGGGCGGCCCACGCCGCGGACGGATATGCAAGGGCAACCGGAAAGACAGGCGTCTGCTTTGCCACAAGCGGACCCGGGGCGACGAATCTTGTTACGGGAATTGCTACGGCATATATGGATTCGATTCCGATTGTAGCGATTACCTGTAATGTAGGGGTGGCTCTTCTTGGAAAGGACAGCTTTCAGGAGATTGATATTGCAGGAATCACAATGCCGATTACAAAGCATAATTATATTGTAAAGGATGTAAAAGAACTGGCGGAGACCATAAGAAAAGCATTTGTCATTGCGAAAAAAGGACGGCCGGGACCGGTTCTTATAGATATTCCGAAAGATGTTACAGCGAATAAGACGGAGTATGAGAAAGCTGACATTCCGGAAGTAAAGCCGGTCAAAGCAGTGTGCGCAGAAGAGATTGAGACGGCTCTTTCAATGATTGAAAAGGCCGGGAAGCCGTATATATTTGTGGGCGGGGGAGCCGTATTGTCGGGAGCAAGCGAGGAGCTTCGCACATTTGTGAGAAGAGTGGACGCCCCGGTCACAGACAGTCTGATGGGAAAGGGAGCTTTTCCAGGAACGGATCCGCTTTATACGGGAATGCTTGGCATGCACGGGACGAAAACGTCAAATTACGGCGTCAGCGAGTGCGATCTTTTGATTGTCGTGGGAGCAAGGTTCAGTGATCGTGTGACAGGAAATGCAAAGAAATTTGCGAATCATGCAAAGATACTTCAGTTTGATGTGGATGAGGCGGAGATGAATAAAAATGTGCTGATTACAGCAGGTGTTGTCGGCGACATTAAAGAAATTCTTAAAATTATGAATGAGAGACTTCCGCAGCAGAAGCATACGGAGTGGATTGAAAGAATTATGGATTATAAAGGGAAATATCCCCTTTCTTATCATCCGGATATTCTGACCGGCCCTTATGTGGTAGAGGAGGTTTACCGCCAGACAAAAGGCGATGCGATTATTGTCACAGAAGTGGGGCAGCATCAGATGTGGGCGGCGCAGTATTATAAATATACGAGACCGAGAACGTTCCTTACATCCGGCGGCCTCGGAACGATGGGCTACGGACTTGGAGCGTCTCTCGGCGCAAAGACAGGTATGCCGGATAAAACAGTAGTGAATATTGCCGGAGACGGCTGTTTCCGTATGAATATGAATGAAATTGCTACGGCAGTGCGGCATCATATTCCGGTTATTCAGGTAGTGATTAACAACCATGTGCTTGGCATGGTGCGTCAATGGCAGAATCTGTTCTATGGACAGAGATATTCCGCAACCGTTTTAAATGACGCGGTTGATTTTGTAAAGCTTGCAGAGGCTATGGGCGCGGTAGGAATCCGTGCGGCGACAAGAGAGGAGTTCTCGGAGGCATTTGAAAATGCGCTTACGCTTGGGAAGCCGGTAGTGATTGACTGCCAGATTGATTCTGACGACAAGGTGTGGCCGATGGTAGCGCCGGGCGCATCGATTCGTGAAGTGTTTGATGAAAAGGATTTACAGGAAAAAGAGAGTGATTAGACAGAAGTGGAGGAATGAAGATGGGCAGAGTGTATAATTTTTCAGCAGGACCGGCAGTATTGCCGGAAGAGGTATTAAGGGAAGCAGCAGAGGAGATGCTGGACTACAGAGGAACCGGCATGTCCGTGATGGAAATGAGTCACCGCTCGAAACCATTCCAGGAGATTATTGATACGGCGGAAGCGGATATCCGCGAGCTGATGAATATTCCGGACAACTATAAGGTACTGTTTATTCAGGGCGGGGCGTCTATGCAGTTTGCTATGATTCCTATGAACCTGATGAAAAACGGAGTGGCCGACTATATCGTAACCGGACAGTTCGCAAAAAAAGCGTATAAAGAAGCGACAAAATACGGAAAGGCTAATGTCATTGCATCTTCCGAGGACCAGACCTTTTCCTATATTCCGGACTGTTCGGATCTGCCTGTTTCCGTGGATGCGGATTATGTATATATCTGCGAAAACAATACGATTTACGGGACAAAGTATAAGGAGCTTCCGAATACAAAGGGAAAACCGCTTGTTGCGGATGTTTCCTCCTGTTTTCTGTCCGAGCCGGTAGATGTGGAAAAATACGGCTTAATTTACGGAGGAGTGCAGAAGAATGTAGGACCGGCAGGGATGGCAATCGTGATTATCCGTGAGGATTTAATCCGCGAAGAGGTATATCCGGGTACACCGTCCATGCTCACCTATAAAATTCATGCGGATGCCGGCTCGCTTTATAACACGCCGCCGTCATACAGCATCTATATTTGCGGAAAGGTGTTCAGATGGCTGAAAAAGCAGGGAGGGCTTTCGGCCATGAAAGAACGCAATGAGAAAAAGGCAAAGCTTCTCTATGATTATCTGGACGAAAGCCGACTGTTTCAATCAAATGTGAATCCTAAGGACCGCTCAATGATGAACGTCACTTTCGTAACAGGAGATTCCGGGCTGGATGCCAAATTTATAAAGGAGGCAAAGGCGGCGGGGCTTGAGAGCCTGAAAGGGCACAGAAGCGTAGGCGGCATGAGGGCAAGTATTTATAACGCGATGCCTGTAGAGGGAGTAGAAGCGTTAGTGGCGTTTATGAAGAAGTTTGAGGAGGAAAATCTGTAATTATGTATAGCTATCATTGTTTAAATCCAATCTCAGATGTAGGGTTAGAGAAGTTTACGGAAGAATATGCCCCGGTAAGCACTACGGATAAGGCGGACGCGATTCTTGTAAGAAGCGCCGTGATGCATGAGATGGAGTTCGGAAAGAAGCTCAAGGCAATCGGAAGAGCCGGAGCCGGGGTGAATAATATTCCTCTTGACAGATGTGCGGAGGAAGGAATCGTTGTATTTAATACGCCGGGAGCAAATGCCAACGGCGTAAAGGAGCTTGTTATCGCCGGTATGCTTTTGGCTTCAAGAGATATTATCGGCGGAATTAACTGGGTGCAGGAAAACGAGGAGGACGGCAATATTGCCAAAGATGCCGAAAAGGCAAAGAAAGCATTCGCGGGCTGTGAGCTTGAAGGCAAGAAGCTGGGCGTTATCGGTCTGGGCGCTATCGGCGTGCTGGTTGCCAATGCGGCGACTCATCTCGGTATGGATGTGTATGGCTATGACCCGTATGTTTCGGTAGATTCCGCATGGAGGCTTTCAAGAAGCATTCATCATGCAAAGACGGCGGACGAGATTTACAGAGACTGCGACTATATTACTATCCATGTACCGGCTATGGACAGTACAAAGGGGATGATTGACAAAGGCGCTATCAGCCTGATGAAAGACGGAGTTGTCGTACTTAATTTTGCAAGGAATATATTAATAGACGAGGAAGCTATGGTAGACGCACTTTTGTCTGGAAAAGTAAAGCATTATGTGACGGATTTTCCAACGCCGGAAATTGTGGGAGTAAAAGGAGCTATTGTGATTCCCCATCTCGGAGCTTCTACGGAGGAGGCGGAGGATAACTGTGCAAAAATGGCGGTAAGACAGGTGAAAGATTATCTGGAAAACGGAAATATACATAATTCCGTCAATTATCCAAACTGTGATATGGGAATGCGGGGCGAACATACAAGGATTTTGCTTCTTCACAGAAATGTTCCGAATATGATTGGGCAGTTTACGAAAATACTTGCAGAGGACAATATGAATATTGCGGATATGACCAATAAGAGCAAGGGGAAATATGCCTATACGATGATTGACATAGATTCCGAAGTTCCTGAGAGGGTGGCGGAGGATCTTGGAAATATAAAAGAGGTGCTGAGAATCCGGGTGATTCGCTAGGAGGATACGGCGGCAGGGAAAGGAGCTTCGTTCCCGGCAATGTCTTGATGAAAAAAGGACATCGCAGGGAACGAAGCTTTTTTAATTCGATAAATGAAAGAGCATATCACGATTCTATTGATCCGCTAACAGCTTGTGTCTGTCTAACAGTGTGTGAAGCTTCGCTGTCGGGTCAAGGACATGGCTCATCGTAATATCGTGGTTAAAGGAATCGATAATCAGCGCGATAAATTTACTCAAATCTGCAACGACAAAATAAGGCTTGTTTTTGGTTTCCGGCGGAAGATAAGTGAGATTTGTCGTAATCACTCTGTTGATATAGTTCTTTTCGTAATATTCGTCGAATTTCTCGAATCCGTCCGTAAAAAGTCCGAATGTTGTGCAGACAAATACCTTTGCGGCACCCCGATCTTTCATCTGTCTTGCGACGTCCAGCATGCTTTCGCCGGAAGAAATCATATCGTCTACGATAATGACATTTTTTCCCTTAATGTCGGAGCCTAGAAATTCGTGGGCAACAATCGGATTTTTTCCGTTTACGATTTTGGAATAATCTCTGCGCTTATAGAACATACCCATGTCGACGCCGATGACGTTGGAAAAATATACGGCGCGGTGCATCGCGCCCTCGTCCGGGCTTATAATCATCAGATGCTCTTTGTCTACCGGGAGATCAGGCTCCGCACGGAGCAGCGCTTTCATAAACTGATAGGCTGTGGCAAAATTATCAAAGCCATGAAGCGGGATGGAGTTCTGCACTCTTGGGTCATGGGCGTCAAAGGTGATAATATTGCTAACTCCCATGTCAATCAGTTCCTGAAGTGCCAGCGCACAGTCTAAGGATTCCCGTTTTGTGCGTTTGTGCTGGCGGCTTTCGTAAAGGAACGGCATAATCACGTTAATCCGGTGAGCTTTTCCGGTTGCGGCGGATATAATCCGTTTTAAATCCTGATAGTGGTCATCCGGGGACATATGGTTTTTATATCCGTTCACTGTATAGGTAAGGCTGTAATTACATACGTCTACCATAACGAATAAATCCTTTCCGCGGATACTGTCCCGGATGATTCCCTTTGCTTCTCCGGTGCCGAAGCGGGGGCAGGAGCAATCAATCAGGTAATTGTCAAGCTGGTAGCTGGAAAACAGGGGAGAGGTCAGAGATTCCTTGAGCGTGTCCTGGCGGAATTTTACAATATATTGGTTGACCTTTTCCCCGAGCGTTCTGCAGCTTTCAAGAGCTGCAATTTTAAGAGGGGCGACCGGAAGCGCCTCCTCCATTAATTTGATATTTGGCATATTCGTCTCCTGTAAAAAATGTTATAATTTGATATTTCGTATCGGTTTACTTTCAAATCATAACATTTTCTTTTATAGATGGTCAATGAAATCTTGATTTTTTCGTTGGACTATTCAGGTGGGATATTGTATGATAGGTATGGTACAATGTATAGAAAGTATCTGAGGTGTATAAAAGATATGGTTCATAAGCATGTGATTAAGGAAATAGAGTCCGGAAGCATTGCGTCGGAGCTTGGGATAGAACCGGGGGATAAGCTGCTTGCGATTAATGATACAGAGATAGAGGATGTGTTTGATTATCATTTTTATGTAAATGATGAATGCCTTGTGCTGCTGATTGAAAAGCCGGACGGGGACCAGTGGGAGCTTGAGATAGAAAAGGACTATGAGGAGGATTTGGGAATTATATTTGAGCAGGGCCTTATGGATGAATATCGCTCCTGCCGGAATAAGTGTATGTTTTGTTTTATAGACCAGATGCCCCGGGGAATGAGGGATACCTTGTATTTTAAGGACGACGATTCCAGACTCTCTTTTTTACAGGGAAATTATGTTACACTTACAAATATGAGTGATTATGACATTGAGCGGATTATCCGTTATCATCTGGAGCCTATTAATATCTCTTTTCAGACGATGAATCCCGAGCTTCGGTGCAGGATGCTTCACAATCGTTTCGCGGGGGAAGCGCTTAAGAAAGTGGACAGGCTCTATGAGGGCGGAATCGAGATGAACGGGCAGATTGTGCTTTGTAAGGGAGTGAATGACGGGGCCGAGCTTGACAGAAGTATCCGTGATATGTCAAAATATATTCCCTGTCTCAGGAGTGTGTCGGTGGTTCCGGTCGGGCTTACAAAGTACCGTGAGGGCTTATATCCTCTGGAGCCCTTTACAGGAGAGGACGCAAAAGAGGTTCTGCGCATGGTTCACAGGTGGCAGGAGGAGCTGTATGAAAGGTATGGGATTCATTTTATTCATGCGGGCGACGAGTGGTATATCCTTGCCGGGGAGGCGCTTCCGGAGGCGGAACGGTATGACGGTTACCTCCAGCTTGAAAACGGTGTGGGAATGTTAAGACTCTTTATAGATGAATTTGAGGAGGCGTATCGTTCTTTGCAGGGAGATAACAGGAAAAGAGAGATTTCCGCCGCAACGGGGCTTCTTGCGTATCCGTATATTAAGCGGATGGCAGAGCGTATCAGAGAAAAGTATCCGGAGACGTCCGTATTTGTTTATCCGATTAAAAATGATTTTTTCGGAGAACGGATTACCGTATCCGGTCTGATTACCGGGACGGATTTAATTACGCAGCTTAAGGGCAGAAAGCTCGGGGAAAAGCTTCTTTTGCCATGCAGTATGTTCCGAAGCGGGGAGACAGTGTTTTTAGATGATACGACTCTTGAGGAAGTGAAGGAAGCTTTACAAGTAGAAGCAGATATTGTAAAATCAAGTGGTCAGGATTTTATAGATGCAATTATAGGAGATTAAAAATATGAGCAAACCAGTAGTAGCGATTGTGGGAAGACCTAATGTGGGTAAGTCTACGCTGTTTAATGCACTGGCGGGGGAGAAGATATCAATTGTAGAGGATACGCCGGGAGTGACAAGAGACCGCATTTATGCGGAGACAGAATGGCTTGGCAGGTCATTTACACTGATTGATACAGGCGGTATTGAGCCGGAAAGTAAGGATATCATTCTTTCCCAGATGCGGGAGCAGGCGCAGATTGCCATTGATACGGCGGATGTTATTATATTTATTACAGACGTCCGTCAGGGTCTTGTGGATGCGGATTCTAAGGTGGCGGATATGCTTAGAAGAAGCGGAAAGCCAATTGTACTTGTTGTAAATAAGGTAGACAGCTTTGAAAAATTTATGCCGGACGTATATGAATTTTATAATCTGGGAATCGGCGAGCCGGTTCCGGTGTCGGCGTCGTCCCGTCTCGGTATCGGGGATATGCTGGATGCGGTAGCGGAGCATTTCCCGGAAAATATGGGAGAGGAAGAGGAGGACGAGCGTCCGAGAGTGGCCATTGTAGGAAAGCCAAATGTGGGAAAATCTTCGATTATTAATAAGCTCCTGGGAGAGGAGAGAGTTATCGTATCCGACATTGCGGGGACGACAAGGGATGCTATTGATACAGATATTGTACACAACGGAAAGGAATATGTATTTATTGATACGGCAGGACTTCGGAGGAAGAATAAAATTAAGGAAGAGCTGGAGCGCTACAGCATTATCCGCACGGTAACTGCCGTGGAGCGGGCCGATGTGGTGCTGATTGTAATCGACGCCGTAGAGGGCGTAACCGAGCAGGATGCCAAGATTGCCGGGATTGCCCATGAAAGAGGAAAGGGGATTATAATTGTTGTAAATAAATGGGACGCCATTGAGAAAAATGACAAAACCATGAAAGAATATGAAAATGAGGTGAGGAGAGTACTCTCCTTTATGCCCTATGCAGAGATTATGTATGTTTCCGCAGAGACAGGGCAGCGTCTTTGGAAGCTTTATGACGTTATCGACATGGTAATTGAAAACCAGACGCTGCGGGTGGCGACCGGAGTTTTAAATGAGATTATGACAGAGGCGGTCGCGATGCAGCAGCCGCCGTCAGATAAAGGAAAACGGCTAAAGCTTTATTATATGACCCAGGTGTCTGTAAAGCCTCCAACCTTTGTCGTTTTTGTAAATGACAGGGAGCTGATGCATTTTTCTTATCAGAGATATCTGGAAAATAAGATTCGGGAGGCGTTTGGTTTTAAAGGAACCTCTCTTAAATTTTTTGTGCGGGAGAGAAAGGAGAAGGAACGCTAGGAGATGGAACGTTTAGTATGTGTAGCGATTGGATATGGGTTTGGTCTTTTTCAGACAGGCTATATTTACGGAAAGCTTCATCATGTGGACATCCGTCAGCATGGAAGCGGAAATGCGGGAACGACCAACGCACTCCGGACATTGGGGTGGAAAGCAGGATTGATTACATTTTTGGGGGATGCGTTTAAATGTATTTTTGCCGTGCTTGCCGCAAGGTTTTTGTTCGGCAATTCGCATCCGGATATCCTGCCAGTGCTTGCTATGTATGCGGGGATGGGGGCGGTACTTGGACACAATTACCCTTTTTATCTGAAATTCAAAGGAGGAAAGGGAATTGCAGCGACGGCAGGGCTTCTCGCGAGTACGGTAAATATCTGGATGGTTTTGATTTGTCTTGTTGTGTTTGTCGGGACGGTGGCCGTGACCCGGTACGTGTCGTTAGGCTCTCTGTTTGTAGTGATTATCTATCTGGCGGAGGTAGTTCTGTACGGTCAGGCGGGAGGCTTCGGCGTAGAAGCCCCGTATGTATATGAGATGTACGCGGTGGCTGCGTTTTTGATGCTGTCCGCCTTTTATAAGCACAGAGAGAATATTAAGAGGCTGTTATCCGGAACGGAAAACAAGCTTAGCTTTGGAAAAAATAAATAAATAATAAAAAATCAATATAGGAGGATGTCAAATGGCAAAGGTAGGTGTTATGGGAGCGGGAAGCTGGGGAACGGCTCTGGCACTTTTGCTTCACAAAAACGGTCACAGTGTGACGGTCTGGTCGATTAGCCAGGAGGAGGTTACAATGCTCTCAGAAGAGAGGGAGCATAAAAGTAAGCTTCCGGGCGTAAAGCTTCCGGAAGAGATGGAATTTACCACAGATGTAGAAAAGGCGGTAAAAGGAAAGGATTTTGCAGTGTTAGCGGTACCGTCTCCGTTTACAAGAGGTACGGCGCGCAGCATGAAGCCTTATGTAGCGGACGGACAGATTCTTGTAGATGTGGCGAAAGGAATCGAGGAGGATACATTGATGACTTTGTCACAGCAGATTAAAGAGGAGATTCCGCAGGCAGACGTGGCGGTTCTTTCCGGTCCGAGTCATGCGGAGGAGGTGGGAAGAGGACTTCCCACAGCTGTTGTCATCGGCGCGCGTTCGAAAGAGACGGCGGATTATCTTCAGGAAATGTTTATGAACGAGGTGTTCCGGGTATACACAAGCCCGGATATGCTGGGCATGGAGCTTGGCGGCTCTCTTAAGAATGTTATTGCCCTTGCTGCCGGAATTGCCGACGGGATGGGATACGGCGATAATACAAAGGCCGCCTTAATTACAAGAGGGATTGCGGAAATCGCAAAGCTTGGCGTTGAAATGGGCGGCGCCATTGAAAGCTTTACAGGTCTTACGGGAATCGGGGACCTGATTGTAACCTGTGCCAGCGTTCACAGCCGTAACCGAAAAGCCGGTTATCTTATGGGACAGGGGAAAACTATGCAGGAGGCGATGGATGAGGTTCAGATGGTCGTGGAGGGAGTTTATTCTACGAAAGCGGCTGTACAATTAGGGAAAAAATACGGAGTGTCGCTTCCGATTATTAATAAGGTGAATGAGGTATTATTTGAAAATAAAGATCCGAAAGAAGCCGTAAATGAGCTTATGTTAAGAGACGGAAAGGCTGAACATACGGCGCTGCCCTGGAAAGAATAATTTTTGCCGTGTCAGTTCTAAAGCCTCCGGTGTCTGCATACATTGGTATCAGCATAACAAGGGGGTATTAGAATGGATACGTTTCAGTTGTACAAAGATATCGGGGGCAGAACGAATGGCGAAATATATATCGGAGTGGTAGGTCCTGTGCGGACAGGGAAATCTACATTTATTAAGCGTTTCATGGATGTTCTGGTACTCCCGCATATGGAGGATGAGCACGGGAAAGCAAGAACGAGAGATGAGCTGCCGCAGTCGGCGTCAGGAAGAACAATTATGACAACGGAGCCGAAATTTGTGCCGAAAGAGGCCGCCGAAATCAGGCTTTCGGAGGATGTCGCGGTGAAAGTGCGTCTGATTGACTGTGTCGGGTATATGGTAGAAGGCGCCGCGGGCCATGTGGAGGGAAGCGAAGAGCGCCAGGTAAAGACGCCCTGGTTTGACTATGAGATTCCGTTTACAAAGGCAGCCGGAATCGGTACCAGAAAGGTGATTCATGATCATTCGACGATAGGAATTGTCATTACGACCGACGGGAGCATCGGAGAAATTGAGAGAGAAAACTACAGGGAGGCAGAAGGAAAGACAATCAGAGAGCTTCAGAGTATAGGAAAACCGTTTATCGTGCTTGTGAATTCAAAAAAACCATATGGAGACGATGCAAAAAGGGTTATGGAGGAGCTGGAGCAGGAGTACGGTGTAAAAGCGCTTCCGGTAAATTGTGAACAGCTGAAGGAAGAGGATATCTATAAAATTATGGAAGAGGTCCTGTTTGAATTTCCGGTTTCAGAAATCCAGTTTTTTATTCCCAAATGGGTGGAAATGCTTCCGCGGGATCATAGACTAAAACAGGAGCTTTTGACGCATATTAAAGGTATTTTAGAAAGTTTTTGCGAAATCCGGGATGCGGCCGGAGGCATTGAGCCGCCGGAAAGCCAGTATATAGATGAGTGTAAAGTAGATCATATCGCGATGGATACCGGCTGTGTCAGAGTCCGCATTGAAATTGCGGAAAAATATTATTATGAAATGCTCAGCGAGCTTACCGGGACGCATATTGCAAGTCAGTATGAGCTGATTGCCGAAATGAAAAATCTTTCTGAGTTAAAGGCAGAGTATGAAGGAGTAAAGGATGCATTTTCCCTGGTACGCATGAAAGGCTATGGGGTGGTAAGTCCTTCTAAGGAAGAGATTACCTTAAATGAGCCGGAGATTATCAAACAGGGAAATAAATACGGCGTCAAAATACATTCTCAGGCGCCGTCGATTCACCTGATTCGGGCAAATATTGAAACAGAGATAGCTCCGATTGTCGGAAATGAACAGCAGGCGAAGGATTTGATTGAATATATAGAGGAAGCGAAGCAGAGTGAGGATGGAATCTGGGGAACCAATATTTTCGGAAAGTCCATAGAGGATTTGGTTATGGACGGAATGAGAAATAAAATTGCGATGATTAATGACGAGAGCCAGACGAAGCTTCAGGATACGATGCAGAAGATTGTAAATGACAGCAACGGCGGAATGGTGTGTATTATCATTTAAACGTAAAAGAAAATACATTAAACATTGCATTCTTTTGTCAAAAGGTATAAAATTTTAATAGTGTAGTGAAAATTAGCTGGTATATGTCAGATACAGAAGAAAAACGGATGGAGGAACAAGATGAGGGTTGCGATTATCACGGCAAGCACGGCAGTTTACAAAGAAAGAGAAGAGAACCAGAGCGGCGAGGTAATTCGCGAGATGGCGGAAGATGCCGGCATGAAAGTTATCTTTATGAAAGCGCTCCCAAATGACAGAAAAGTATTGTCTACGGTATTTCAGAGAATGGCGGACAATCATTTGGCAGATTTGATTCTTACGACAGGAGGCGCGGGCTGCGCGCCGGATGATTGTACTCCTGAGGCGACACTGGATGTGGTGGACAGACAGATTGCAGGAATTCCGGAGGGAATGCGTGCGCATATGCTGTCCATGACGAAACGGACGATGCTTAACAGAAGCGCGGCAGGTATCAGGGGAGACGTCCTGATTGTAAATCTTCCGGGAAAGCCGGGAGCGGTAAAGGAATGCTTCGGATATATTCTGCCGGAGGTTATGCATGCGGTAAAAGTGATTAAGGGAGAGGCGTAAATATGCAGGTGAGCATCTATACGGACGGGGCGGCCAGAGGGAATCCGGACGGTCCCGGAGGATACGGTACAGTTCTGGAATACGTGGACAGTAAGGGGGAGCTTCATACAAAGGAGCTGTCCCAGGGATATAAAAAAACGACAAATAACCGAATGGAATTGATGGCGGTTATTGCAGGACTTGAGGCGCTTAATCGTCCGTGTGACGTGAGCCTGTATTCCGATTCCAAATATGTGGTAGATGCCTTTAATCAAAACTGGATTGGAGGCTGGATAAAAAAAGGCTGGAAACGAGGGAAAAACGAACCGGTAAAAAATATTGATTTGTGGAAACGGCTTTTAAAGGCGAAAGAAACTCACCATGTAACCTTTCATTGGGTAAAAGGACACGATGGACATCCGCAGAATGAAAGATGCGACCAGCTTGCAACGTCGGCGGCGGATGGAGATGGGCTGATTGATGATTTTCAATTGGGGACGGAGGAAAATTAATTTTCCTCCGTCCCCAATTGAAAAATCCCTGTCCCTGATTGAAAAGTACCCTGTCCCCAACGGGCAAGTAAGACAAGTAATCGCAGATGCATCCGCCAGAGGGCGGACATATGAGGAAAGTCCGGGCTTCACAGGGCAGAGTGCCGGATAACGTCCGGTGGAGGCGACTCCAAGGCCAGTGCAACAGAAATGTACCGCTTAAGCCGTATGGCATAAGTAAGGGTGGAAAGGCAGTGTAAGAGACTACCGCCCTGCCGGTAACGGCAGGGGCACATGTAAACCCCACTTGAAGCAAGACCGCATAGAGACCATGTGGCGGCCCGTCACGTCTCAGGTAGGTCGCTGGAATCCGCTGGCGACAGCGGGGCTAGATAGATGATTACTCAACGACATAACCCGGCTTATCGTTTTGCTTGTTCATTGGGGACAGGGTATTTTTAATTGGGGACGGGGGAAAATTAATTTTCCCCCGTCCCCAATTAGCGCCGCCGTAAGCGTCCGTCGTATTTCTGTTCGCAGTATTTGCAGCGGTATATTTCATGCTCCGGGTCTGTCAGAACGAAAACATGCTCAAGCTCCTGTTCAATGGAGGTTATACAGCGCGGATTTTTGCATTTGATTATATTTTTTATTTCGTGAGGGAGGTGAAGGGCTTTTTTATCTACGACTTTCTCGTCTTTTACAATATTTATTGTGATGTTATGGTCGATGAAGCCCAGAACATCGAGATCCATAAAATCTATCGGACATTCAATTTTCATAATATCCTTTTTTCCCATTTTGTTGCTTTTTGCATTTTTGATAATTGCAACGCAGCAGTCCAGTTTGTCAAGATGCAGGTATTTATATATGTCCATGCTTCGTCCGGCCTGAATATGGTCAAGCACGAAGCCTTCTGAGATACGTCCTACGTTCAGTGTGTTTTTAACCATGATTTTCCTCCTGATTTTTATTGTTATACTTCTATATTTAATAGTGTCATAATGAGTGCCATGCGGATATAGACACCGTATTGCGCCTGTTTAAAGTATGCGGCGCGGGGGTCGTTGTCAACCTCGACGGCAATTTCATTTACTCTCGGGAGGGGGTGGAGTACATACATGTCCTTAGGTGCGAGCTCCATTTTTTTGGAATCTAAGATATAGAAATCTTTCATGCGTACATAATCTTCCTCGTTGAAGAATCGTTCTTTCTGTACACGGGTCATGTATAAAATGTCCAGTGACGGAAGAGCGTCTTCAAGGCGTACAACCTCTTCGTATTCTATATTTTGCTGATCAAGTACGTCTGTGCGTATGTAGCTTGGAACTCTAAGCTCTTCTGGTGAAATTAATACGAATCTGACATGTGGATAACGAACTAACGCATGAATGAGAGAATGGACAGTACGTCCGAATTTCAGGTCGCCGCATAGACCAATGGTCATATTGCCAAGCCGTCCCTTTAAAGAATGAATTGTCAAAAGATCGGCGAGTGTCTGTGTGGGGTGCTGATGCCCTCCGTCGCCGGCATTAATAACAGGAATGGTAGCATTTTGGCTGGCAACCAGCGCGGCTCCTTCTTTTGGATGACGCATAGCACAGATATCAGCGTAACAGGAAATGGTACGGATGGTATCGGCTACGCTTTCGCCTTTCGCAGCGGAACTTGAATCGGCGGAAGAAAATCCAAGAACGCTTCCCCCCAGATTCAGCATTGCCGCTTCATGGCTTAGCCTCGTTCTTGTACTCGGCTCATAGAATAAGGTGGCAAGCTTTTTGCCGTCGCATACATGGGCATATTTTTGAGGATTCGATTCAATATCCCCCGCTGTTTCCATTAGTTTCTCTAACTCTTCCACGGAAAAATCCAATGGGCTCATCAAGTGTCTCATAAAACCCTCCTTAAAATGACAATAGAAATCTACTTGTTAAAAAGTCTCTGTACATCATATAACATACAGAGATGTTTTTCAACAATGATTTTAATGCCGGCAGAGAATTTTTTCAAAGAGAAGCCCGGCGCCGAACCAGTAGGGCGCATAATCAAGCCGTATCAGGCCGTCCACATTGAGAGGAGCCTTGCTGTAATCCCACGGACAGGCTTCGTATTTTCTAAGGAATGAGCCGGTCACATACTCGCCGATAAAGATACAGCATGTGTATATCCCTCCTCTCAGCATAAGGTTTTTTCCTTTTAAAAGTCTGCAAATGGGTGACAAAAGGCTTGCCATGCCATAGATGGGAAACATCCATATGGAAGTATTTCCCATAAGTTTTGGATTGTGTTCTTTCAGGGAATGAAGTCCGGTGAAGAGTATTTCCATACACCAGCCGGTTGTTCCGCACGCTAAAAAGTTATGTTTCATACAGGGAAGTATGTGAGAAAAAGCTATATTTTATACAGGAAATACCGGATATCTATTGAACTGTAAATGCCGGATGGAGTATAATACGTGTTAGTTTGAAAAAAGGAGTTGAAAAAATGGCATCGTTACAGGAATTGCGTCAACAGCTCGACGAGGTGGACAGCCAGATTGTAAGACTGTATGAGGAAAGAATGGGTATCTGCGAGCAGGTGGGAGAATATAAGATTCAGGCCGGAAAGAAGGTGGTAGACCGTCAGCGGGAGAAAGAAAAACTTCAGGATGTAGAGGGACGGGTAAGCTCTGCCTTTTATAAAAAAGGGGTCCGGGAGCTTTATGAGCAGCTGATGTCTATGAGCCGGAAGCTTCAGTACCAGAAGCTTGTTGAGGCAGGAGCGCTTGGAAGACTTCCCTTTATCGGAATCCATACGCTGGATGCGGCGGATGCCCGCGTTGTCTTTCAGGGGACGGAGGGCGCCTATGGACAGGCAGCAATGAAAGCTTATTTTGGCGAAAATATTAACAGTTATCATGTGCCCGCTTTTCGGGATGCGATGGAAGCCATTGAGGAAGGGGCGGCAGATTTTGCGGTGCTGCCTATCGAGAATTCTTCGGCGGGGTCGGTGAATGAGATATATGATTTGCTTGTGGAATTTGAAAATTATATTGTAGGGGAGACAATCATTCCGGTTGTGCATACTCTTACGGGAATTCCGGGAAGCAGTCTGTCGGATGTGAAGAGGGTTTACTCTAAAGCGGAAGCGCTGATGCAGACCTCTCGTTTTCTTAGCGAGCACAGTGATTGGCAGCAAATCAGTGTGGCCAATACGGCAGCTGCGGCAAAAAAAATTTTGGAGGAGCAGGATAGGACACAGGCGGCGGTTTGCAGCGCATATGCGGCGCACCTATACGGGCTTGAAATATTGAAAGAGGGGATTAATGATGAAAAAAATAATTCCACAAGATTTATTATTGTGACGAATCAGAAAGTATTTTTAAAGGGAGCGTCAAAAATAAGCATTTGTTTTGAGCTGACTCATGAGAGCGGTTCCCTTTATCATTTGCTGTCACATTTTATTTATAATGATTTGAATATGACCAGAATTGAATCCAGGCCGATAGAGGGCAGAAGCTGGGAGTATCGTTTTTTTATTGATTTTGAGGGGAACCTTGAGGAAGCAGCTGTAAAAAATGCAATCCGGGGCCTGAGGGAGGAGAGCAGGAGTCTTAAGATTCTCGGAAATTATTAGGGAGTGAGGGTATGAAAACGGACAAACTTATTTTATACAGAAATATGGAGGAGGGGAAAATCCTTTCTGACATTGTATTTTTGATGGAAAAATGCGGGGATTCTGATTATGAGAAAGAGAAGCTTAAGGAAATGCTTTTTTCCAGTGTGGGAGAGCTTCTTGAAATGGCAGTAAGCCATGGGTTTGAGGGGAATCTCTGGCACAATTACCTTGCCTTTCTTCTCGCCAGCCATGAAAATGCGTATAGCACATCCTGCGAAATTACAGGGACGGTGAAAGGAAGCATTAATGCGGCGGCGCTCTATGATTTCGCAATATTGAGAGAGCTGTTTGAGTATGATTTTACACGGCTTGACAGGACATTCGGAACGGATGTGTCTGTTTTTTTGAAAGATTATACAGGTGTCAGCGGTCATGGGAAAGTATTTAATCAGAGAATCAGGGACCGTATCTGCGAGCTTGGAAAACACTTGGCAGAAACGAAAGATACAGAGGAATTTAAAGCTGTAATGACCCGGTTTTATAAGGAATTCGGAGTGGGGAAGCTGGGGCTTCACAAGGCGTTTCGGGTGGAGCATACAGAGAATGGAGCCAGAATTGTGCCGATTACAAAAATTCCCCATGTAAAGCTTGATGATTTGGTAGGATATGAAATCGCAAAGAAGAAGCTGATTGACAATACAGAGGCTTTCGTAGGCGGAAAGAAAGCAAATAATTGTCTGCTTTTCGGAGATGCGGGTACGGGAAAATCTTCCTCCGTCAAGGCAGTTTTAAATCAGTATTATGACAGAGGCCTGAGGATGATTGAGGTGTATAAGCATCAGTTTCAGGATTTAAATGATATTATCGCCCAGATTAAAAACCGGAATTACAAATTTATTATTTATATGGACGACCTGTCCTTTGAGGAGTTTGAGACAGAATATAAATATCTGAAAGCGGTCATTGAGGGAGGCTTGGAAAGGAAGCCGGACAATGTGTTGATTTATGCAACCTCTAACCGGAGACATTTGATTCGGGAAACCTTTAAGGATAAGGCGGACAGGGACGAGGAGCTTCATACGAATGATACCGTACAGGAAAAGCTGTCTCTTGTAGCAAGATTTGGCGTAACAATATATTTTGGAAAGCCGGATAAAAGGCAGTTTCAGGAGATTGTAAAACGCCTCGCAGAAAAGAATAAGATTTCTATGCCGGAGGAATCGCTTCTTCTGGAGGCGAATAAATGGGAGCTGAATCACGGAGGTCTTTCCGGACGGACGGCGCAGCAGTTTGTTGATTATCTTTTAGGAATGCAGGAATAAAGGAGAGAAATGGAAAATGTTAAATAGCGTAGAGGCTTTTAAGATATTAATGGAAACGTTCGGGGACAGGTGGAAAGACAGGCTGTCTCAATATTTCCGGGGACAGGGGGAGTTCCAGCCGGAGGAGAAAGGATGTCTGGTAGATTTTTTTAACGCATACAGAGAAGATTTTATCGGCAACAGACTATTCAATCTGGCGGGGGTAGAAAAGCTTGTTGACAGTGATGTGCTAAACAGTGAGATAGAAAATTATGTTGACGATATGCTGCGTCTTTATTATGACACGGAGGCGCTTAGGACATTGGAGGCAAAAGAGCCGGTGAAAGTTAAGGCGGCGGTAGATTATATTTTTGAACAGGTAATTCTCCGTTATAATTCAGATTTTGAAGCGGCCTATGAAAAATATGAATTTGAGAATCGCGAGGAATTCAGGGAATCGGCATATGCACTGGATTCACTATGTACCTATGTAGTGACGGAAAATTTTCATAAAATGACGATCATTGACGTTGTTTATAACAATATCCGCCTTTCAAAGGATGTCTGCAGACATATCGGAAACAGGATTGACGAAAACTTTGTAACTCTTCAGAGAAAGCTTTTGATTGGCAAACTGTATGATATAATGTCCTGATATACGGAAAGATGAAAAAGCTGTGCGGTCAATCCTGCACAGCTTTTATATTGGAAATATCAGAGTCAATGACTAATGAGTAATTCGTATAATATACGACAAATCCGGGCTTTGCACCATTTGGCTTTTTGACATGTTTTTTCTCGATATAGTCAATTTCCGTTTTGTCGGCGCCGCGGCTTTTGGAGTAGTAGGCGGCAAGCTTTCCGGCTTCCTCAAAAGTGCGGTCAGGAAGCTCGTCTCCGTTCGTGCGCACAATCACATGAGATCCGGCGGCTCCTTTGGCGTGGAACCACCAATCATTTCCGTTGGCAAAAGAGAAAGTAAGCTCGTCATTTTGAAGATTGTTTTTCCCGACATACATATGATAGCCGTCGCTGGAAATATAGTGCATCGGTTTATTTGTAAGCTTTTCCTTTTTTTTCGTGTACTTCCGGCGTACGTAGCCCCCCTGGATAAGCTCTTCCTTAATTTGTGCAAGGTCAGCCTCACTTCTTGCAATATCAAGAGCAGTGGTTACAGATTCCAGGTACAGGATATCATTTTGTGTTTCCTGTATGAGTTTTGTAAGAGCCTCAAAGGTTCTTTTCTGTTTGTTATATCTGGCAAAATATTTCTGTGAATTTTCCTGCGGACTTTTTACCGGGTCAAGGGGGATTGTAATGTCCTTTCCGGTGTAGTAATTCATACAGGTAAGCTCTTTAGAGCCGGGAGCCAGATGATAGCCGTAGGTATTGATAAGCTCTCCGTATACCTTGAATTTTTCCCGGTGCTGCGTATCTTTAAGCTGCCGTGACTGAAGCTCGTATTTTTTTCGGTTTCTTTCAAGAGCAGTCTGAACAATATGGCGTAAGTCAGCGCTCTTCTGGCGGATACGAGTCAGTGTATTTTTCGAGGAATAGTAGGCGGCGAGCGTTTCTGATATGGAATCGTAATTCTTTTTCTCATAGCTTTCATAATGAAGAAGCGGAAGCGAAGAGAATTCCACAGGCTCTCCGCCGCGAAGATAAATTACCGGATGAAAGCTTCTTCTTTGTACCTCTTCCATATAATAGGAAAACTGCCGGAACAGATGCAGAAGTATATCGTCGGACAGCTCCCCCGCATTTGGTTCAGGCTCAATGCCTGCCCGGAAGCAAATATCGGCGGCAGAGACGGGGCTGATGCCGGTAAAGCTTGTATAAAGCGCCTTTGAAAGAGGCATGGGCTTTTCTCTTAAAGTCCGGATGAAGCTGTTTTCGTCTGTGTCAAACGGATTCAGCTTGGACATCGTATCCGGTATGAAATATTCTCTCCCGGGAAGAACCTCGCGCACGGAGCTCATCTGCGCGGATACATGCTTGATGCTGTCGATGATGAATCCTTTGTCGTCACAGAAAATAATATTGCTGTGCTTTCCCATAATTTCAATCATCAGCTTTTTTCCGCAGGGGTCGCCCAGCTCGTCCAAATGTTCAATATCCATGCAGATAATGCGTTCGAGTCCCGGCTGAGAAACGGCTGTAATCCGTCCGTTTCCGATATGCTTTCTTAAGAGCATACAGAAATTAGGGGCGGTCATGGGACCGGGCTTATTTTCCTCTGTCAGGTAAATTAAAGGAAGCGACGCACTGGCTGAGATATAGAGCCGTTTTTGTCCTTTTCCCGTTTTGATGGTAAGAAGCAGCTCGTCGGCTTCCGGCTGCGCAATTTTTGCAATACGTCCTCCGGTCAGATTGTAATTTAGTTCAGTGGCAATTGCTGCCACTGTAATTCCGTCAAATGCCATAGTATCTGTTGTCCTTTCTTTCAATGTTTTCATTGTAGTATAGTTGACGTTATTTTGCAAATGTCTTATAATAAATGCGTAAAAATACAATACAAACGAGGACAGGAATCATGATAAAGAGCATGACAGGTTTCGGACGGTGTGAGGTTTCGGACGGAGAGCGAAAGTTTACGGTAGAGATGAAAGGTGTAAACCACCGTTATCTGGATATAAATATCCGGATGCCAAAGAAATTAAATTGTTTTGAAACAGCAATACGTAATTTGATAAAACAGAGTATCTTAAGAGGAAAAGTGGACCTGTTCATTCAGTATGAGGATTTGTCGGAAAATCAGATGTCATTAAGATATAATGGAGCGCTGGCAAAGGAATATCTCGTATATTTAAAACAAATGGAGGAGCAGTTTTCGCTGGAAAATGATATCCGGGTTTCAACGCTGTCACGATATCCGGAGGTGCTGACGATGGAGGAGCAGGTACTTGATGAGGAAGAGCTGTGGAATTCGCTTAAACGGGTGATGGACGGCGCGGTAAAGCGCTTTATTTCCACAAGAGCTGCCGAAGGTGAGGCTTTGAAAAAGGATATTCTCATAAAGCTTGACGGAATGCTTGAATTAGTAGAATTTATTGAAGAGAGGAGTCCGCAGATTATTACCCGGTACAGGGAAAAGCTGGAGAATAAGGTGAAAGAGCTTTTGGAGGATACGCAGATCGAGGATAGCAGAATTGCCGCGGAGGTGGTCTTGTTTGCGGATAAGATATGTACGGATGAAGAGGTGGTTCGTTTGAGGAGCCATATTGTACATATGAAAGAGACCCTTAATTCCGAGGAGGCGGGAATCGGCCGCAAGCTTGATTTTATTGCACAGGAAATGAATCGGGAGGCCAATACAATTCTTTCGAAAGCAAATGATTTGGATATATCCAATGTGGGAATTAATCTTAAGACAGAGATTGAAAAGGTTAGAGAGCAGATTCAGAATATTGAATAGGAGAGAGCGGGGATGGAGAAAAAAGGAATCCTTATTGTAGTGTCAGGCTTTTCCGGTGCGGGAAAGGGAACGATTATGAAAGAGCTTCTAAAGAGATATGATAATTACGCTCTGTCCGTTTCCGCAACAACAAGAAAACCGAGACCCGGGGAAGAGGAAGGGAAGGAATATTTTTTCAAAACAACAGATGAATTTGAAAAAATGATTGCGAAAGATGAATTGATAGAGTATGCTAAGTATGTGGATAATTACTACGGAACGCCCCGGATATATGTGGAGGAGCAGCTGAAAGCGGGCAGGGATGTTATTCTTGAAATCGAGATTCAGGGAGCGCTTAAGGTAAAGGAGAAGTTTCCGGATACCCTGCTTTTGTTCGTCACACCTCCGACGATACCGGAACTCAAAAAGCGTCTTGTAAACCGGGGGACGGAAACCATGGATGTGATTGAATACCGTTTGAACCGGGCAAAGGAAGAGGCAAAAGGGATGGACAGGTATGATTATCTGATTATCAATGATGAGCTGAATACATGTGTGGAAGAGGTACACAGAATTATTCAGGGAGAGCACAGGCGAAGCTTCCGTAATCAGGAATTTATAGAAAATATGAAAAGAGAGCTGAAAGGAGAATAGTGCGTTATGCTGCACCCATCTTACACAGATTTAATGAAAGTGGTAAATAAGGACGTTGAGGAAGGAGCAACAAAGGTTGTAAACAGCCGTTATTCGATTGTAATGGCTACGGCGAAGCGGGCGCGTCAGCTTATTGACGGTTCTATGCCCCTTGTAAGTACGAAAGGTAAAGGAAAAGCATTATCCATTGCGATTGACGAGCTGAATCAGGGTCAGATTAAGGTTGCCGGTGAAGAGGATGAATAAGAGGTATGAGGCAGATGCCGGAGGGTGTCTGCCTTTCTTTCAGACAAAGATATTGTTTATCTCTCTCGGATGTGATAAGAATCTGGTAGATTCGGAGGTTATGCTGGGAATTCTTGAGAAGGAAGGCTTTCAGATTGTGGACGATGAGAGAGAGGCAGAGGTGATTGTCATCAATACATGCTGCTTTATCCATGACGCTAAGGAGGAAAGTATCCAGACTATTTTGGAGATGGCGGAGTATAAGAAGACAGGAAAGCTGAAAGCGCTTATCATAGCCGGATGTCTGGCCCAGAGATACCAGACGGAGATATTTAAGGAACTTCCGGAGGTGGACGCAGTACTGGGGACAACTGCCTATGACAGAATTGCGGAGGCAATAGGGGAAGCGCTTGAGGGAAAGGGGGGTGTCACAGCAGAGAACCTGGATGTACTTCCGTTTCCGCATACAAAGCGTCTGGTGACAACCGGAGGACACTATGCATATCTTAAGATTGCCGAGGGATGTGACAAGCACTGCACTTATTGTATCATCCCGAAAATACGGGGGAATTACAGAAGTGTGCCGATGGAAAGGCTTGTGGGGGAGGCAGAAGAGCTTGCGGCGCAGGGAGTAAAGGAATTAATTCTGGTGGCGCAGGAGACAACACTTTACGGAAAAGATATTTACGGTGAAAAATCGCTGGGAAAGCTTTTGAAAAGGCTTGGGGAAATAGACGGTATCCGCTGGATAAGAATTCTTTACTGTTATCCGGAGGAAATAGACGATGCTCTTATTCAGGCGATAAAGGAGGAAAAAAAGGTCTGCCATTATCTTGATTTGCCGATTCAGCACGCAAATGATGAGATTTTGAAGCGTATGGGAAGACGTACATCCAGGCGGCAGCTTGCGGATATTATCGGAAAGCTCAGAGAGGAGATACCGGATATTGCGATTCGGACGACACTGATTACCGGTTTTCCGGGAGAAACGGATAAGCAGCATGAGGAGCTGATGGGATTTGTGGACGAGATGGAGTTTGACAGGCTGGGCGTATTTACCTATTCTCCGGAGGAGGATACTCCCGCGGCGGAAATGCCGGAACAGATTACGGAGGAAGTGAAAGAGGACCGTCAGGCGGAGCTTATGGAGCTGCAGCAGGAGATTGTATTTTCACAGGCGGAGGATATGATTGGACATGAGGTTCTTGTAATGATTGAAGGGAAGGTTGCAGATGAAAATGCCTATGTAGGAAGGACTTACAGAGATGCGCCTAATGTGGACGGACTGATATTTATAAATACGGAAGAGGAGCTGATATCCGGAGATTTTGTACGGGTAAAAGTGACCGGTGCGTTGGAATATGATTTGATAGGAGAGTTGATGTAATGAATTTACCAAATAAGCTGACAGTATTGAGAGTGCTCATGGTACCGTTCTTTGTGTTTTTTATGCTGACGGAAACCGGAGGAGCCGCAAATAAGTGGATTGCGCTTGTCATTTTTTGTGTTGCAAGTCTTACGGATATGCTGGATGGTAAAATTGCCAGAGCGAGAAATCTGGTTACTAATTTTGGAAAGTTTATGGATCCTCTGGCAGATAAGCTTTTAGTGTGTTCGGCTATGATTTGTATGATTCCGTCCGGAAAGCTTGCCGCATGGTTTGTCATCGTAATTATTGCGAGGGAATTTATTATCAGCGGATTCCGTCTGGTGGCATCCGATAATGGAATTGTAATTGCAGCGAGCTACTGGGGGAAATTCAAGACAGTATCACAGATGGCGATGATCATTATACTGATTGCTGATTTCGGCGGGATATTTGACATGGTTGGAACGGCGTTAATCTGGGTATCCTTAATATTAACAATCATATCCTTGATTGATTATGTTGCAAAAAATATACAGGTATTAACACAGGGAGGCATGTAAAAGTGACGGTTGAGCTATTATCGGTGGGGACAGAGCTGCTGCTCGGAAATATTGTAAATACAAATGCGGCTTATCTGGCGGAAAGGTGCGCTTCGCTCGGTTTATCCTGCTATTATCAGAGTGTGGTGGGAGATAATGAGGAGCGTCTTGAAAGTGCGATAAGACTGGCTTTGTCGAGAGCGGATATTGTAATTTTAAGCGGAGGGCTTGGTCCTACAAAAGATGATTTGACAAAGGAGGTAACGGCACGGGTATTCGGAAGAGAGCTTTATAAGGATGCACATACGAAAGAGCGGATTGCCGGATATTTCCGTCAGATGAAGACGGTCCGGGTGACGGAGAATAATTGGAAGCAGGCTTTGGTTCCGGAGGGTGCGATTGTGGTGGACAATCATAACGGAACGGCTCCGGGTTTGATTATAGAGGGAGAGAAAAATACGGCGATTCTTTTGCCGGGACCTCCAAATGAGCTAAAGCCGATGTTTGAGGAGGCAATTGCGCCGTATTTGAATAAGCTTGAGCCAGAGGAAATTCATTCCAAAATGATTAAATTATGCGGCATTGGAGAGAGCAGGGCAGAGACGGTAATCTACGATTTGATGAAGAAACAGACAAATCCGACAATTGCCCCGTATGCGAAGACGGGAGAGGTTCATCTCCGGGTGACGGCAAAAGCGGAAAACAAGACAGAGGCAGAGAAGCTTATCGCGCCGGTGCTTGAGGAATTGTACCGGCGGTTTGGAAGTCTGATTTATACGGAAGAGGAGGAGATAAATCTTGAGGATGCGGTGGTAGACATTTTGAAGGAAAAAGAAATAACGCTGACAACCGCGGAATCATGCACCGGCGGTAAACTGGCGGGAAGAATTATGAATGTGGCGGGAGTTTCCGATGTGTATTATGAGGGATATATCACCTATTCAAACGCAGCGAAAGAAAAGATTTTAGGCGTAAGCTGTGATACGCTTGAAAGCTTCGGTGCAGTGAGTCCGCAGACTGCGGAAGAGATGGCGGCGGGAGCGGCAAAAGCGGCAGGAGCAGATGCGGCTCTCAGTGTAACGGGAATTGCCGGACCGGATGGCGGAACAGAGGAAAAGCCTGTAGGACTTGTATATATAGGGTGTTATCTGAGAGGGAATACCCGTGTAGAGGAATTTCGTTTTACCGGAAACCGTGAAAAGAACCGTGATTATGCGGTAGTAAGGGCTCTTACACTGCTTCGTGAGGAGCTGTTGGGACTGTCTGACAGATGAAAGCCGATGGAGGTAGAGTGAAAGCGAATGGAAGAGAAAGGGCAGACGGATGGAAATAAGGAAGCTTAGCAGACAGGAGGTTCGCCCGGCGCTTCAACTGATATGGGAGGTCTTTTTACAGGACGTAGCGCCTGTCTATACCGAAGAGGGGATAGAGGAATTTCGGAAAACAACCGAATATGAAACCATATGTCCAATGTATATGAATGAGGAGATTACGATGTTCGGCGCGTTTGAGGAAGAGGAGCTTATCGGGACGATTTCGGTAAAAAAAATCGGGCATATATTTTTATTTTATGTGAAAAGCTCCTGTCAGGGAAAGGGCGTCGGAAAACAGCTTTTTCAGGCGGTTTATCAGCACTGTGCAGACGATCCTGGGATTAGCCGTATTACGGTGAACGCGGCCCCGGGCGCAGTGCCTAAATATATGCGTATGGGGATGCGGGCGGCGATGCCGGAGCAGCAGGTGAAAGGCATGCGTTATGTACCGATGGAAATGGCGGTAAATTGGCGGTAAAAGAGGCAAAGTAATAATTGACGAATTTTTGAGAATATGAGAAAATAATAGTGTATGGTGTTAAAGAAATAACAATACGTATTTGAAAGGAGTTTTAAAATGATTTATTCACATGAAGTAGAAATGATGTGTCCGGTAGCCCAGGGTGCAAATCACGGACCGGCTCCGATTCCGGAAGAAGCAAAATGGGTAAAAGCAAAAGAGGTTAAGGACATTTCCGGTCTGACACACGGCATCGGCTGGTGCGCTCCGCAACAGGGAGCCTGCAAACTCACTTTGAACGTAAAGGACGGTATTATTCAGGAAGCGTTAGTTGAGACAATCGGATGCTCAGGAATGACACATTCTGCCGCTATGGCGTCAGAGATTCTTCCGGGTAAGACAATTTTGGAGGCACTGAATACAGACCTTGTCTGTGACGCAATTAATACGGCAATGAGAGAATTATTTCTGCAGATTGTATACGGAAGAACGCAGAGCGCATTTTCTGAGGACGGACTTCCGATAGGTGCAGGGCTTGAGGATCTCGGTAAGGGTCTCCGCTCTCAGGTTGGTACGATGTATGGAACATTGGCAAAGGGCCCCCGCTATCTTGAGATGGCAGAAGGCTATGTAACAGGTATTGCTCTGGATGAGAATGATGAGATTATCGGATATCAGTTTGTAAGCCTTGGAAAATTAACAGACTTTATCAAGGCCGGCGATACACCGAATGATGCATGGGAGAAAGCAAAAGGTCAGTACGGACGTGTTGCAGATGCAGCAAAAATTATCGACCCGCGTAAAAATTAGTGGTATAAACAGTTACATAGTCACATAAAAATCAGGAGGACAGGTAAATGGCTTTATTTGAATCATATGAAAGAAGAATTGATAAAATCAATGAAGTATTAGGAAGCTATGGCATCGCTTCTATTGAAGAAGCTGAGAAGATTACAAAAGATGCCGGGCTTGATGTTTACAATCAGGTAAAAGGTATCCAGCCGATTTGTTTTGAAAATGCGTGCTGGGCATATACGGTAGGCGCTGCGATTGCGATTAAGAAGGAATGTAAGACGGCAGCGGAGGCAGCGGCAGCAATCGGAGAGGGGCTTCAGGCTTTCTGTATTCCGGGTTCTGTAGCTGACCAGAGAAAAGTAGGTCTCGGACATGGCAATTTGGGAAAGATGCTTCTTGAGGAGGATACGGACTGCTTCGCATTCCTTGCGGGACATGAATCCTTTGCAGCGGCGGAAGGAGCAATCGGTATTGCGGAAAAGGCAAATAAGGTTCGTAAGAAACCGCTTCGTGTTATCCTTAACGGACTTGGGAAGGATGCGGCAAAGATTATTTCCAGAATTAATGGATTTACATATGTTGAGACAGAGTATGATTACTTTACGGGAGAATTAAAAGAGGTTCAGAGAATTGCTTATTCTGACGGACTTCGCTCTAAGGTAAACTGCTATGGTGCAAATGACGTGCGTGAGGGTGTTGCAATTATGCACAAGGAGGGCGTGGACGTATCTATCACAGGTAACTCCACCAATCCGACCCGTTTCCAGCATCCGGTTGCAGGTACATACAAAAAAGAATGTATTGAGCAGGGTAAGAAGTATTTCTCCGTAGCATCCGGCGGCGGTACGGGACGTACGCTTCATCCGGATAACATGGCGGCGGGACCGGCTTCCTATGGTATGACGGATACATTGGGACGTATGCATTCTGACGCGCAGTTTGCAGGCTCCTCTTCCGTACCGGCTCATGTAGAGATGATGGGTCTTATCGGAGCGGGCAATAACCCGATGGTAGGTATGACGGTAGCAGTAGCGGTTTCCATCGAGGAAGCGGCAAAGGCTGGTAAGTTTTAAGAAATAGCGTAAAATTAAGGGCTGTCGTTGGCATGGGATGTCAGCGGTAGCCTTAAATTTTCCCGTGTAATAGATAGATAATAGACCGGAGTACATAAGAGGGGAGGTGGCGCAAATGACAGCTTTTGAAATCATTTCGATTTTCATTGGCATATTGGCTTTGCTGATTGCCTTTGGTAGTTTTGTTATCGCGTTGCTTGCCTTTCTCGATAAGAGGAATAAGCGAAAATAAAAAAGCCTACCTTGTTACTTGGCCGGTACAGGTAGGCTTATAATGCTACATGGGAGGTCAACCACTTTGTACCCATAGGGCATAATATGGGCGGTTGCTCCTTTTCTATTCATAATATATCATATCTGGCAGCAGGATTCAAGAAATATTTATCCCGGCCCGTAAATCAGCTATATTATATAAGATAATAATAATTTTACCTGTCGGAGAAAGCTTCAAAATTCTGATGTCGGAACCGGCTGGGCGTCATATCAAATTTACTTTTAAACAGGCGGTTAAAATTCGAGAGATTGTCAAATCCGTTCCTTTCCGATATGTCAAGAATGGTGCGGTTCGTATCCCGAAGCTCCGACGCCGCTTTGCTAAGGCGGTATTCAATGAGATATTTGGTAAAGCTTAAACCGGTTGCATCCTTAAACCAGCGCATGAAATGGCTTGCGCTATATCCACATTCATCGGCGATGTCATTGATTGTCAGTTTTTTATTATAGTCTGATTCGACGCGGGAAAGGACTGTTTTTAATCTTTGCACATTTTTGCGGGAAACGAAGTTCGACGCAGGTGCTTCCTGCCTTTCCGTAGTTGGAATCAGCAAAGAGAAAAGAATCATCAGATGTCCTTTTACATTGAGCTCATAGCCGTTTGCGTGATCTGCGCATAAATGGTCAATAGCATCCAGACAGGCCGTGACAGGACGGCAGAGTTCATTATCTTTTTTAATACAGGCGGGAAGCTGTATGCTCCCGTTTATAATTGGAATAAGATATTTTTGGCTGCAGAGGTCTATATTGCCGCTTCCTAAAAAACTCATATCAAAGATTAGATTTTCATATTTCATAGAGCTTTTTGGTATATGCTGGATTCCGTGCATATGTCCCGGCTGTATGAGAAAGACGTCTCCGGCTTTAGCAGTGTAGGTGGTAAAATCTATTTGAACAAGTCCGCTTCCCTGTTTGACATAAATAATTTCCATATTGTCGTGCCAGTGCAGCGGCACAAATGAGAAGTCCGCAGGGATCGTGCAGGGATATATATTAAATGCGAACATTGCATCAGTATGCTGTTTGGTTTCATGATAGGCGGGATTACGCATAATAGACGTATTTTCCATATTTATTTTCATTTTTTCTTTTGCCTCCGGTATAATAGATGATAGGATTATACATGATTTTACTAGAATTATACAAGCATTACACAGAAGATTTGTGGTAAAAATAATGAAAAGGATATTGATAAGATGAAAGGAGCATTTATCATAATGAAAGAAACCAGTATGAAAGAAATAGAGACAATTTTAACGGGTATTTGTAAAAAGGAAATTGAGCAGTGCTCCTATGAAGAATTATATGCCGCGCTGCTTTGTGTTACAGAAGAAGAGAGCAAAAAGCATATCATGCCTGTGAAAAAACGCAAATTGTATTATATTTCCGCAGAGTTTTTAATCGGGAAGCTTTTGAGCAATAATCTGATTAATCTGGGTCTTTATGATGCGGTGAAAGCGTGTCTTGAGGCGCACGGAAAATCAATGACAGCTCTTGAGGAGATGGATTCCGAACCAAGTCTCGGCAACGGAGGACTTGGAAGGCTTGCGGCCTGCTTTTTAGATTCTCTGGCTACGCTTAAGCTTCCGGGCGATGGGATTGGTCTTCGGTACCACTGCGGATTATTCCGCCAGAAATTTGAACAGCGTTCTCAGAGCGAGCTGCCGGACTTTTGGCTTTCCGGCGATAAATGGGTAAAAAAAAGTGAGGAGACCTATACAGTATCTCTGGCGGGAAAGAATTATACCGCAAGATTATACCGCCTTGCAGTTACCGGATATGAAGGGCGTACGAATTATTTGAATTTGTTTGATTTGGATACGGTGGATGCGTCTGTAATTAAAGACGGGATTTCCTTTGATAAAACGGATATTGCCAAAAATCTGACGTTGTTTCTTTATCCGGATGACAGTGATGAGGAGGGAAAGCTTCTGAGAGTTTATCAGCAGTACTTTATGGTCAGTGCAGGTGCGCAGATGATTCTCAGTGAGTGTGAGGAACGCGGCAGTAATTGCCATGACCTTTATGACTATGCGGCAATACAGATTAATGACACTCATCCTTCTATGGTCATTCCCGAGCTCATTCGTCTTCTGGGTGAGAAGGGAATTGATTTTGAGGAAGCGGTCGAAATTGTAACAAAGGTGTGTGCCTATACGAATCATACGATTCTTGCAGAAGCGCTTGAAAAGTGGCCGAAGCATTATCTGGATACGGTAGTTCCGCAGCTTATACCGATAATTGAAAAGCTGGATAAACTGGTACGGGAGAGAACCGGGGATACCTCAGCGGTGATTATTGATGATGCCGGGATCGTGCATATGGCCCATATGGATATTCATTTTACTCACAGTACGAACGGAGTGGCGGCGCTTCATACGGAGATATTGAAAAACAGCGAGCTGAATCAGTTTTTTAAGCTGTATCCGGATAAATTCAATAATAAGACAAATGGAATTACTTTCCGCCGCTGGCTTTTAAAGTGCAATCCGAGGCTTACAGATTGGATTGAGAGTCTGATTGGAGCAGAATTTAAAAAGGACGCTTCTAAGCTTGAGGAGCTGGGAAGCTATGCAGAGGATGAAAGTGTTTTAAAACAGCTTGCGGATATTAAACATGAGAATAAAGAGGTTCTCGCAAGGTGGCTTGAGCATACGCAGCATATTTCGGTGAATCCGGACAGTGTATTTATGATTCAGTCCAAACGTCTTCATGAGTATAAGCGTCAGCAGTTAAATTTGTTATATCTGATTCATCAGTATTTTGAAATTAAGACAGGACACATACCGCCGGCAGCGGTCACTGCAATTTTCGGCGCGAAGGCGGCGCCGGCCTATACGACAGCAAAGGACATTATCCATGCGCTGTTAACTTTGTCAAAGGTGATTGAGGAGGATTCGGAGGTTTCTAAGTGGATACAGATTGTATTCGTCGAGAATTACAATGTTACGGCCGCGGAAAAGATGATTCCGGCATGTGACCTTTCCGAACAAATCAGCCTTGCCTCAAAAGAAGCGTCTGGTACGGGAAATATGAAGTTTATGCTGAACGGCGCTTTGACACTGGGAACGTTAGACGGTGCAAACGTAGAGATAGCAGAAGCGGTAGGAAATGAAAATATCTATATCTTCGGGCAGAGCAGTAATCAGGTGATTCGCAGGTATGCGCACGGTGATTACCTTGCAGGAGAATGGTATGAGGCCGATGCGAATATCAGGAGAGCAATTGATTTTCTTACAAGTCCGGTTATGATAAATTCCGGGACAAAAGAAAAGCTTGCCCGGTTAAAAAAAGAGCTGACAGAAAAAGACTGGTTTCAGACACTGCCGGATTTTAACGCTTATATAGTGCGGAAAAATCAGGCGATTGCGGATTATGCGCTGAATCCGACAGAATGGGCGAGAAAGGCGCTGGTGAATATCAGTAAAGCGGGATTCTTTTCCTCGGATCGTACAATTGAGGAATATAACCGTGATATTTGGCATCTTGATGAGTAAAAGCCGGCTTTAGGAGAAAAGGAATACTTTTATGGAAGAGGAAAGCAGAGTGAATCATCAGAATTATATATTTAATCATCTGGCGGGGATTTTTCATACGGGCGTTTTTTGTCTCAAGGAGAAGAGATTGATTTCCTATGAGGAAAATCCGGAATATAATCCTGTATATAATAATGAGGTGCTCCGTAATACATTGACCGGTAATGCCGACGTGCAAAAGGAGCCGGTCATTGTAAGCGATGATTTTCATATGTTTTATGTTTGCGTGAAATGGGAAAGCGTTTATTATATGATGGGGCCCTTTAGTACACAGGTTATGAGCCGGATAGAAAGACATCGGTTTTATCGTTTTTACGGAATTGATGAAAAATGGGAAAAAGGCCTGCATTATCATACGCTGATGGAAATTCTGCAGATAACAGGAATGGCTGCGAAGTTGATTACGGGGCGGGAATATACCGATGAACAGCTTATGAGAGCAAATTATCAGGCGATGGATAATAAAAAGGAAGAGCAGCAGGAGCGGCTCTGGTTTGATATTAAGTCGGAGGATGAGGATATATACCGCCATACCTATCAGGAGGAGCGCCGGATACTGGATGCGGTAAAGGACGGAAACGTGGAGGAGGCTGTCCGCTTGTCAAAAGAGATGGATGCTAATATCGGCAGACTGGGAGAAAGCGAAACGGACCATTGGAGAAATCTGTCGATTGTAGCGGCAACCTTATGTGCCAGAGCGGCGATTGAAGGGGGAGTTATGCCGGCAATTGCGTATCGGCTCAGCGGCTTTTACATCAACAAAAGTACGGCGTGCAAGGATATTACACAAATATTAATCTACCGGAATCATGCAATTGAAGAGCTGACGAGGCTGGTGCGCAGACAGAAAGAAAAGCGCCATACTTCCAGCTATACGGAGCAGTGTAAGGATTATGTATACGGACATTACCGGGAAAAGATTTATCTGGATGATATTGCGGATACACTGGGAATCAGCAGCAGTTATTTATCACGTCTGTTTAAAAGGGAGACGGGAATCAGCCTGCAGGACTTTATTAATGATGTAAGGGTGGAAAAGGCGGCGAATCTGCTGATTTATTCAGAGGAAACGCTGCCGGGGATTGCCGGGTATGTGAATTTCCCGTCTCAGAGCTATTTCGGAAAGATATTTAAGCAAAAAATGCAGATGACGCCCAAGAAGTATCGGGAATTACACAAGCCCGCCGAATTTTTTTGACTGGGAAATTAATATGAAAGGTAATGGTGCTTATTGGGAAATACTTAAAGAAAAACTTTCTTTTTAAGTCGGTATGATTCAATCGATATTAAGAAAGTAACTATTGCTGGTAGAGATGGTATGGGATTTCTGCTTAGTTTACAAGTTAATGGAATAATTATTGTCTCAGAAAATGCTTATGAGTCTGTATCAGATGAAATTAGTAAGATTGTGAGGAGGGTGGTTGCTTGAAACTTTCCTCAATTATAAAAATCCTAATTAAAGCAGTTGTGCTTCCGATAATAGCAATGTTCATGTTAAATAAATGGAATTTGTGTGAATATATAACATTTATTCCAGAAGATTATCGCTTTGAAGCGGGATTGGCGTTATATATGGCAATACTGGAGGCAGTTGCTGGACATTCCCACCGGGCGGGAACCGCAGAGGGAAACGCAGAAATCACGGCAATAGGTTCTTTCCTACTTTTGTTTTCAGCGTTCCAACGGAACGCGCAGCCATCACCGCAGGTGATGATCTCAGGGGTTTGGGGACGTGTCACCAACAAGCATTTAGCAGAAATTCCGGGGACGGGATTTCTGTTAAATACGCAATCTTACGGAAGATTGCATTGCTTGCCGGTAGTTTTAAGAGCCTTTGACAGAGAACTACTCAAAAACAATTATGGTCTATCTGCCTTGTGAACACCCCCGTGAAAAAGTAAGGTAAAAATAAAGGTCAGTGTTTACAAAAATTGCATTGAAATCATTCGGCTGTCCGACTATAATTATATGACGATAATACTTACGGGAAGGACGGGAGAATTTATGAAATATATGTCTGCACCACAGGCAGCAGAAAAATGGGGCATTTCAGAAAGACGGGTACAGATACTTTGTGCTCAGGGGCGCATACCGGGTGTTTCAAAGCTGGGTTATATGTGGCTCGTACCGAGTGATGCGCAAAAACCGGTTGATGGAAGGGTAAAAAGAAGAAAGGAGAAGAACATCAAATGAAACAGCTATTTTTATTGGAAGATGATTTGAGTTTAATAAACGGTCTTTCCTTTGCCATCAAAAAGCAGGGGTATGAAATAGATGTTGCCCGCACCATGTTAGAGGCGGATGATTTATGGGAAGAAGGAAAATATGATTTGGTTATTCTGGACGTGTCGCTTCCCGATGGTTCCGGCTTTGAGTTCTGCAGGAAGATACGCCGGACTTCAA
>CAMNRH010000026.1 GCA_946552115.1 uncultured Lachnospiraceae bacterium
AAGACAAAAGTGGTGCTGGAGATTAACTCCAACACCGGCTTTGTCTACAGTCTGAGGGATAAATGCAATTGGGGACGGAGCTTTTTTAAAAAAGCTCCGTCCCCAATTGCATTTATCCCTGTCCCTATTTGACGGGTTTCATCTGTCTGAGAAGAAATTCGTACTTTTTCCATGCCGCGTTTCCCTCGTAAATATAAGCATCGATTAAATCTGGGTCGCTGGCGTTCCGGAAATTGGTGTAAGCGACTTCAATTTCCCGGCGTGCCTGCGCGATTTCGTCGAAAATGGTGTTGCGGTCAGGCTCAAAGGACAGACGCCTGTAAATATCCTCTTCAGCATTTTTCCCCCGGGCAAATAATTTCATAATCCACCTCCATATATGGATAATTCCATTTCTTTCTATGTAGTATGTACAATTTATATGAATATTAAGCAAACATATGTAAGTTAAGCTCTTTTGAAAGGCTTTTTAAAATATACCGTCCGGCGATGCTGTTGCCTTTGCCATCCAGTGCCGGCCCGAAGATGCCGATTCCCATTTTTTTGTCTACGACGGAGAGGATGCCTCCGCCGACGCCGCTTTTGGACGGTATCCCTACATGTACCGCAAATTCGCCGGATCCGTCGTACATGCCGCAGGTCAGCATGATGGTTTTTACAACTCTTACGATTTCTTTATCTAAAAGTTTTTCGCCGGTTTTCGGATGGATACCTCCCTGAGCCAGTACCAGACCGAAATTGGCGAGACTTTCAGCTGTGACGTTTAAGGAGCACATGCGAACGTAGAAATCAAGGCTTTCCTGTACGCTTCCGCCCGGGATAATTCCCTTGCTTTCTAATAGATAGGCAATTGCTTTATTGCGGGAAATATGGCTCATTTCCGATAGATAGACATCGGCGTTCAACGTAATTTGTTCGTCCATACATAATTTCCGGGTGATTTCCAGCATTTTTTTAAAGCTGATAATCGGAGTAAGATAGCTTGCGATGGCAATCGCTCCGGAGTTAATCATAGGATTATACGGATAATTGCTGGATAAATCAAGCTTTACAAGTGAATTAAAGGCATCTCCCGATGGCTCCATTCCGACCTTTTCAAATACCTTGTAGAAACCGCAGCGCTCCAGCGCGACAGCAAGGGTAATGACTTTGGAAATGCTTTGAATCGTAAAGCGAATATCCGTATCGCCGATGTTTTCTTTTTTTCCGTCGCTTGTATAAATGCATACGCCAAGCTGATTTTTGTCAACTTGCCCTAATTCCGGGATATAGGAAGCGGTTTCTCCAAACGCGATTTCTTTCCGGGCTTCTCCCATTGCATGTTCTAAAATTTTTCTCAATGTTCTAACCTCCAATAACATTCCCTCTTTTGTCTGATTTTATCATTAATATACGGCGCTTTCAATGTAGTTTTCGGGAATAAAATATAAAAACCAGGGATATATATAGGTATATGGAAGAAAGAAGGGGACGGTATGCCGGAGAAAAATTCTCATATTGCAGTTAATTTTTTAGTTCGGGGAATATTGGGGGCAGCTTTGATTTTTTTTGTTAATCAGTTTTTAAATTCTAAGGGTGTCTCTCTAAGCGTGGGGCTGAATCCGATTACATTTATTACCTCGGGGGCACTTGGAATGCCGGGGGTTGCGCTTCTATACGGCATTACATTTTATCGGGGGCTGTGAGATGAAAAAGAACGAGGTGTTGATTTACAGCTTCCGATATGCCAGAGTAATGATGTAATCTTTTGGAGCAGGAAGAGATTGGATTTTCCAGAGAGAATATTCCTCCTGAATTTTTTTGTCTGAAAATGAAGCGCTAAGTCCGAATCCAAGCCCCTTTAAGAAGCTTTCGGTCCTGGTCCAGAGAAAAAAGAAATATTGTCTTTTTTCCTCCTCGTCGGAAATGCGCTTAAGTTTTTTTATTTCTTCCGGAAGAAATATACGTGCTGCGATTTTATCTATATTTGCTTTTCGGTTTGTATATTCAATGTCAATTCCGATTGGAGTGTGTGAGGAAAAGGCGAGTACTGCGTATTTGCCGGAGTGTGACAGGTTAAAGTGAAGCGAGGGAGCGTTCCCGGTATGTGAAAGGACGGGTTTTCCGTGTTTTCCGGTTGTAAAGCTTAAGCGTTCACAAGGGATTCCCGTATAGGAGGACAAGATTCTTCGCAGCTGCATGTGACTGTATTCGCGTATACTTTTGTGCAGATTGCCGGAAGCCTCCGACGCAATCGTAAAAACATGGAGCTCTTCTTTTTCCGGTATTTTAAGCGATGGTTTTAAATCGCCCAAATTCAATAGTTTTATGTCCATATCAGTCCTCCGTTTTCAGGAAAATAAGCTGTTAATATTATATACTGAGGAGCGGGGGTTGAAAAGGAAAAAATGATTTTCTTATTTGTTTCCTGGATGTTTTGCACAAAGTTTGTCGTTTTTTAAATGAGGTATGGACAAGAAAGAAAAGTGGGGTTATAATCGACCTACAAGTTGTAAAAACGGCTTGTAACTGATTGTTTTATTCTTAGGCAGATTCATATCAATTCAGGTTATTCTAAGCTATTCAACCATTTCAGGTAAGAATTCAGGAGACATAACTGACAAATAGCGGTTAAGAGCAGGAGGGATATTATGTGAAAAATAAGAGTCTGGTAGTTTGCGACAGAGAGGAAAGCTATGTATCAGCCTTTGCGCATTATATTACGCAGAAAGAGGGGCTGTCCTTTCAAGTACAGACATGTACGGACTTGCCGCATGTATTATCCATACAGGAAAAGGAAAGGATTGACTATCTGTTTATTTCTTCGGGTTTTTCTCCGGATGACAGAGAGCAGATAAAGGCAGGAAAAATATTTGTCCTTACAGGAGATGACGACAGTACTCTGAGACCGGACGAAACCGGCGTATATAAATATCAGTCGGGGGAAGAGCTTCTTTCAGAGCTTATCAGACAATGCAGCTTCGGAGAACGGACGGACAATGTTTTCCTGAAAAAAATACGGAAAAAGCAGATGAAAATCATCGGTGTCTTTTCTCCGGTGCACAGAATTGGAAAAACCACTTATGCACTGCGGCTCGGGCAAAAGCTTTCAGAAAGGGCAAATGTATTGTATCTGAATCTGGAAACCTACGGAGGAATCGGGGGACATTTTCCGGAAGGAGGGCAGACATTGGCGGATGTTCTCTATTATGCAAGACAGGAAAAGAGTAATCTGGGACTTATGCTCACTACGATTGTGGGTCATAAGGGAAAGCTTGACTATGTTGCGCCGATCGCGGTATCTGAGGATATAAAGGCCGTATCCGGTGAGGAATGGAGAAGCTTGATTGAACAGATTATGGAGCAGAGTATTTATGAGGTGCTGATTCTGGATATGGATGAGGGCCTCCGGGAAATCTATCAGGTCTTTTACGCATGCAGCGAGATACACATGCTTACTCTTAAGGATGCTGTATCAGAGTCCAAGCTCCGGCAGTTTGAGGAGGAATTAGGCCTGCTGGGGCATGAGGAGCTCCGGCGAAAGCTTATCCGCAGGGAGGGCAGAGCATGATTCAGGCGGAACAGCTTCACGCCAGAATTTTAGAAGAATTGGATATGTCCCGGGAAACCGATGATGAAGAGCTTACCAGACTGATTCATCGTGTATTAAATGAAGCGCAGGAGCAGGAATATATTCCGCTTGCGAGGCGGTCTGAGCTTGGCCGGGAATTGTTTAACGCGTTTCGCAAGCTTAATCTTCTTCAGGAATTTCTGGAGGATGAGGAGATTACGGAAATTATGATTAACGGGACGCAGAATATTTTTTTAGAAAAAAACGGACGGCTGTATTCGACACGAAAGCGGTTTGCGTCAGAGGAAAAGCTGGAGGACGTAATACAGCAGATTGTGTCAGGCTCCAACCGTATTGTCAATGAAGCCTCTCCGATTGTGGACGCCAGACTTTCAGACGGCTCGAGAGTGAATGTGGTTTTGTTTCCTGTCGCACTGAACGGACCGATTGTAACCATCCGGAAATTTCCGAAAGAAGCGATAACGATGGAGCAGCTTATTTTATGGCGTTCAGTCAGCGAGGAAGCGGCGGGATTTCTGGCTCAGCTTGTAGAAGCGGGATATAATATTTTTATCAGCGGAGGAACGGGATCCGGAAAGACAACATTTTTAAATGCCTTGTCGCAGTTTATTCCGAAAGATGAAAGAATTATTACAATTGAAGATAATGCAGAGCTTCGGATTTTAGATGTTCCCAATCTGGTTACACTGGAGGCAAGAAATGCGAATACAGAAGGGAGCGGAGGGATATCAATCAGGGAGTTGATCAGGACCGCACTGCGCATGAGGCCGGATAGGATTATTGTGGGCGAGGTGCGCGGCGAGGAGGCGATTGATATGCTGCAGGCATTGAATACAGGCCATGACGGAAGCTTAAGTACCGGACATGCCAACAGTCCCGGGGACATGCTGAGCCGTCTGGAAACAATGGTCCTTATGGGAATGGATATTCCGCTGCCTGCAATCCGGAGACAGATTGCGTCGGGAATTGATATTCTTGTGCATTTAGGGCGGCAGAGAGATAAATCCAGAAAGGTGCTGGAGATAACAGAGGTGTTGGAATATACGGACGGCGAGATCAGACTGAATCCTCTCTATATTTACGAAGAGGAGGGTGAGAGAAATGGAACAATTGAAGGCAGCTGGAAAAAGCTTCATGGACTCGCACATAAGGAAAAGCTACTGGCAGCAGGATATAATGAAGAGGGAGCGGGCTCTGATGATTCTTAAAGCGTCGCTTGTAACGGGAATAACGGCGTGGCTTTATTATCGCTCGGCATGGGCCGTGCCGTTTCTTACACCTGTGTGGGTGTGGTATTACAGAAATCTTGAAAGGGAATGCGTCCGAAAGAAAAAGCAGCAGTTTCTGATACAGTTTAAGGAGCTGATACAGACCGTTTCCTCGGCGCTTAATACAGGATATTCAATTGAAAATGCTATCAGGGAATGCCAAAAGGAGTTAAGGCTTCTTTATTCGGAGAAAGAGCCTGTATCAAGAGAGCTTATGATACTGGTGCGGGAGCTTCGTATGCAGATTCCGGTTGAGCAGGTAATAGAAGAGATGTCAGAGCGGGTAGGCCTTGAGGATGTAGAGAGCTTTTCGGCAGTTTTTGTTACAGCGAAACGAAGCGGGGGCGATATGATTGCAATTATGAAAAATACGGCGGGACAGATTGGGGATAAAATTGACGTCCGGCGGGAAATTCAGACGATACTGGCGGCAAAGCGGTATGAGTTTAAGGTTATGGCGGGAGTTCCTTATGCGATCATATCCTATATGTCCTTAAGCTTTCCGGAGTTTATGAAATGCTTATATGGAAATGTGATTGGAATAGGAGTGATGACGTTATGTCTTATCGTTTATATGGGCGCGTATTATCTTGGCTCGGTGCTGACAGAAATCGAGGTCTAGCGGCCGTATTGGCTGTTCTTATGGGAATTATGGGGATTATCGTGCTCGCTGTGGATTACCATGCTTCGAAGACAGAGCTTACAGAGGGACTCCTGCGGAAAACCTACGGTGAGGGAGATACGATAGCGGAGCTTAAGGTGTCGGCGGATGACAGGAAAGCGTCGGAGAGCATAGAGGTATCAGTATCAGAAAGAGCCTATACGGAAGAGGAAATACAGGATGTATTTGATAAAAGCATCCGTAAGATGGAAAAGTGGATTCTTGGAAGGAATGAAAAGCCGGATCGGGTGGAGGAGGATTTGAAACTGATTACAGAGATTCCGGGAGAGCCGATAGACGTATCATGGGAGCTTGACCGCTATGACGTTATGAATATTTACGGAGAATTAAATGAGGAAGGGCTTGACGAAAGCGGAACGCCGGTGACGCTTCGGGCAGTTCTTACTTACCGGGAAAGAGAGGCGTCGCAGGCTCTTTATGAGTGTACGGTTATGCTGTATCCGAAAGTATATACGGCGAAGGAGGCATTTGTAAAAGAAATACAGAAAAAAATTGAAGAAAGGGATGAGGAGACAAGAAGCAAGGCCGTGCTTAAGCTTCCGGAAAATGTGTCCGGGAAAGCTGTGCATTTTTATCCCGTGATGGAAACAAGGGGCGGCGTGCTGCTTGCAATGGCTGCGCTTATTCCGGTACTGATTATTGCGCTTAAAAAGCAGAACATGGAAAAGGCCAAAGAGGAAAAGCGCAGACAGATGCGTCTGGATTATCCGGAGATTGTAAGTAAGCTCACACTTTTACTGGGCGCGGGGATGACCGTTAAAAGAGCATGGAGAAAAATTGCGGAGGATGCCCGCAAAAAGGAAAAGAGCTACGTACGTTTCGCGTATGAGGAGATGCGCTATACCTGCCGGGAGATGGAAAGCGGCGTAATGGAATCGGAAAGCTATGAGCGTTTTGGAAAGCGATGCGGCCTGCAGGAATATATCAGGCTTGGGGCGCTTTTATCTCAAAATCTTCGAAAAGGGACTAAGGGCTTGAGCCAGCTTCTTCGGATGGAATCTACGCAGGCCTTTGAGGAGCGGAAAGCACTTGCAAAAAGAACCGGAGAGGAGGCGGGGACAAAGCTTCTTATGCCGATGTTCCTTATGCTTGGAGAGGTATTGATTATCGTAATTGTACCTGCATTTCTTTCGATACAAATATAAACATGAAAAAGCAGTAGAATAGGAGGGATATGTTTGCGGAAAATACAGTGGATAAAAAGAGTGAAACATATTTTAAAGGAGGACAGTGGAATCGGAGTCGTGGAAATCATATTAATATTGGTGGTTCTGATAGGTCTTGTTATTATCTTTAAGTCGCAGCTTACAAGTCTGGTACAGTCTATTTTTCAGAAGATTACAAGTGAAAGTGCAGGAATATAAAGAAAATCCGGAAATGAAGAAAGGCGGGGTAACGGCTTATCTGAGCCTGATATTTATTCTGCTGGTTACATTCATATTTTCCATGCTTGAGAGTGCGTCTATTCAAAATGCGAAAAATTACCGGAGAGCGGATATGAATCGTACCGTGGAATGCCTGTTTGCCGAATACCAGAAAGAGCTGTTGGAAGAATATGATATTTTTAGCTTAGAAGGAAGCTATGAGACGGGAGACTATGACGAACAGAGGCTTTTTGACAGGCTGGAATATTATGGGGCCGGAGGTATGGGACAGAGTATTCGGAGAATCCAATTTCTCACGGATGATGGGGGACGGGCATTTTATGTTCAGGCAGCGGCGTATATGGAGCATAAATACGGAATTGACCGTGCGGAAGATTATCTTGGGAAGACGGATGTGTGGCGGCAGCAGGAGGAGAAAATAGAGGAATATGAAGTGACCGAGCAGGAAAGTGAAAAAGAGCTGGAAAGTTTGCTTGAGCAAAATGAGGGAGCGCTTCCGGCGGAAGAGAATCCGATTTCTCATGTAAACTCGTTGAAAGCCGCGCCCCTTCTAACATTAGTGATGCCGGAGGGAATGCGTCTGTCGGGGAAAGGGATTTCGCTTTCAGATGCGGTATCCCATAGAGAATTGAATAAAGGCTATGGAAATTTTCCAGAGATGGAAAGGACATCGGAGGCATTATCGGCGCTGTTTTTCGGGGAGTATGTGCTGGAGCATTTTCAGACGGCGTCTGACAGAGCGGGGGAAGGAGCGCTGGATTATCAGGCGGAATATATATTAGAAGGGAAAGACAGCGATAAGGACAATCTGGAAGCAGTGGCGAGGAAGCTTCTGCTGCTTAGACTGGTACCGAATTATCTTTATCTCCAGTCAGACAGCAGCCGCAAGGCGGAGGCGGAAGCTCTTGCGATGACACTTTGCGCATTGCTTGCGGTACCGGCTATTACGGAAGCGGCGGCGCAGGCAATTTTATTTGCATGGGCCTATGGAGAATCTGTAGTAGACATACGGGTGCTGCTTGAGGGGAAACGGGTGCCGCTTACGAAGACGAAAGAAAGCTGGCAGCTTCAGCTGTCTTCGCTTTTAAAGCTTGGGACGTCAGAGGATAAAAACAGTGGAGCTGATACGGAGGGCGGACTTTCGTATAAAGAATATCTGCGTATACTTTTATTTTTAGGAAAAAAAGAAAAAGCGGGAATGCGGGCGCTGGATTTAATAGAGCAGAATTTAAGGACAGAACACGGGCAGACATATTTTCGTGCAGATTTCTGTATAAACAAAGTGGATTTTTTAAGTACATGTTCATTGCGCAGAGGTGTGACGTATCGTTTTCCGGTTTGTTTTGGCTATAACTGAAGCTGCAGGCAGGTGCAGATGCCTCTCCGAAAATACCCTTTAAATATAATAAATAATAAAAGTAAGAAAGGAGATTGATTCGCGATGCCAGGTAATAAAATTTCTGAAAATAATTCTTCCCTCTCTTTCGGAGGGGTATCTGCATCTGCCTGCAGAAAAGGAAGCATTACGGTTGAGGCTGCGCTGGCCGTTCCGATTTTTTTCATGGCCGTTGTAAGTCTTCTTTACCTTATGGAGATTTCGGTAATACGTACGAATATCCGCGCGGGGCTTCAGTCGGCAGGAAAGCAGGTCATGCAGGAGGCTTGTGTATTGAAAGCTGTTGTACCATCAAGGCTTGAAAGGGATATTGTAGGGGAGATAGGGGCAGACCGATTGGACAGAAGCATTGTTGTGGACGGAAGTGCGGGGCTTCATTGTGAGGATTCTTATCTTTTTTTGACGAACGGAATCGGAAAGCTGACGGTGAGGTATCGTGTGCGTGTTCCGATCCCTGTGTTCGGTATTTCGCCGTTATCCTATGAGGAGTCTGTGAAAATTAAGGCATGGACGGGGTACGAAAAAGAGCTCTTCGGGGCCGGCGGTGAGGATACGGTATATATTACGGAAACAGGGATTGTATATCACAGGGATTATCATTGTACGCATCTTGAGCTGTCGATTCGTATGGTGCCGGGCGCTGATGTGGGGACGCTCAGGAATCAATCGGGAGGAAAATATTATCCCTGTGAGCATTGCGGGCATGGGACGGCAGGGGGTGTCTATATTACAAATAGCGGGGACAGGTATCATTGCTCCTTATCCTGCAGCGGATTGAAAAGAACGATTTATGCCGTCCCAATATCAGAGGCGGCAGGAAAGGGGGCGTGCTCAAGATGTGGCAGATAGGAAGAGGAATTTGTTTTCTTGTGTTGCTATTTCTTTCTTATATCGATATCCGGCTTCATAGAGTGCCGATAAACGTGCTGGCTGTTAGCGGCGCCGCGGCTATTTTATATCAGCTTGTCTTTGGCGGGAGCTGTGTATGGGAGATTTTAGCAGGAGCCGGAATCGGTCTTCTGTTTCTTCTGATAGGTTGGATTACGAAAGAGAGTGTAGGATATGGAGATGGTTGGGGGATTTTCGTTCTCGGACTTTATCTTGGCTTCGGAGAGCTGTTGACGGTTTTGCTGCTTTCCTTTTTTCTTCTGGCAATATCCGCGGTGTTCGTTTTGTGTGTTAAGAAGATGTCCCGCAAATATATTTTTCCGTTTTTTCCATTTTTGACAGGCGGATATGTGGCGGCGGTGCTTATAGAAAGGGGCGTTTTATGAGAGGATATACAGTAGAAATGTCGTTTCTTATGCCAATTATTCTTTTGCTGATTATGAGCAGTATTTTTGGCGTGTTTTACTATCATGATAAAAACATCATCAGCGGAGCCGCATATGAGACGGTGGCGGTAAGCAGTACGAAAGCAAGAGAAAAAGGCGGAGTGGACGAGAGCGAGGTTGAGGCGGTATTTAGGGAGAGGCTTGGAAATAAATGTATTTTATTCGGACGGATTGCCGTATCGGCAGCGGTCCGCAGGAATGAAGTGGAAATTACAGGTACGGCTTCGAAAAGAGGAATGAAAATGTCTGTTACGAAACGGATGAAAATTACAGAGCCGGAAAGAAAAATCCGGGATATCAGGAGGATGAAAAAGCTGGGAGATGGAACGAAGAATAACAATTGAGGAAGAAAAAATATATTGTGAGGATTATCAGATGCGGATGCTCCAGGTAAACCGTATCGAGGGACTTTTAAGCGTAAAAGGAAGAGGGGCGGACGGAAAAAGCTACTATGATTATGATGTGAGCGGAAAAATATCCATGAAGGCAATGTATGAGAAAAACACTTTAAGCGGTGAGGCAATCAGAGTTTTCTTGAAAAGATTTCTGGAGGTCGTCGGAGAAACGAAGAGATATCTGCTGGACATTCACCATATTTTATTGAAACCGGAATATATTTATTTTGAAGAAGGAAAGTATTATTTTTGTTATTATCCGCCCGGAGGAGCTAATCTGTGGGAAGAGTTTCACCGGTTGACAGAGTATTTTGTGAAACAGGCGGATTATAAGGATCAGGATTGTGTTCAGATGATATTTATCCTGCATAAGGAAACATTGGAAGAAAATTACAGTCTGGAAAAGCTGGCGGCACGATGCCTTGAAAAGGGGGAAGAGGCGGAACCGGACATTGTGGAAGCGGAATATGAGAAGCCGGAGCATGATTGGATTACGAAACAGGAGAGAGGGAACATTGTTATGGAGGAGACAGAAAATATGTGGATGCCGATGAGGCGTTTTTTGAAAAGGCACAGGAAACCCAAATGGGGAAACTGGGACGGCCTTTATATTGAAGAGGAGGAGTTATAGGAAAGTAAAGTTTTGGTTGACATCCCTGTGAATAAATGAGAGAATCTAGGTATGAAAAAACCAGTTTTTACCATTGCTTTGGTAGTGATTAATATAGTTGTATTTTTGTTCCTGTCGTTTCAGGGAATGACGGAGGATGCGGAATTTATGGCGGAGCATGGCGCGATGTATGTGCCGTATGTTGTGGAGAGAGGAGAATATTACCGGATTTTTACCTCTATGTTCCTGCATTTTGATATTCAGCATCTTACAAATAATATGGTGGTTCTGATTGCCGCGGGTTATATGCTCGAGAATGTGGTCGGACGCATACGTTTTCTCATTATCTATCTGGTAAGCGGAGTGGGCGGAACCTTTGTATCCATGTATCAGGATATTCATATGGACAATTACGCGGTTGCGGCAGGTGCTTCCGGAGCGGTATTCGGACTGATAGGCGCGCTGCTTTATATAGCTGTACGAAATCATGGACGGATAGGAAATATCTCAGGAAGAGGACTTTTGTTTATGGCCGTGATTAGTTTGTATTATGGTTATGTGAACGGCGGGGTCGATAATTTTGCGCATGCAGGCGGCCTGATTTCAGGAATCTTTCTGGCTGTTTTATTATACCGTATTAAAAAGCATCCCGGTGCTGGACAGGAAGAGTGAGAGTGAACCGGGTGCGTCTGTCAGGTTCCGAGAATACGGTAAGTGTGCCTCCATGCGCGGCGGCGATACGGCGCGCGATAGGCAGACCTAAGCCTGTACCGTTTTTTTTATATGTAATAAAGGGCTCAAAAATCGTATCAATGCTTTCAGGATGAATGCCACAGCCATTATCGGAAACGATAATGTGTATGGATTCTTTTTTCATAGATGCCTCGAGAGATATAGACGGCCGTTGTTTTTGCGCATATCCGAAAGATGAGGTGACGGCGTCGCAGGCGTTTTTCAGCAGGTTTAAAAGGATTTGGCGAAGCTTTACAGCGTCTGCACAGATATCCGGAAGCCCCGGTTCAATCCGGGAAGTGAATTCAATGTCTGTATCTGTGACAGAGGCGGCAAAGGATAAAACGAGAGACTGAAGGAAACTGACGGTGTGGAGCGTCTTAAGGGACAGATGTTCGCTGTTGTTGTAGGAGGACAGCTCCTGTAAGAGCTGGTTCATGTATTCAATATCGCAGTGCATGGCATCCCAATGCTCGTAAGTAAAAACCTCCGGGTGTTTGGATTCGATAAGCTGGAGTGTACTGTATACAAGTGTCAGGGGATTGCGTATTTCATGGCTTAAGGAGCTGATTTCCATCTGATGTTCTTTTTGGAGTCTTGTGATAAGCTCCTTTTTCTCAGGACTTTCTTCCATTATCTGTTGTAATTTGTCGTAATCTGTCTGCGTAAGCATGCTATCTACCGCCTTTCTGAGAGATAAGTGTAACATTGGCGGTTGAAATAATCAATCATTATTTACAGGAAAGAGGGAACGAATTATGAAAGATGAAAACTGTATTTTTTGTAAGCTTGCAAATGGTGAGATTCCGACATCAACGCTATATGAGGATGAGGATTTTCGGGTGATTTTAGATGCAAGTCCGGCATCGAAAGGACATGCCCTCATTATTCCGAAAGAGCATTATGCAAATCTTTACGAGCTGGATGATGAGCTGGCCTCTAAGGTACTGGTGCTTGCAAAGAAAATGATTACGAAGCTTACGGGGCTTCTTGGATGCGACGGCTATAACATAGTTCAGAATAATGGAGAGGCTGCAGGACAGACCGTGTTCCATTTCCATATGCACTTGATTCCCCGGTACAAGGATGATACCGTAGGACTTGGATGGAGAATGGGCGAATTGACAGACGAGGTCAAAGAGGAAATCTTATCTAAGATATAGAAAGTGAAGGGTAGGTAAGTGGGAATAAAGGCTATAGATAAAGCCGCCTTTGATGTAATATATAAGGAGCATGCAGACAGTGTATATCAGACAGCATTGCGTTATTCCGGCAACCACCATGTATCAGAAGAGATTATGCAGACTGTTTTTATGAAATTGTATATGAATCTTGGTGAAGTGAATGAAAATGCAGTCGTTTCATGGATGCTCACAACGGCAAAGCATATAGCAATTAATTATAAAAGAGGTCTGGAGCGTGAGGTTCTGAAAGAGGAGCTTTTGTACGGCAAGGATGAGGAGTTTGCTTCTAATGTTAGTCCGGAGGACGATTTCATAAAGAAGCTGTATGAGGAAGAGTATCGGGAATTGGCAGAAAATATATTTGCAGATTTGTATCATCTGAATACAAGATGGTATGACGCTGTTACTACGACATATTTTTTGGAGAAACCTCAGAAAGAAGTGGCCGATATCATGGGTGTGAAGTTGGAAGTTCTGCATAGTATGTTATACAGGGCGAAGAAATGGATTAAGAAAAACTATGAAGAGCAGTTTTACCACTTAAGAGAGGAATAAAAACAGGTGTCGCCCTTTGACACCTGTTTTCTATTTTCGGTTCCGGTTTGAAGCGTTATAAAAATTTTACGAATTATTAATTATGTTAAGGATTCAATTAAATCAATAATTGTATCAATGGAGTTCTGCTGTGAGGAGTTTTTCATGGCTGTTATGTAGGAATCCCTGTTTTCATATAAATTGTGGATTGTCTTTAATAAAAGCCCGTCGTTTATTTCCTCCTCCTCAAGTACGACGCTGAAGCCCTGACGCTCGAAAGAACGGGCATTTAAAATCTGATCTCCTCGGCTTGCGTTTGCAGATAGCGGAATCAGAAGATTGGGCTTGTGAAGTGCCAGGAGCTCACAGATAGCGTTTGCCCCGGCTCTTGAAATTACAAGGTCGGTAAGTGCAAAAAGGTGGCGCAGCTCCTCCTTAATATATTCAAACTGGACATATCCGTTCAGGTTTTTGAGAGATTCGTCAATCTTGCCTTTGCCGCACAGGTGTATTACCTGATAGGATTTGAGAAGCTCCGGCAGAATCCGCCGCACTGCTTCATTGACGGCTACGGCGCCGAGGCTTCCGCCGACAACCATAATAACAGGCTTGTCGGAGGTAAATTTGAGAAATTCACGGGCTTTATATTTGTCGCCGGATAACAGCTCCTGACGAATGGGTGAGCCGGTCAGTACAGCCTTTCCGTCGGGGAGATGCTTGAGTGTTTCCGGGAAATTACAGCATACTTTTGTGGCAGACGAAAGAGAGAGCTTATTTGCAAGCCCGGGCGTCATATCGGATTCGTGGATGATAGTCGGGACATGCTTCTGCTTTGCTGCCAGTACGACAGGGACGGAGACAAAGCCTCCTTTAGAAAATACAATGTCCGGTTTCAGAATTTTCACCAGCTTTCGGGCCTCATTCATCCCTTTTAATACGCGGAATGGGTCGGTGAAGTTTCGGACGCTGAAATAGCGGCGCAGCTTTCCGGTTGCGATTCCGTGGTAAGGAATTGCAAACTGCTCAATCAGTTCCTTTTCGATGCCATTATAGGAGCCGATATAATGGATATCGTATTTTAGTTCTTTCAGGCGAGGCAGCAGGGCGATATTAGGTGTGACATGTCCGGCCGTACCGCCTCCGGTTAAAATAATGCGTTTCATAATGCCCTCCTTTGGGTTATACTATAACTATATTATACTTTTCTGTGAGAATTGGTCAAGAGAAAGACAGTTTTTATATAGGGGATATGTGCATGGAAGAAAAAAAAGACTGCATGGAAATATTCATAAAAGAGGAATTGGAGAGAGAGGCCGAAGAAATCCGCCGGGAGAATGCCGGGACGGAGGCCGTGCCCGAGGAAATAAAGATAAAAATTCAGCAGAGGCTTGAAAAGGAAATCGAGGATTACGAGTGGAAGAAAAGGTATCCCGAGCTTTCTGAGGGAGAGCTTCGCGCGCTGCGTCTCGGACAGGAGATGATTGAGAAAGAGAAAGAAAAAGAGGCAGCAAAAGAAACAAAAAAAAGAATATTCCGGAAAAAGAAAGGAATCCGGTTTTATCCTGGACTGGCTGCGGTATTCGTATTGGTGCTTGCAGTAAGTATGACCAGCTTTGGCGGCGCGGAGAGAGTTGTGCGCTTTGTGAAAAGTATGGTTGGAGAAAGAGAAGTTGTAAAAGTGAATTCTGGAGATGATAATTTGGTGATTGTGGAAGAGAATGCAGAGGAGGCCTATCAGATTGTTAGAGATGAGTTTGGGATTGAGCCTGTAAAGTTGATGTCCGGTTCTTTAAATGGACTTGTTTTTAAGATGATGGAGTTTGATACAATGCTCCAGCTTGCAGAGCTTTCTTACATATATAATGGTGAGAACATAGGTTATTATATTAGTGCATCTTATAGCGATTCCTCTTGGGGAATGGACGTAGAGGATAATGCTATTAATGAATATCAATTTCAGAGTAAAGATTGTGTAGTGAACATAAGAGAATATGAAACTGAGGATACAAGAGTAAAAAGATATTCTGCAAGTTTTTCGTATAAAGGATTGGAATATTTTTTGATTGGTACAATGGAAAAGGATGATTTTGAACTGATTTTGAAAAATTTTCATTTTTTCAGCTAAATCCGCGTCAGTTTTTGGCAAGTTATGTGTCTTTATATATGAGGGGGTTTAAAGAAGGGGGGATGGGAGGTGAAACGTGAAGCGGAAGCTGTTATCCTTATGCTGTGCATTTGCATTAGTAGTGAGTATGGCGGCAGTATCAGCCGTTGATAGTCAGGCATCTTCGGACGAGCCCATGATTGACGGATCGTATCTGACTCATGACGATGAGTCGGTGGGTTATGACACGAAGATAACGAGAGGAGAGGACTTATTGACGGGTTATTCCAAGGGTGTAGAAATAGGTCCGGGAAAATTCTATGCAGGCGGAAGCACGCTTGCTGCACATACGGTAAGAGAAGTAGGAGTCTCTGTTAATGTAGAAAGAGCGCAGAAAGGTGATGACCACTGGACAGGATATACTGTCTGGCATAAATTTAATCAGAATGCGGATCGTGTCTCTGCCAACAAGCTATTGGAGGTAGAAGGCGGCTATTATTATAGAGTGTGTTCTACTCATTCGGCTAATGATGATGTGAGCAGCAGTTTTACTGATGGAGTTTACGTTGCGAAACCGTATGAAGAACCATAGTGAAAAGGGAAAAAATACAGCCAAAACTTCGAAAGTTCTGTTACAGGAAAAAGAGAATATGTCCAAAAACATTTATAAAATTTATAAAAGAGAAAGCAACTTTTAGTTGAGTGATGTACTCGAAAAGAGTCAAAAAGAAGATGCAACTAGACAATACCAGAGAGAGTAATATAAGCTATTAAAAAGAGGATGCGGGGCGTGAGAGACCCCGTATCCTCGTCAAAAAATCTCAGAGGGCAGCCGCCCTTTTCAATCGGCATATCGCCGAATGATTTTCATATGGATTCTATTAATTTGGAAAGTATTCAGGCCTCCAGAGATAATATAAAGATAAGAAAGCCGGCAATGCAAATAAAGACGAATATTTATCAAGGATGAAAAAGGCGGATAAGCTAATACCGGTTATTACATTAGTTGTCTATTATGGGGAGAGGCCATGGGACGGAGCGACGAGCCTGCATGGTATGCTGGCACTCGGAGAGGAAATTGCACCATATGTAAATGATTATAAGCTGCTGCTTGTTGAGGCAAGACAGAACAATTTCCCGTTTCATAATACGGAGAATATTGATTTTTTTAATCTGTTGGAGATTATGCAGAATAAAGATAAATCGCTGGAGGATACAAAAAAGAAAGCGGTCGAATATGTAAAAGAGCACAAGGTAGGTAAGTCTGTAATTATGACTGTGGCAGGAGCTGCGAATTGTGAAATTGATTATGATATGCTGGAGCAGAAAGGGGAAATGAATATGTGGTCTGTATTTGAAGAAAATATGGAGAAGGGGCGTGCAGAGGGACGGGCAGAAAGTATTATTGAATATGGCGTAGAATTTGGGCTTTCGGAGGAGGATATTTTAGAGCGCCTGCAAAGTAAACTGAGCGTATCCCTTCAGAAAGCGAAAGAATATTTTGAAAGGTTTAAGAATCCGGTTATGTAGTAATCAGAGGTACAAACAAGGAAAGCCATAGAAGCGGCTTTCCCTGCAGATAATATATGACTTCCGCCATAGTTCCCTTAAAAATCTGATTAATTTTCAATTGCCTGTCGAAGTGCTTTTGCAAGCTGGTCAGGACAGGAGGTAGATTTGAAGCCGCATGTAATGCCCTCCATACGGGAGATAGCGTCATCTACTTTCATTCCGCGTACAAGGCTTGCAATCCCCTGTGTATTTCCACTGCAGCCGCCTACAAATTCTACGTTTTTTATGGTATCGCCGTCAAGCTCGATATGGATAGACTGTGAGCAGACGCCATGTGGTATATATTCCATATGTATTCCTCCTTAAATTCGGTTGTTTTACGAGGATTATAGCAGAAAGTAAACAGAAATGCCATACTTTACGAGAAAAGTTTTGCGAAGCCGCCGAAGATACGGTACAATAAATGAGTAGCGGGTAAAATACGGTACGATAAATGGGCAGCTGGCCTGTGCCAGCCGGCCGGAGAAATTGTAAGAGATGTAAGGAGGACGTTATGATAGGTATTATAGGCGCAATGGAAGAGGAGGTCAGCGCATTAAAGGCTGAAATGGAAGAGATTACGGTTACGGAAGCCGCATCCATGTTCTTTTATAAAGGGATATTATGCGGAAAAGAGGCTGTAGTAGTCAGAAGCGGAATCGGTAAGGTGAATGCGGGCGTTTGCGCGCAGATTCTTGTGGATAAATATGGGGCGGATACTTTGATTAATACGGGAATTGCGGGATCTCTGGACGCACGGATTGATATTGGCGATATGGTCATTTCGACGGATGCGGTCCATCATGATATGGACGCTACTATTTTCGGGGACCCGGCGGGGCAGGTGCCGCGTATGGATACATTCTCTTTCCCAGCGGATGAGAGGCTTATAGAGCTGGCGCGTGAGGCAAATGAAATGGCAAATCCGGATATACATACATTTACAGGAAGAATTGCAAGCGGGGATCAGTTTATTTCATCGCAGGAGGCGAAAGAGAGAATATCCGGAACATTTGGCGCGTTGTGTGCGGAGATGGAAGGAGCGGGCATTGCTCATACGGCTTATCTGAACAAAGTTTCGTATGTCATTATTCGGGCTATTTCGGACAAAGCTGACAATAGTGCAACAATGGATTATCCGGAATTTGAAAAACAGGCAATTGTCCACAGCGTAAGGCTTGTGAAAGAATTGCTGCATCGTTTGTAATAGATGGCTTGAAGATTTCAGGAAAAAATATGACAATAATTTCCGGATTGTGACAGATGCTTGTCATAATCTGGAAAATGGTTTTTCAACCCTCCGTTTGAATTTCAGTTATAATTCAAAGAAGAAGGAGGGTTTTGTTATGTTAGAAATATTGTTGGACAAGTATGTAATTTATGTGCTTATGGGGGGAGCTGCCGTTTGCGGCATTATAAGCAAGCTTGTTGTCAGTATCACGCTTAAGCGTCTGGTAAAGGCTTCGGGGAATATGAATAAAAGTACACATCCTCTGATGCGTCTTGTGAGGGCAAAATTTGAGCATGCCTGTATGATTAGTGAGAGAGTGGAAAACGTAAGGGTGTTTGTGGACAAGTATCTCTATGAATTTCGTGTGGCCGGGATTAAGCTTCACAGTCTGAGGAGAATGGAGAGGGCATCCGCCGGGGTGTGTCTTGTTCTGGGGCTTCTGGGTGCGGGTCTTGCGTATGCCAGAAAGGGCATGCAGGATGCGGTTCTTCAGATAGGTGCGGCCGGTGCGGGTCTTGCGATTCTTGTTTTTTTGATACATCTTACGACAGATGAAAATTACCGCATGGATATGATAAGGAATTATATGGTGGATTATCTGGAAAATATCTGTCTGCATCGTTATGAGAAAGCTTATCAGAAAGAGCTTAAGGTCATGTCACCGGAGGTTCCGGTTCCGGATTTCGGAAAGGTGACGGAGGAGCCCATAAGACCGCGGCCAGGCAGAGAGGTTCCGTCACCGGAAACCTCACCGGAAATTACGCCTCCGGTTATGCCGGAACCATATGAGGTTCCCGGTACCGTACCGCCGATACGCGGCATGTCAGAGACCGTGAGGGAAGCGCCGGTGCGCGATGGGAAAAATTCGGCGGGAGAAGCGTCGATGCGCGGGGCAGCGGCGCCGGCAAGGGAGGCAGTGGTAAAAAGTGCGGCGGAGCTTGGAAAGGATACGGCTGTAACTGATGTGAAAGAGCAGGATGCGTCGGACATTCTGGCGGCGGCAGTGGAGGCGACAAGGCAGGAAAGGAAAGAGAAAAAGGAGAAATCACAGGATATCGCAAAAGATATTCTGATTCGGCAGATTCTTGAGGAGTTTATGGCTTGATTAACATAGTGTGATTTGTTAAAATAAGGATATACTTTTTAGAGGAAGGAAGGATTCATTATGGGAAATAAAGTCACATTTGACTATTCAAAGGCAGGTGCATTTATCAGCGCACATGAGATGGAATCTATGAAGAAGATTACCGAGGCGGCAAAGAGCGAGCTGCTTGGAAGAGAGGGAGCAGGAAATGATTTCCTCGGCTGGATTGACCTTCCGGTAGATTATGATAAAGAGGAGTTTGCGCGTATTAAGAAAGCGGCGGCAAAGATACAGAGTGATTCCGAGGTGTTGGTTGTGATCGGTATCGGTGGCTCTTATCTGGGAGCGAGAGCTGCAATCGAGTTTTTACGCCACAGCTTTTACAATATGGTTTCTAAGGAGATTAGGAAAACACCGGAGATTTATTTCGCAGGAAACAGTATCAGCAGCACTTATCTGAAGCATCTGATGGATGTAATCGGAGACAGGGATTTTTCCGTAAATATTATTTCCAAATCAGGTACAACAACGGAGCCTGCGATTGCGTTCCGTATTTTTAAGGAGATGCTGGAAAAGAAGTATGGCAGGGAGGAGGCAGCGGGGCGAATCTATGCTACCACCGACAAGGCAAGAGGTGCGCTTAAAAAGCTTGCCGATGAGGAGGGCTATGAGGAATTTGTCGTGCCGGATGATGTAGGCGGACGTTTCTCCGTTCTTACGGCAGTAGGGCTTCTTCCGATTGCGGTAAGCGGTGCGGATATTGATAAATTGATGGAAGGCGCAGCGTCCGGAAGAGAACTGGCGCTTAACAATGCATTTGAGGAAAATGATGCGCTTCTTTATGCGGCAGTGCGTAATATTTTACACAGAAAAGGCAAAAGCGTAGAAATTCTTGCAAATTACGAGCCGAGTCTTCACTATGTATCTGAGTGGTGGAAGCAGCTGTACGGCGAGAGTGAAGGAAAGGACCAGAAAGGAATTCTTCCGGCGTCCGTAGATCTTACAACAGATCTTCATTCAATGGGACAATTTATCCAGGACGGAAGCCGTATTATGTATGAAACGGTTATGGAGGTTGAGACTTCATCGGAGGAAATTTTTATCGGAGAGGAGCCGGCAGACCTTGACGGCCTGAATTACCTGTCAGGAAAGAATATTGATTTTGTAAATAAGAGTGCTATGAATGGTACGATTCTTGCTCATACGGACGGAAACGTGCCGAATCTTCTTGTGAAGATACCGGGACAGGACGAATACACATTAGGACAGCTTTTCTATTTCTTTGAGTTTGCCTGCGGTGTAAGCGGATATATTCTCGGTGTGAATCCATTTAATCAGCCGGGTGTGGAGAGCTATAAGAAAAATATGTTTGCCCTGCTTGGAAAACCGGGTTATGAAAAAGAGAGAGAAGAGTTATTAAAGAGACTGTAATGGGTATACTATATAAGAGGCTTAAGGATTACAGTGCTTCTGATTATTATGGGTTTCATATGCCGGGGCATAAAAGGAACGGACGTTTTTTAGAGGAGCTTCCGGGCTGTCGAATTGATATTACGGAGATTGATGGGTTTGATGATTTGCATCATGCTCAGGGGATTCTCAGGGAGGCACAGGAAAGGGCGGCACATCTTTTCGGTGCCGGTGAAACACATTTTCTTATCAATGGAAGTACCGTGGGAATTTTAAGCGGAATTCTCGGGGTGACGAATAGAGGTGACAGAATACTTGTGGCAAGAAATTGCCACAAGTCTGTCTATCATGCAATATGCATGAACGAACTGGATCCGGTGTATTTGTATCCCGGATTTAACAAAGAGTTACAGCTTAATATGGAAATATCCGTGCAGGATGTCAGGAAAGCCCTTGAAGAGGATTCACAGATTCGTGCAGTTGTCATTGTGTCGCCGACCTATGACGGAGTTGTATCGGATGTGCAGGCAATTGCGCAGGCGGCGCATGAAAAAGGAGTGCCGCTGATTGTGGATGAAGCGCATGGGGCTCATTTTGGTTTTCATCCGTATTTTCCGGAGAATTCCAACGCTTTTGGTGCGGATGTTGTGATACACAGTGTTCACAAGACGCTTCCCGCGCTGACCCAGACTGCGCTGCTTCATATGAACGGAAGTCTGGTAAATCGAAGGCGGATAAGGGATTATCTTCATATGCTGCAATCCTCCAGTCCGTCGTATCTTTTGATGGCGGGCATGGATTCCTGCATATATATGCTGGAGACGGGCCGGAAAGAAATGTTTTCCTCTTATACGGCACTTTTGCGGGAGACGAGACAAAGACTTGAAAGTTTAAAGAGACTTCGGATGATTTGTACGGAGAGGTTCGATAATTCGAAGCTTATTATATCTGTAAAAAATACCGATATGAATGGAAAGGAATTATACGATCTCCTGCTTAAGCGGTATCATCTGCAGATGGAAATGGCGGCAGGGACCTATGTGCTTGCCATGACCTCGGTGGGAGATACGCCGGAGGGACTGAACAGACTTATCCGGGCGCTTTTTGAAGTGGATGGGGAGTTAGATGACCGGATGAAAGAGAAGCAGACAGGCAGAGGCGGGCCGATATCAGGCCGGGAGGAGGGAAGCCTTTTCCCGACGCTTGCCGGGAGGGCGAGGCTTCCGGGAGTCTGCCGGATTTTTGAGGCTAAAAGGATGTTAGACGAGCCTGAGGGAACGTATGGAAAAAAAATTCGGGCGGCGCAGGAAAAAAGTGCGGGAGGTATCGCCCTTGAGTACGCGTATCTGTATCCGCCGGGGATTCCGCTGATTGTTCCGGGAGAGCTGATTACGGAGGAAGCGGCCAGATTGCTTGGGGAATACCGGCAGGCGGGTTATCGGATTGAGGGCCCGGAAGAAGAAGGAAAGATATATGCTATTTACAGGACTTGAAAATGTGTTACAATATAAAAACAGGCATAATAAGATACAATGTATAGAAGAAAAATTATAGGGGACATACGACATGGGAAGCTTTAAGAATGTAGTAGGACATAAAGATGTAATACGGTATATCCAGAATGCGGTAAAAGAGGACAAGGTATCTCACGCATATATTATTAATGGAGAGAAAGGTTCAGGTAAAAAGATGCTTGCGAAGCTTTTTGCCATGACTCTTTTATGCGAAAATGGGAATCAGGATCCCTGTAATACATGTCATTCCTGTATTCAGGCCGAAAGCGGCAACCATCCGGATATTATTATGCTCACCCATGAAAAGGGGAATTCTATCGGTGTAGATGATATTCGGGAACAGATTAATAATACAATTGATATAAAGCCCTACCAGGGCGCCTATAAGGTTTATATAGTTCCGCAGGCGGATTTGATGACGGTACAGGCGCAGAACGCACTCCTTAAAACGATTGAGGAGCCGCCGGAGTATGCCGTTATTATGCTGCTTACAGAAAATGCTGATACATTGCTTGCAACGATTAACTCCAGATGTGTTATGCTGAAATTGCGGAATATCAAGGATACGCTTATCCGGAAGTATCTGATGGAAAGGCTGGGAATTCCGGATTATAAGGCGGACATTTGTGCGGCTTTTGCACAGGGAAATATGGGAAAGGCCATTATGCTTGCCAATTCGGAGCATTTTAATGAGATTCGGGAGGATGCCCTGCATCTGCTTCAGAATATTCATGATATGGAGCTTGAGGAGATTATCCAGATGGTGAGCGAGGTGACCGCATACAAAATAGAAATCACAGATTTTCTTGATATTATTCAGATATGGTATCGGGATGTCTTGTTATATAAAGCAACAAAGGAAACAGAAAAGGTAGTGCTTAAAGACCAGATAAATTATATGAAAGAGCAGGCAAGGAAGAGCTCCTATGAGGGAATCGAGCTTATCCTTAAAAGTCTTGAAAAAGCAAAAAGAAGGCTTGACGCTAATGTGAATTTTGATTTGGTGATGGAGCTTTTGTTTCTTACGATAAAGGAGAATTAATCTATGGTAAAAGTGATAGGGGTAAGATTCCGCACGGCAGGGAAAATATATTTTTTTGCACCCGGGAAGCTTAAAATAAAAACCGGGGATAAGGTGATTGTGGAGACTGCAAGAGGTGTAGAGTTTGGACATGTTGTTACAGGACCTAAGGAGGTGCCCGAGGAACAGATTACCCAGCCTTTAAAGCCTGTCATCCGGATTGCGACGGCAGAGGATGTAAAGAAAGAGGAGAAGAACAGGGAGAAAGAGAAGGAGGCATTTGAAATCTGTCTTGAAAAGATACGCAAGCACGAGCTGGAAATGAAGCTGATTGATGCGGAGTATACCTTTGACAATAATAAGGTATTGTTTTATTTCACGGCAGACGGGCGTATTGATTTCCGTGAGCTGGTGAAGGATCTTGCCAGTGTGTTCCGGACAAGAATTGAGCTGCGTCAGATTGGCGTGCGGGATGAGACGAAGATTCGGGGAGGAATCGGAATCTGCGGACGCGCATTGTGCTGTCATACGTATTTGTCCGGGTTCGCACCGGTATCTATTAAAATGGCAAAGGAACAGAATCTGTCGCTGAACCCAACGAAAATATCCGGGGTATGCGGACGTTTGATGTGCTGCCTGACAAATGAGGAGGAGACTTACGAGGAGCTTAACAGCCATCTTCCGGGAAACGGAGATCATGTGACGACTCCGGAGGGGCTGAAAGGAGCCGTTCAGTCCGTGAATGTACTTCGTCAGCTTGTCAAAGTGATTGTAACATTGGATAATGATGAGAAGGAGATTCGTGAATATAAAGCTTCCGAGCTTCGGTTTAAGCCGAAGCGGAAGAAAAAAGACGTAAAGCTTTCAAAAGAAGAGATGGCGGAGTTAAAGGCGCTGGAGGAGCGGAATGGAGCATCAAAATTAGATGATGAATAAGAGGATGCTGCTGCGTCCGGGAGAGCGTCTGGACGATTTGCAGATAAAGGGGTATGAAATTATTCAAAGTCCGGGACGGTTTTGCTTTGGAATGGATGCGGTGCTTTTATCCTCCTTTGTGAAAGTGAAAAAAGGAGAGCGGGTTCTGGATTTGGGAACCGGAACCGGAATTCTTCCGATTCTCCTGGAGGCGAAAAATGACGGGGAATTTTATACCGGACTGGAGCTTCAGGAAGAAAGCGCGGATATGGCAAGGCGCAGCGTCCGGTATAATGGACTTGAGCGTAAAATTGAGATTATAACAGGTGATATAAGGGAGGCGGCAAGTATATTCGGCGCCTCTTCTTTTGAGGTTATCACCGTAAATCCGCCTTATATGATCGGCGAGCACGGAATGAAAAACGAGAACGAAGCGCTGTATATCGCACGGCATGAGGTGATGTGTACGCTGGAGGATATTTTACGGGAAAGTGCGAAAATTCTGAACTGGAAAGGACGGTTTTATATGGTTCACCGTCCGTTTCGCCTGCCGGAAATATTTACAAAGATGAGTGCGTACGGAATTGAGCCCAAGCGTATGCGTCTTGTGCATCCGTATATGGATAAGGAGCCGAATATGGTACTTATCGAAGGCTTGCGGGGAGGAAAGCCGAGGCTTACGGTGGAGGCTCCTCTCGTTGTTTATCATAAAGATGGAAGTTATACACAAGAATTGCTTAATATATAAATAAGAATTAAAAGAAATATATTTATTTCTAAAGATATGCGTATTTGGAGGAGAAACTTGTATGGCAGGGACTCTATATTTATGTGCAACTCCAATTGGAAACCTGGAGGATATGACATTTCGCGCGGTTCGTGTACTTAAAGAGGCAGATTTGATTGCGGCGGAGGATACACGGAATAGTATGAAGCTGTTAAATTATTTTGAAATTAAAACGCCGATGACCAGTTATCATGAATATAATAAGATTGAAAAGGGACAAAAGCTTGTGGAGCGCCTGCTTGGCGGAGAGAGTATTGCGCTTATTACAGATGCGGGTACGCCGGGAATCTCAGACCCGGGGGAGGAGCTGGTCAGGATGTGCCGGAATGCGGAAATTACCGTGACGGCTGTCCCGGGAGCGGCGGCGTGTGTAACGGCGCTTACCATATCGGGGCTTTCTACAAGGAGATTTGCATTTGAGGCCTTTCTTCCTTCGGATAAAAGGGAGCGGCAGGAGGTGCTTAAGGAGCTTAAAAACGAGACAAGAACCATTGTGCTGTATGAGGCTCCGCACAGACTCCTGAAAACATTAAGGCTTCTGTTGGAGACGCTTGGCGACAGAGAGATGCGTGTATGCCGGGAGCTGACAAAGGTGCATGAGACGGTATTTGCCTCGACGCTTTCAGAAGCTGTTTCTTATTATAAAGAAACGCCTCCGAAAGGGGAGTGTGTGCTTGTGATTGCCGGGAAAAGCAGGAAAGAAATCCGGGATGAGGCGGCCGCTGCGTGGGAGACAATGAGTATCAGCGAACATATGGCGTATTACGAAAGCCTGGGAACAGAACGAAAGGAAGCAATGAAGTGTGTGGCAAGAGACCGCGGAATCGGCAAACGGGAGGTTTATCAGTCGTTTCTTCACGGAGAATAGCGGCGCCGGATAGTAAATTGTTCAATTTGTATAAATTTTTTTTGAAAGATTGTTCAACTTGGGCATACCCGGAAATGAACTTTTTCTATATACTCTTTATCAGGACGTGGAAAACGTTACGGAAAAAATCAGTAAGTAAATTAATTTTAGGAGGGAACTTAAAATGGCAAGTTTATCTTTAAAACACATTCAGAAAAAATATCCAAATGGATTTGAAGCAGTTAAAGACTTCAATCTGGAAATCGCTGACAAAGAATTTATCATCTTCGTAGGACCTTCAGGATGCGGTAAATCTACAACACTTCGTATGGTTGCCGGTCTTGAGGATATTTCCTCGGGTGAATTATATATCGGTGACAAGCTGGTTAATGATGTTGAGCCTAAGGACAGAGATATTGCGATGGTATTCCAGAACTACGCTCTGTATCCGCATATGACAGTATATGATAACATGGCGTTCGGTCTTAAGTTAAGAAAAGTACCGAAAGATGAGATTGATAAGATGGTTCGCGAGGCAGCAAGAATTCTTGATTTGGAAGCTCTGTTAGACCGTAAGCCGAAAGCTCTTTCCGGTGGTCAGAGACAGCGTGTCGCTATGGGACGTGCAATTGTTCGTAGCCCGAAAGTATTCCTTATGGATGAGCCTCTTTCAAACCTGGATGCTAAACTTCGTGGACAGATGCGTGTTGAGATTTCCAGATTACATCAGAGACTCGGAACGACAATCATCTACGTAACACATGATCAGACAGAGGCTATGACACTTGGTACAAGAATCGTAGTTATGAATGCAGGTATCGTTCAGCAGGTAGATACTCCTCAGACATTATATGACCGTCCGTGTAACCTGTTCGTAGCAGGATTCATCGGATCACCGCAGATGAACTTTGTTGATGCAACATGTAAGGTAAAAGGAAATGATGTATATCTTGTAGCCGGTCCTTCAGAGATTAAGCTTGCACCGGACAAAGCTAAGAAGCTTATCGATGGCAAATATGACGGAAAAACTGTTATTCTTGGTATTCGTCCTGAGGATGTACACGATGAGCCTGATTTCCTCGCTAAGTCTCCGGAGACTGTAATCGAAGCTAAGATTCGTGTATACGAGATGCTTGGTGCAGAGGTATTCTTATACTTTGATTATGAAGGCGCAAGTATGACGGCAAGAGTTGAGCCTACAACAAAGGCAAGAACAGGCGATACCGTTAAGTTTGCTCTTGATGCTAACAAGATTCATGTATTTGATAAAGAAACAGAGAAAACAATTACGAACTAGTTTATTAGCGGGGACGGGGTTTTTTTAGAAAAACCCCGTCCCTACTTGACATTTTCCGTTTGGTTATGCTACCATTCATACCATAAGCGAATATGTAAACGCGGTGATGAAGAGAGTACGTTTGTTAAAGTTTTACAGAGAATTCCCGTGCCGTAATGGACGGCAATGCTGAGAGGGATGAATGGAAGCAGACGGAAGATGGCTTCTGAGCGGTGCATGTGAACAGTAAAAATATACAGTATGATATTTTTCTGCAAGCATGCAAAGGGACCGCCCTTTACAGCGGAGGGTGTTGATTTGACACCTGCTAAGGCTCTTTGCTGTGAGGCGGGAGTGAATGGAAGTGGTAACACGGGTCTGCTCGTCTTCTTTGATTTTCCGGAAAGGAAATATATCAAAGGAGACTTTTTTTGTGGGAGGAAATGTTTCGCAGCGCTTTGCGGATTGACCTGTTGTTAGTATTAATCGGAAGTTAAGGAGAGGATGCAGTATGGAGAAACAGAAGTATTATATTACAACGGCGATTACCTATACGTCGGGGAAGCCTCATATCGGGAATACGTATGAAATTATATTGGCGGATGCGATTGCAAGGTATAAGAGAAATCAGGGCTATGATGTATTTTTTCAAACCGGAACTGATGAGCACGGACAGAAAATTGAGATTAAGGCAGAGGAGGCCGGGACTACGCCTAAGGCGTTTGTAGACAGTGTCGCAGGGGAGATTCAGCGTATCTGGGATTTGATGAATACGTCTTATGATAAATTTATCCGGACAACGGATGATTATCATGAGAAGCAGGTACAGAAGATTTTTAAGAAATTGTATGAGCAGGGCGATATTTATAAGGGCTCATATGAAGGGCTTTACTGTACGCCGTGCGAATCTTTCTGGACGGAATCGCAGCTTGTGGATGGAAAATGCCCGGACTGCGGGCGTGAGGTCAAGCCGGCGAAAGAGGAGGCATATTTCTTCAAAATGAGTAAATATGCGGATCGCCTGATTGAACATATTCATACGCATCCGGAATTCATTCAGCCGGTATCCCGGAAAAATGAGATGATGAATAATTTCCTTTTACCAGGGCTTCAGGATTTATGCGTGTCAAGAACTTCGTTCAAATGGGGAATTCCGGTGGATTTTGATGACAGACATGTTGTGTATGTCTGGCTGGATGCGCTGACAAACTATATTACGGGAATCGGATACGAGTGCGACGGTGAGAGTACAGAGCAGTTCCGGAAAAATTGGCCGGCGGATTTGCATTTGATAGGGAAAGATATTATTCGTTTTCATACAATTTACTGGCCAATCTTTTTGATGGCGCTCGGCCTGCCGCTGCCGAAGCAGATATTCGGACATCCGTGGCTTTTGCAGGGAGACGGGAAAATGAGTAAATCTAAGGGAAACGTTCTCTACGCAGATGAGCTGGTAGATTTCTTTGGTGTGGACGCAGTAAGATATTTTGTCCTTCATGAGATGCCGTTTGACAATGACGGAACGATTACGTGGGAGCTGATGGTAGAACGTATGAACTCCGACCTTGCGAATACGTTGGGAAATCTTGTAAACAGAACGATTTCCATGACAAATAAGTATTTCGGCGGCGCCGTATCTGATAAGGGTGTTTCAGAGGCTGTAGATGCGGAGCTTAAAGCGGTAGTAGAAAATACGCCGGTAACGGTTGCGGATAAGATGGATGGATTTCGCGTGTCAGATGCGCTGACAGAAATATTCAATCTGTTTAAACGCTGTAATAAGTATATCGACGAGACAATGCCGTGGGCGCTGGCAAAGGATGAGGGGAAGAAGGACCGTCTGGAAACAGTGCTCTACAATCTTCAGGAGAGCATTAAGGCCGGGGCAAGACTTTTGGAGCCATTTATGCCGGAGACGTCAGAGAAAATTCTTGCGCAGATTGGCGACGGAAAGGTGACGGAAAAACCGGAAATCCTGTTTGCACGGCTGGATATAACAGAGGTAATGAAAAAAGTGGAGGAACTGCATCCGCGGGTGGAAGAGAAGGCGGAGGAAGCCGAAACAGATGAGCCGGTTATAGATATAGAAGCAAAACCGGAGATTACTTTTGAGGAATTCGGCAAAATGCAGTTTCAGGTAGGCGAGATTATTGCCTGCGAGGAGGTAAAAAAATCAAAGAAGCTGTTGTGCTCACAGGTAAAAATCGGAAGTCAGGTAAAGCAGATCGTATCCGGAATTAAAGCATATTATAAACCGGAGGAAATGGTAGGAAAGAAAGTTATGGTGCTTGTCAATTTGAAGCCTGCGAAGCTTGCAGGAGTGTTGTCTGAGGGAATGCTTCTGTGCGCGGAGGACGCGGACGGAAATCTGGCACTCGTGACACCGGAGAAAGAAATGCCGGCGGGGGCGGAAATTTGTTAATTGGGGACGGGGTTTTTTTAGAAAAACCCCGTCCCGGATTGAAAAAACCCTGTCCCTTTTTGAGGCAGGAAGAAAGTGAGGCAAATCATTATGGAGAAAATCAGAATTGGTATTGTAGGATATGGCAACATTGGGCGCGGTGCGGAGCGTTCGATTATGCGAAATGAGGATATGGAGCTTAAGGCTGTTTTTACGAGACGGGCTCCTGCTTTGGTGCAGGTTGAGACAGAAGGCGTACCGGTCAGGCATATGGATGATTTACTTTCCATGAAAGATGAAATTGATGTTATGGTTTTATGTGGCGGCTCGGCGACAGATTTACCTGTGATAGGGCCGCAGCTTGCAGCGAATTTTAATACGATTGACAGCTTTGATACGCATGCAAAGATTCCGGAGTATTTTGCGAATATGGATAAGGCAGCGAAAGCAGGCGGAAATGTCAGCATTATTTCTGTAGGATGGGATCCGGGGATGTTTTCGCTCAATCGTTTATATGCGGAAGCTATTTTGCCGCAGGGCAGTACGTATACGTTTTGGGGTAAGGGTGTGAGTCAGGGACATTCGGATGCAATTCGCCGGATAAAGGGAGTAAAAAATGCGATCCAGTATACGGTGCCGGTCGATGAGGCGGTTAATCGTGTGCGAAGCGGCTGTGAGCCTGAGCTTATGACGAGAGATAAGCATCTGAGAGAGTGTTTTGTTGTGCCGGAGGATGGCGCGGATTTGAAAGTCATTGAAGAGGAAATCAAGACAATGCCGAATTATTTTGACGAATATGATACAACGGTAACATTTATTTCAGAGGAGGAGCTTAAGAGAGAGCACAGCAGAATGCCGCACGGCGGATTTGTAATTCGAAGCGGTGAGACGGGAAAAGAGGGAAATAAGCATATTATGGAATATTCATTGAAGCTTGATTCCAATCCGGAATTTACTGCAAGTGTGTTGATTTGTTATGCGAGAGCCGCTTACAGGCTGTCGAAGGCCGGTGAAAAAGGTGCAAGAAGTGTATTTGATATTGCGCCGGGCCTTTTATCGGTGAAAACGTCGGAAGAATTAAGGAAAGAAATGCTGTAGAGGGACAGGGTAAAATCAGTTGGGGACGGGGTTTTTTTAGAAAAACCCCGTCCCCAAAGGAGGTAATATATGATTTTTGATACGCATGCGCATTATGATGATAAGCAGTTTGATGAAGACCGGGACGAGCTGTTGAATTCTATGGCGGCTATGGGCGTGAATACGATTGTTAATGTAGGAGCTTCTTTTAAGGGCTGTCGGAGAGCGCTTGAGCTTGCCGAAAAATATCCGTTTATGTATGCCGCAGTCGGGATTCATCCGGATGAGGCCGGGTTTTTGAATGAAGATACCTTTGCAGAGCTGAAAGGATGGTGCAGGGGTGATAAGGTCGTGGCAGTGGGCGAAATCGGCCTGGATTATTACTGGGATACGGAACCCCGTGATTTACAGAAAAAATGGTTTGTCCGCCAGCTTGAGCTGGCGCGGGAAATGGGGCTTCCGGTCAACATTCACAGCAGGGATGCCGCAGAGGATACCTTTCGGATTATAAAAGAGCATGCAGAGGGTATTCCGGGAATTATTCATTGCTTTTCCGGTTCCAGAGAGCTGGCATCGGAATATGTGAAGCTGGGTTTTTATATTGGCGTCGGCGGCGTGGTTACCTTTAAGAACGGAAAGAAGCTTAAACAGGTTGTGAAAGAGATTTCTCTTTCGAATATTGTGCTGGAGACAGACTGCCCGTATTTGGCGCCGGAGCCATACCGGGGGAAGAGAAATCATTCGGGCTATATAAAATATATTGCTCAGGAGGTGGCAGGGCTTAAAGGGATAACATATGAGGAAGTTATAGAGGAAACAGAAAAAAATGCCAGAGCGGTATATGGTTTAAAAAGTTAACAGTAGTAAGCTTAATATATAGTGTAAACAAGCCGATATATTAATTAATACTATATATAAACAAGGAGGCCCTCTATGAGGATTCAGCATAACATTACGTCTCTGAATGTTCACAGGAATTTGAGTGGAAATAATTCAGCGATTGCTAAAAACTTAGAGAAGCTTAGCTCAGGATATAAAATTAATCGTGCCGGAGATGATGCGGCAGGGCTTGCTGTGTCTGAAAAAATGAGGGCTCAGATTACCGGTTTAAATCAGGCGAAGCAAAATGCCGAGGATGGCATATCCCTGGTGCAGACTGTAGAAGGCGCAGTGACAGAGGTCCATGCCATGCTTAATCGTATGATAGAGCTGTCGGTGCAGTCTGCAAACGGTACATATTCCGAAGAGGAACGTGTCATGATGAACGAGGAGGTCCGGCATATAAAGGAGGAAATAACCCGAATCGGAAAAACCACGACATTTAACAGTATCCGTCTCTTTCCTGGCGGGGATGCGGATGGAGCGATGGAGGGAGCGGCGACCTATCATTTAACGCTGGATTTGACAAATCGAACCTGCGAGGTCGATTATATAGGCGGGGCGGGTGCTGTTTCGGCGGGCGGCGCAGGCAGAGCTGTCAGCGGACATGAAGCGCTTGCGGATAAGATTGCGACGGAATTTTTCCCCAACGCGATTGATCAGATTTTTCAGGCATTTCCGGCATTGAAGAACGAAGTCGGCAGTGATAAGATTGGAATGGAGCTGCATGTGAGAAATATCGACGGCCGTGATGGTATGCTGGCTTACGCGCAGTTTTCTTTTTATAAAGACGGCAGGCCGTTTGGTATGCAGATTCGGGTGGACGCCGCAGATTTTTCTGATGCGTCGATAGAAGACGGAAGCCCGGATGCGGCTAAGCTGGAATCTACAATTGCCCATGAGCTGATGCATTCTGTCATGCAATATACAATGACCGACGGTATGAGCGGACGGGGCGGCGCTGAAAAGTTTCCCGAATGGTTTACAGAGGGAACCGCACAGCTTGCAGGCGGAGGTTTTCCGACGAATTGGAATGCGGGATTGGAGCAGATTGCCAATCAGCTTTCGGGTGCGGGCGATACCTCTCAGGATGCAGCAGTGGCAAATTATCTGAAAAGCTACAGTGTAGCCGGGAGGCCTTATGGTCACGGCTATCTTGCCAGTGCCTATATTGGTTATCTGGCAAATGGAGGCGGCGCAGTTACAGGACCGGGTATCGCAGCCGGTATGAATAAAATATTTGATGAGATTATAAACAATAATCTTTCATTATATGACGCGATATCCAAGCATACCGGTGGAAAGATTAATAGCCTGGCTGATATGGAGCGGCTGTTTAGTCAGGGAGATGCGGATCTGGTTCAGTTTGTACGAAGCCTTTCTTTTGAATCTAAAGATGGCGCAGGCTCTGTCATTACGCCGTCCTTAAATGTTGGAGGAGCGTCTATTATCGGCGATAGTGTGACAGGGGAGCAGGCATTTCATGTGGTGGATAAGGCTGTTATTCCGCCGGGTGAGATGGTAAGTGCAGCGGGACTTCAGCTAATGGTCGGAGTTGATAATGACAAAAATAATCTCATTAATGTTGAGCTGTTTCAAATGGATTCCGATATGCTTGGCCTTACAGGGACGAATGTATTAGGACAGGAGGATGCTCGTCTTGCAATCGAAGAGGTCAATACGGCAATTGACAAGGTAAGCTTTTTGCGGGGCTATTACGGCGCTCTCCAGAATCGTCTGGAGCATACGGTTTCCAATCTTGGGAATGTGGTGGAAAATTTGACGGCGGCGGAATCGCGTATCCGTGATACGGATATGGCTAAAACAATGATGGAATATGTTCGCAATCAAATTCTGATACAGAGCAGCCAGGCTATGCTTGCACAGGCAAATCAGCTGCCGAACTCTGTTCTTCAGCTTTTGAATACATAGAAACATAAAAAGGGAGACCAATATGGGGAGAATTAGTAAATTTATATGTCCGTCCTGTAATATGGCGTGGGAGCTCCCTCTTGGACATGGCATGAGACATGCGACGCTTGGGAATGTACTGAATGTTTTTTCGGAAGAGACACGGCAGAAAATTCTTGCGGATACAGAGGGAGAGAAGGCGCCGGTTTTTGAATTTAATTACTGCCCGGCAGTGTGCCCACAGTGCGGGAAAATGATTGCCGTTCCGGTTATTTATTTACCCCGCACCGGAAAAACATATGTTACTGCCTGTCCGGATTGTGAGAAAGAGGTTAAGGTTTTTACGAAAGAAGATGAGATTTTGTGTCCGCATTGCGGGGAGAAGACGCTGCAGTCAGATGATGTTGGGAGATGGGATTAGATACCGTAAGACGCCGTGAGGCGTCTTATTTTTAAATAAGAAGTGATAAAATTAATATAATCTTAATACCATTTCCCTGAATCTTATTGTATAATAAAATATCTGGTACACAGTTTCGGGACGGTATACCGGTAAACAACGAACAGAATCCGGGGAGTAAGGATATGGGAAAGCCGATACTGGGGAATCCTCAGAAGACGATTGAAATCTTGCAGAAATATCAGTTTACATTTCAAAAAAAATTCGGACAGAATTTCTTGATTGATACCCATGTTTTGGACAAAATTATATGTGCGGCGAGGATTTCAAAAGAGGATACGATATTGGAAATCGGACCGGGAATCGGGACGATGACACAGTATCTTGCTGAGGCTTCACGTCAGGTGGTTGCGGTAGAGATCGATAAAAATTTGATTCCGATTCTGTCAGATACATTAAGCGGATATGATAATGTGAAAATCATAAATGAAGACGTACTGAAGCTTGATATTGCCGGACTTGTAAGAGAAGAAAACGGCGGACGTTCTGTTAAGGTAGTGGCGAATCTTCCTTATTATATAACAACGCCTATTATTATGGGGATTTTTGAAAATCATGTTCCTGTGGAGAGCATTACGGTTATGGTTCAGAAAGAGGTGGCAGACCGTATGCAGACCGGGCCGGGAAATAAGGATTATGGCGCGCTGTCGCTGGCGGTGCAGTATTATGCAATTCCCTACATAGTAGCAAATGTTCCGCCGAATTGTTTTATGCCGCGTCCGAAAGTAGGGTCTGCGGTTATCCGTCTTACGAGACATGACAGGCCTCCGGTTGAGGTGGCAGATGAAAAGCTTATGTTTGACATTATAAGGGCATCTTTTAATCAGAGGAGAAAAACTCTTGTAAACGGTCTTTATAATTCGGACATGCTGAATCTGCCTAAGGAGGTTATTGGCGAAGCAGTTGAGCGGCTGGGAAAGGGAGCAGGCGTGCGCGGTGAAGCGCTGACGCTTGAGGAATTTGCCAGACTGAGCAATGATATAGCAACCCGCAGACAAGGCAGTAAGAGAAAGGATGATTAGGATGCAAAACAGCGTAGAGAGAGCATTGTTTGAGATTACGCCGGAGATTCAGCATTTTGCGGATTTGTGTAATGAAAAGAATGCGATTGACAAGGAACTGTATACAAAGTATGAAGTCAAAAGAGGCTTACGTGACTTAAATGGTAAAGGAGTACTTGCCGGTTTGACAAATATATCTGATGTATGCGCGACGAAGATTGTGGGGGGAAAGGAAGTACCCTGTGCGGGGAATCTATATTACCGTGGCTATAATATAAAGGATCTTGTGAGAGGATTTCTTAAGGAAAAGACATTTGGGTTTGAAGAAATTGCTTATCTTTTATTGTTCGGTGAGCTGCCGGGCAGAAAAGAGCTGGAGGTTTTTCATGATACGCTTGTAGAGCGGCGCACGCTTCCGCCGAATTTTGTAAGAGACGTCATTATGAAAGCACCGAGCAGAGATATGATGAACAGTCTTTCCCGTTCCATTTTGAATCTTTATTCCTATGATGAGAAAGCAGATGATACAACGATTCCGAATGTACTCAGGCAGTGCCTGAATCTTATCAGCCAGTTTCCGATGCTGATGGTTTACGGGTACCATGCGTATAATTACCGAAGAGGAGACGATTTATTCATCTATGCACCGTCCCCGGAGCTTTCTACAGCAGAGAATATATTGATGATGCTGAGGGAGGACAGGAAATATTCAAAGCTTGAGGCAAAGATTTTAGATATGGCTCTTGTATTACATATGGACCATGGCGGCGGTAATAATTCAACCTTTACGACCCATGTCGTTACATCCTCGGGAACGGATACTTATTCTACGATTGCGGCGGCAATGGCTTCGCTTAAAGGGCCAAAGCACGGCGGCGCTAATATCAAGGTGACGCAGATGTTTGAGGATATGAAGCGGCAGGTAACGGATTGGGAGGACAGGGATGCTGTACGGAAATATCTGAATGACTTGCTGGAGAAAAATGCATTTGATAAAAAGGGACTTATCTATGGTATGGGACATGCAATTTATTCCGTATCAGACCCAAGGGCGGACATTTTTAAGAGATTTGTCAAGCAGCTTGCAAGGGAAAAGGGCTGTGAGAAAGAATATGCTCTGTATGAGATGGTAGAGCATATGGCGCCTGAGGTTATTTCCGAAAAGAGAAAAATCTATAAAGGCGTTAATGCCAATGTTGATTTTTACAGCGGACTTGTATATAGTATGCTGGATTTACCGCCCTCTTTGTATACGCCGATTTTTGCGGCGGCTCGTATTGTCGGCTGGAGTGCGCATCGCCTTGAGGAGCTTAAAAATGTGGATAAGATTATACGTCCCGCTTATAAGCCGTTGTCAGAGCACAGAGCCTATGTACCTTTAAATAATCGCTAAAGAATCAAATATAAGAAACAGGAAAGAGGGTCTTGAGGATGAAAAGAGAGTTCAGGTATCCCTCCAGAGACGGAGTGACGGCGATTCATGCTGCCGAATGGGTTCCGGAGGGAGAGATAAGGGCCGTACTTCAGATTTGTCATGGAATGACGGAATATATTAACCGATATGATGAATTTGCCCGATTTTTGAATAAACAGGGAGTCTATGTGACGGGACATGACCATTTGGGACATGGGGAGTCCGTACAGGGAGAAGATTATTACGGATATTTTCATGAGAAGAAAGGAAATCAGTATGTGATAGGCGACATTCATAAGCTCCGGGAGATTACCCAGAGAAAATATCCCGAAACGCCCTATTTCATGCTGGGGCACAGCATGGGTTCCTTTCTTCTGCGCCAATACCTGACGATGTATGGAAACGGTCTTTCAGGCGCGGTGATTATGGGAACCGGCCATCACGGTGCGCTTGTTTTAGATGCAGGGCTTTTTATGTGCCGTGTTATCGCACTTTTTAAAGGGTGGAAATACCGCAGTAAATTTATTAATGATTTAAGCTTTGGCGGCTATAATAAAAATTTTCGGAATGATGCTACAGGGGCTACCTGGCTTTCGGCAAACGTGGAAAATTGTGAGCGGTATGCAGAAGATCCCCTTTGTAGTTTCATGTTCACTGTAAACGGATATTATCAGATGTTTAAAGGGCTTAAGGTGCTTGTAAAAAAAGGCAGTGTGGAAAAGATACCGAAAGAGCTTCCGATACTTTTTGTTGCGGGAACAGAGGATCCCGTGGGAAATTTCGGAAAAAGTGTGCGAAAGGTATATGGAAAATACCGCGCGGCAGGTATACAGGATGTGAAAATAAAGCTTTATAAGGGCGACCGGCATGAAATTCTTAATGAGACAGACAGGCAGCAGGTCTATGCGGATTTGTACCGCTGGATGAGAAAGCGAATTTAATCGGGGACGGGGTTTTTTTAGAAAAACCCCGTCCCCGATTACAGATCACGTCATTTTTTACTTTAGGGACGATTTGTATTCTTCACCCCAATTCCACATAGCATCAAGGATAGGCTTTAAGCTTTGCCCTAACTCTGTCAGTGAATATTCCACTCTCGGCGGCACTTCCGCATATACTTTACGGTTGACAAGACCATTTTCTTCCATATTGCGAAGTTGGGCGGTCAGCACCTTTTGAGATACGCTGCCTATGGACTTCTTTAATTCTCCAAAGCGTTTTGTGCCGGGGAGCAAGTCACGCAAAATCAACACTTTCCACTTATCGCCAATTAAAGTTAAGGTCGTTTCCACAGGACAAGCAGGCAATTCCTTTACTGATTTTTGTTCGCTCATCGTATCATCTCCTAACAATCATTTCTATCAGAAACTTTACATGGAATTATGCCATACACCCTCAAAATAATCAATATTTCAAATTGAAATCGTCGGAAAATTAAAATTTTTTCAAAAAATATTGCAGATACAAAATTGTTAAAAAGCCTGAAATCACGCATTTGTTTCCTTGTAGTAACTATCCAATAGTATCATTTAGGTAACTATAGCACAATAAAGTGCTTACTTTACACTTGAAACTATCATTTATATAATATATTCAAGAGCTACGGAGAACGAACGTTGAGAGGCTCTAAGCAGGACAACAATAATAAAAATATGGAGGGAGATTATTATGAACAAAAACACATTCACAACCGTAAAGCTTGCGAAAGGTGAAATGAAGATTTACGATTTCGGGGGCGTCAAACTGCACGCATACAAGACCAATGATTTCATCGATGACGAAGTGTTTATCGTCGAGAAAAATGGCAAAGCCGTTATCATTGAATCCCCTTGCTTCTTTGACAACAACAGAGAACTTACGGAATATCTGAAAGATATACAAGTTGAAGGTTTGCTTATTGCTTATCACGGCGCAGGCGCTACTTTCCTGCCGGATGTTCCGAAATATGCAACACAAAATGCCGTAGACTATTCCGAAAACGGCGGTGGTAAGGCTTTGGTTGATAAATTCACAGACGCATTTGGAGAAATTTTCGACAATTCGATTCACAAGATTACCAGTGTCATTGGTGAAGGCAAGGTTACAATCGGCGGTATTGATTTTGAAATTAAACAGACCGCAGAGGCTTTTGATATTATAATTCCCGAAATCAACGCCGTTTACACTCATATGCTCGGACACGACTGCCACTCCATTGTTGCGGGTGCAGGTCACGCTGACGGGATTATCGCAGAACTCCACAGTTATATCGAAAAGGGTTATGACCTGATTCTGACCTCGCACTACACACCAGAGGATTTGAAGGACGCACAAACAAAAATTGACTATCTTGAAAATCTGAAAAAGATTGTAGCGAATTGTGCGGATGCTGACACCTTTAAAACAGAGGTGCAGAAAGAGTACCCCGCATACAGCGGCCAGAACTATCTGGATATGACGGCAGGATTTTTCTTCGCTTAATACGGTGGCTATATTATTATCAGAAGCGTTCCAAAAGGCTTCTGGGATAAAGGAGGACCCCGCCATGACACATAGTGAAAAAAGACTATATTTGATTAAAGAGCTTTTATCAGAGCTGCCGCAATATAGGGATATGGAAATTCCAGATAATACGGAGGAACAGAAACGGCTTCTTAGAAGCCTTATGAACATACGCTCCCCTCGTCCGGTTGGAAAGGAATTTCTGAAAGTGCAGGATGAATATTTAAGTGCAGAAGTTGAGGAAAAAGGGATTACCGACATTAATGCCCTGCCCGCATCTCCTGTCAATCATAAACTTGTCCTTTGGCGTGGTGATGTTACCACCTTAAAGATAGATGCGATTGTCAATGCCGCCAACAGTGCTTTAAGGGGATGCTTTGTTCCTTGCCATTCCTGCGTGGATAACATCATTCACAGCGTCAGCGGTATCCAGTTGCGTTTGGCTTGCGATAAGCTGATGACGAAGCAAGGATATGACGAGCCGACAGGAAAAGCAAAAATTACACCCGCATTCAATCTCCCATGCAGTTATGTCCTTCACACAGTCGGACCGGTTGTATCGGGGATTTTAACGAAAAAGCATTGTGAGCAGCTTGCAGCCTGTTATAAATCCTGTTTGGAATTGGCATCTGATAAAGGCTTAAAGAGCATCGCTTTTTGCTGTATTTCCACAGGAGAGTTCCATTTTCCGCAGGAAAAAGCGGCTGAAATTGCGGTACAGACAGTTATTGATTTTTTGCAGGTAGATAAAAGGCTTGAAAAGGTGGTATTCAATGTTTTCAAACAGGAAGATTACGACATTTACAAAA
>CAMNRH010000027.1 GCA_946552115.1 uncultured Lachnospiraceae bacterium
CTTTATTGTAATGTATAGTTACTTTTCGTGTCCACTTATTTAGTATAGATCCAAAGAAACTAAAAAAAGGTAGAAGAAGAGATGCCAATAAATGAGAATAGTATTAAAGAAGCACAAAAAATTTTAGATTTCATCGGTGGCATAATGAATAGCGATAAAAAATAGAAGTTCGTCGCACCTACCACAGCATAACGAACTTCCTATGTACAGAGGTTTCCCATCTGATAAATACATCATATCATTTAGGGAAACTTCTTTCAAGACAATTTTGAGAGGAGAATTTTATAATGAAACAAATCGAACAGTCAATTAGTAGTATTGAAGTAGCAGAAATGGTAGTGAAAGCGCACAATGATTTGCTAAAAGATATTCGGAGGTATTGTGAGCAATTAGGACAGGGGAAGATTCCCCAGTCCGATTTCTTCACAGAAAGTACCTATAAAAACAGCCAGAATAAAGAAATGCCATGCTACAATGTAACAAAGAAAGGCTGTGAATTTATCGCTCATAAACTGACTGGAGTAAAGGGGACAGAGTTTACAGCGAAGTATATCAACCGTTTTCATGATATGGAGGATACCATCCGACAGGGGATTCCGCAGAAAGACAATTCAAAGACTGAGCATCTTGCAAGTGTCAACAATGCGGTAAAGATTCTCACGCCAATGCTGAAAGCGGCAGGCTGTGACAGTAAAATCCAGCTCCTTACAGCCAAGACACTTTATGAGAAAGCAGGAGTTAAGCTTCCAGTATTGATTGAATCAGACCAGCAGTATTATGACACTGTACATATTGCAAGGAAAGTTGGGTTGTATTATCAAAGCTCTGGTAAGCCTGCGGATAAGGCGATTAATGAAATTATTCGCAGGTTAAACATTCCAGATAATATGTATACGGAAACATGGGAATCTAAAGGAAAATGGCAGGGAACGGTCAGAAAATACGCGCCTCAGGTCATTGATATGATTCGTCAGTGGTATTTAGATAATAATTATCCGAAAGATATTGAATATATTCAGTGTGACGGACAGGCGAAATGTTACCATGTTATTTGGCGGAATACGGGGGTGGCATAGGCATGAATGAATTTAATTATAAAGATTTGGTTATGTCAAATGAAAAACTGTCAAAGGCTATGGAAGAACAGATGGAGCATATAAGCCGGATGCAGTTGCAGGTATGATTTTACATATTTGCGAAACGTCAGAAAAGGAAGAACCGGGTAAATTTGAAAGGGCAACCCAGATGACAAAATTATTGTATACAGCACATGAGATGTACAAGAGAGGCTTTGCAGAAGCACTTTATTTGTGCAATGAAAGCTTTAAGGCAGCATTTAGAGAATTAGCGTAATAGAAACACCGCTCAGAAATGGGCGGTGTTTTAATGTGCAAATATGGTCTGCAATGACAAAAAACTATGTGGAAAGAGGACTATGCCATGAAAGATAGTAATGGGAACAAAGAAAACAGACGTCCGATAAGCAAAAAGGAGGGAATATATGGCGGACGGAAGTGTTGTAATTGAGACAGACCTTGATACTGAAAGCATAGAAAAAGGTTTGGATAGTTTAAAAAAAGACGTAAAAAAGTCTGCGGAGGAATCTGCAAAGGCTATGGAGGAATCCGCGGAAAAGTCTTCGAAAAGTACAAAAAAATCATCCGGAGAAACAAAACAGCATTACAAAAAGACAGAGGAGCAGGCAAAACAGAGTGCGGCAAATGCAGAAAAATACTGGACAGGTGCGGCGGATAAAATCAGGAGTGTTATAAGTACTGCGGCAAAGGTGACGGCAACCGGATTAGCAGCCGGGGCAGCAGCGGCTATAAAAGTGGGAAGTAATTTTGAAGCTGGTATGAGTGAGGTGAAGGCAATATCCGGCGTTTCTGAAGCCGATTTCCAGCGGCTGACCGAAAAGGCCAAAGAGATGGGGGCAACAACGAAATTCAGTGCGACAGAAAGTGCAGAGGCATTGAAATATATGTCTATGGCCGGATGGAAAGCGGACCAGATGATTTCAGGTCTGCCGGGCGTAATGAATCTTGCTGCCGCATCTGGTGAGAATCTCGGAACGGTATCTGATATTGTGACAGATGCTATGACAGCATTTGGGCTGAAAGCGGAGGACAGTGCACATTTTGCGGATGTTTTGGCGAAAGCATCCAGCAGTTCTAATACGAATGTAGGATTGATGGGAGAGACGTTTAAGTATGTCGCACCGATTGCTGGGTCTATGAAATATTCTATTGAAGATACAGCAGCTGCTATTGGACTGATGGCGAATGCCGGTATCAAAGGTGGAGAAGCGGGAACTGCATTGCGGGCGATTCTTACTAGACTTGTCAAACCGCCTAAAGAAGCGGCAGAGGCGTTAAATGATTTGGGAATCAGCGCAGAGAACTCAGACGGAACGATGAAACCACTTCGTGAGGTTTTAGGCGATTTAAGAACTAAGTTTTCAGGTCTTGATGATAGTCAGAAAGCACAGTATGCCGCCAGTATCGCAGGCCAGGAAGCGATGTCAGGCCTGCTTGCAATCGTAGGTGCCAGCGATAGTGATTTTGATAAATTAACAAAGTCTATTGATAACGCCGATGGAGCCGCCAAAAAACAGGCGGATACCATGAACGACAATTTAAAGGGGGCTCTTCAGGAGCTCGGCTCCGCGGCTGAATCTGTCGGTATTGAGGTATATGAGGATATAAAAGAACCGCTAAAAAAAGTGGCGAAAGAGGGGGCGAGTCAGGTTCGCGGACTGGCTTCTGCTATTAAAAAGAATGGTATTAAATCAATTATACCAAAGGGAGCAATCACTACGGTAAAAAGTTTGGGTAAAATTGCAAAGTCTGTAGGTGGCGGCGGTATTAAAGTTTTAGGAGCAGCGGTTGAAATACTCGGAAACAATTTTGATATTGCTTTACCGGCGGCAACAGGTCTGTTAGTTGCCTTTAAAGGATATAAAGCAGTAAAAACGGTCGCAACGGCTATTGAGGCCGCAAGAGATGCGGTGTCCGGGTTCAAAACAGCTGCTGATGTAGCGAGCGCAATGACAAAAACAGGAGATGCAGTTTCGGGTATGACGGTTGCGGTTGGAGCTTTAAGCGGAGGCATGGGAAAAGCAACTGCGGCATCCGGGATGTTAAAAGCAGGAATGGCGGCTCTCGGCGGTCCTATTGGTGTCGTGGTGGTAGCTATCGGCGCTCTGGCAGCCGGATTAGGTGCGTATCTATTAACTCAAAACGGCAGCATAAAGAAAGAGGAAACGCTGTCTGAGAAGCTTAAAAAGTCAGCGGAGGAGCAGAAAGAATATCTAAAAACTCTGGAAGAGAATAAGAAAGCAAGAGAAGAATCCATAGAAGCAGTACAGACAGAGGGGAAACAGGCAGACTTCCTTTCAGCAAAGCTCAATGATTTAATGGAGGTGGAAAATAAAAGCACCGGTCAGAAAGAGCAAATTAAGTCGATTGTTGAAAAGTTGAACGAAATACTTCCGGATTTGGGACTTGCTTACGATGAAGAAAAGGATAAGCTTAATCAATCAACGGAGGCTATTAAGCAGAATATAGACGCACAGAAAGAACTGGCCAAAGCGAAAGCATACGGCGCTCACATGGGAGAAATCCAAGAGGATATTATTAAGACTGAGGACAAGCTTGCAAAGGCAGAGGAAAATCGGAAAAAGGCTGCGGAAGAGCTGGCAGAAGCAGAGGCCGAAGTAGAAAAAGCATTAAGTAGTAAAAGTTTAGCGCCGGCAGATAATCCGAAACTTCAGATGGCTCTTGAGAAGCAGAAACAGATGAATGAAGCTTACAATTCTGCGGATGAGCAAGTGAAAAAATATAAAAATAGCCTGACGGATTTGAATGTAGAGCTTGATACCGCGGGAAATCGAGAGATTGGTGAAACAAATTATGCGGAGTTTCTCGGCAGTATTGATAAAATCTGTGAGGAGGCGAAGATAAAGGCAGCAGATATTCCTGAATCGGTTGTACAGGGCATGAAAGAAGGTGTTTATACTAACCCGGTGACAGGGGAAGAGCTGAATGCCTTAATTAATCTGGACAGCTTGGTGCAGAAAGCAAAGGAGGATGGCACACAGGTGCCGGCAGCAGTTGCACAGGGAATTCAATCCGGGAAATATGCGCTGCCTGCAAGTGTGGATCAGCTGAAAGCGTTAATTAAGCTTGATGAATTGCAGAATATGTCCTTGCAGTCCGGCGTAAAGATTCCGGGTAATTTATCCAAAGGTATTATGTCCGGAAAAGCGAAACCAGCCGATGCAATAAAGCAGATGGAGACGCTGGCAACTTTTGACGGACTGGTTACAAATTCGGGATTAGCAGGAACGGAGGCTGTGCAGAAGCTTGTTTCCGCGGTCAATGCCGGAGAAATGGAACCTGTAGAAGCAATCCACCGAATGAACGCTTTGGTAGCAAAGGAATCCGAGCAGGGCATGGGAGAGGCTGCGGATAAGAGTGGAGACCAATATGTAAAAAGTTTAGATGCAAAAAAAGGCGTTATTTCAAAATCAGGAAAGGGAGCGACATCATCAGCGAAAGATGGAGCTATGAGTGAATCTTTTACTCCTGTTGGGGATTATATTGGTTCGGGAATTGAAACAGGGCTTATATCCAGAATTCCTGCAATAGCGGACGCTGCCCGTAGAGCCGTAAAGAGTGCAAAAGATGCGGCGAAAGAAGAAGCAGATATTAACTCTCCATCCCGTGTATTTCGCGATGAAGTAGGTAAATTTCTGCCGCTTGGGATGGCCGTCGGGATTGAAAAAAATACGGGAGCTGTTGAGACTGCGGCCAGAGGGATGGCGCAGGCCTCTATCAAGGCTACTACGGATGAGTTGGATATCCATTCTCCATCGAAGAAGTTTAAGAAAATTGTAGGTACTAATATTCCAAAAGGAATTGCCGCGGGCGTAAGGGTGGCAAAAAACGAGCTGGTCGCAGAGATGAAAGGTACCATGAAAGAATTATTGTCTGCGGCAAAAAGTATGGCTCGTAAAGGCCAATACGCTCAGATTGGCAGTGATTTGATGACGGGCCTGTCAGAATCACTGAGCACGGCCAAAACCCGGAGCTCTAATAATATACAGACTTCTATTGACAAGCAGTACGAGGCGTTGACTGCGGAGCATGAAAAGAAAGAAAAGGATCTTCAAAATAGGATAGACAAAGCAAAAGGAAAAGCGGAAAAGAAACGGTTAAAAAAACAGCTATCAAAATTGAAAGCTGCAAATAAAAAAGAAGCTGCACAGCTGCAGGAGGCAGGAGAGAAAGTAGCTAATGCTTTTAATACTGCCTATGATAAAGAAGCAGACCGTTTGACCCAGATTGCTCAGAAGAAGATTCAGGAGCTTTCAGAGACATACCAGAAAGAATACGATCGTATAGCAGGACTTAGGGACAATCTGACAAATAAGCAGCAGTCATGGGGCAATATCTATGACCTGAAGCAGAACATTTCTGATATTGAGCGATACCAGAAGCAGCTAAAAGCTCTGGAAAAGAAAATACCGGAAGCTATGATGGAAAAAATTCTCGGAATGAATATAGACGAGGCGTCTGCTTACATGGACTGGTTTCAATCAATGTCTCAAAAGCAGCAGAAAGAGTATATCGCAAATTGGAACCGTCAGCAGTCTATGTCAGAAACATTTTCGAAGAACTTTTTTGCGGATGATTTCGAAAAGCTTGAAAAAGAATATCAGAAAGAGCTCAAGAAAGCGACGGATAATCTCCAGAAGCAGATGAAGAACGCAGGTACCAATATTGGAAAGGGGCTTACGGCAGGAATAGCGTCTGAAACGAGAAGCGCTAATAAGGCGATGAAGAGTCTGTGCAACAATCTGATTAAAACGGCAAAAAAGCAGCTTAAGATAAAATCCCCGTCCCGTGAGTTTGAAAAAATCGGGAAATATAATGTTTTGGGAGCGGAAAAGGGGCACGAGAAAGAGGCAAAGAAGCTCTATCAGCAGATGGAGGATATGTCCGAAACGATGGCGCAAAGATTTGCAAAGGCCCAATTGAATATACCTGAGCTTCAGGGACGCATGCTGTCGGCCGTGCAGAAACAGATGGGGCGGGTAACCGCAAATGTTCAGATACCGCAGGCCGTACAAAATACAGCCTCCAATAAGGAAAATGAGCGCATCGTATATGTGGGTCCGGAGAAGATAGAGCTGGTTTCGAATCTTGACGGACGGGAAGTGGCAAGAGATATTGTTCCGTTTGTAGACCAGTTTTTGAATGACATTATAAATCGAAAGCTGAGAGGAGGCGTATCATGAGGCGCGGAACATTAGGAGTACAGATAGGAAGCAGGCATACCTTGAAAGACTGGAATCTGGGATGGACGGCGGTGAGTATAGGTTTTCCAGAAGCGAAAACCTATGAGCAGGATATCCCGGGAGCAGATGGAGCTCTTGATTTGACGGAGGCTATGACACTGGGGGATGTGAAATATAAAAAGCGTCCTCTGTCGATGGAATTTGAAGTGGAAGATAAGGATTTTTATAAGTGGAGCGTTGTGATTTCCAGGATTGCCAATTATCTGGCCGGACAGAGAATGAAGATTATCTTTGACAACGATCCTTATTTTTATTATCTTGGCCGACTTGCAATAGATGTGGAAAAAACAGAGAAAAGTGAAAGTAAGCTGGTTCTTTCCGGAGAGGTGGAGCCGTACAAATATGAACGGTATTCCAGTCTGGAAGAATGGGTATGGGATGATTTCAATTTTGAAATGGGTATTATCCGGGAATATAAAGATATAAAAATTAACGGTTCGTATAAGCTGCTCATCCCGGGTCTAAGGAAGCGGATAGTTCCTGTTATTGAATGCTCAAGGTCAATGCAGGTGCGAAATATGGGAAAGATATATAATTTAAGTGCTGGGAAAAATAAGGTGTTTGACATCTGGCTTGGCGAGGGAACGAATACTTTAGAATTTATCGGAACCGGAACCGTATCTGTTGAGTATAGAGGAGGAAGTCTATAAATGTACAGAATAGAATGTGACGATAAGACTTTACATGATATCCGGGATGAAAATTATACGCTGTTATCGCCAAAAGTATCCCTTGAATTGAATAAAACAGGGAATCTTGATTTCGGGATACTTCCGTCGCATCCAGAGATTGGCAGTATTCAGAAGCTATGTTCGCGGATAGCGGTATATGATGATGAAGAACTTTTATATGCCGGAAGACCTACGACGGATGAAGCAGATTTTTACAATTACGGTCAGGTATCTTGCGAGGGTGAGCTGGCATTTTTATTGGATTCTGTGCAAAGGCCGAAAGAGCGCGGCAGGACATATAATTTTGAGCCAATATCAACAAATATAGATATCTTTCGGTCTATTATCAATGAACATAATGTGCAGGCAGGGGAGAGCAAAAAATTCGAAATCGGTATTATAGATATTGATAGCGTCAGCATAGAAAATTTTGATGCGAACTATGAAAATACATGGGATTTGCTCAATTCTAAATTTATTAATGTATATGAGGGATACTTGCGGGTCAGGCATGAGAATGGAAGACGATATATTGACTATGTAAAACAATTCGGACAGGACAGTACGCAGGAAATTCGGTTTGGTGAAAATCTATTGGATTTGAAACGTTATGTCAAAGCAGAAGATATCGTGACTGCGATTATTCCTATCGGAAAAAACAATGTTACGGTCAGAACTGCTAACGGACATAACGGAACGGATTATATTTACGATTCTACTGCGGTTGAATTATATGGTTGGATTTATCAGAAAGTGGATTTTTCGGAGGTAAATGACCCGGATACGCTTCTTGCTAAAGCGAAAGAGCATCTTAAAACATGTGTGAACCTTGCTATTACGATTGAGCTTACTGCAATAGATCTTCACTTGATAGATGTGGATATAGACCGTATAAAATTGGGTGATATAGTTCGAATTGTATCGCCGCTTCACCATCTGGACAGAAATATGATGGTGTCAAAACGGGAATACAATCTTACTGAACCCTCAGCGGATAAAATTACACTGGGAGATACGTTATCCTGTTTGACAGAAAAGCAGGCAGGGCTGCAGAAAGGCAGCGAACAGCAAAAGAATAGCATTGCCTCGTCAGAAGAAGAAATAAAAAATAATATGGAATATCTGGCCGTTAAGGTAGAAACGACATATGCAGGGATGAATGTGATAAGCGAACAGATGCAGCAGCTAGGGACAGGTACATCCGATATGCTGGCAAAAGTTCAGGAAATGGAAGTTAATATTAACAACTTAACTGAATTAAGTACAGCAACACAAAAAAGCCTAACTGAGCTGGATAAAACAATGCAGGAAAGTATACAGGGGTTAATAACAAGGATAGAGACTCTGGAAAAAGGAGGCGAAGAAGCATAATGCTGGAACAGGAACTAAAAGCGTTGATACAGGAATTCAGGACTGCCATATACGGCAGAGACGTAAGAAGAACTTATGCGGATATAGCCGAGCTTGTCTGTGTCAGGGCGATGAGAGAGCTGGATCATGCAATGGACCATGCAGTTGAGCAGGGGAATCGTGCGGAGGCGCAGGGAAACTATGCAGAAGAGCAAGGTGATTACGTAAAAGAACAGGGCAATTATGCAAAGGCTCAAGGCGACTATGCGGGGGAACAGACAGACGCGGCAATAGCAGAGATTAATTCTACTATGATTCAGATCAATCATGAATTTTCCGATATGCAGGATATCCTGGCGTCTACAGAAAATGGGGAGCTATTGTTAGAGATTAATAAAATACTGAGCATGCATCGCTTAGCGACGGAAGCAGATATAGATAAGATTATTGCCGGGACATATGTTGATTCAGATAATGATGGCGGTATTTTTGAAGTAGGAAGTACGCAGGAGATAGATGATATTATCGCTGGTACATACGTTGATGCAGAATAATAGAATGGAGGCATAAAATGGGAATTGTTACAACAAATTTGTTAAATCGATTTTGGAACAAAGGAATCAAACCGATTAAGGAAGCGCTGGATAAGAAAGTAGATGCATCGCGAATAATAGAGAGTACAGAGATTACGGAATCGGGATTCGTAATGGATGGAAAAACGGCGTCGGAGGAGTTTGCTAAATTAAATAGTAATTTCACAAAAATAAAAGGAACAAAAGATATTCCAACTGCATCTAACACAAAAATATACACTTCGCCGCCGTTGGACGCGGGATTATATTTGATTAATGCAAGTGGTGCATACGACGTAAGCTCTTCGGCATCAATAACCATGACAATTAATATTAATACGACTGCTGGAAGCGCTGTAAGAAATACAATGGCAGGCGGCGGACAAATGAGCCTTTCTTATCTCGCCAGCCTTTCAGCTGGCGATACTATAGGCTTGTCGACATTCCATGCAAATACTGCAACCTCTCCTTTCAAGTATGAAGTGGAATATGTCAGATTGCGTTAAGTGTTCACTGTCGTTAGTTTCCTACTTTAATTTTTTGAGCAAAAATATAACTGTTAGATTCAGAGCCTAACGGCTCTTATTTTTATATGTGCGACGTCGCACAGGAAAGGAGACATTATGTATATCAAATTCATTGACGGTTCAGAGCATCGTGTAAAACGAGCGGAGATTACAAACGGGAGGCTGGAAATTGATGTGACCGGCAAGCCGGCAGAGGAGCTTCAGGAAATGTTTTCTGTCCCGGCTAACCTTGCGAAAATTGAACTTCTGACAGACTACCATGAAAAGTACGGCGAGTTGTCTGGATGGAGCGTATACGGCGGCGTCATGGTTGTAGGGGATACCCGAACCGTAATTCTTACAAAAGCCGTCGACGCGACGGAGCAGAGGCTTACAGCCGCGGAAGCAGATGCCTTAAAAGCAAGGTCTATCGCGGAGGATTTAAAGGCGAATGGGATTTCATATGAACAGAATGCAGTCTTAAACGCTTCTGTTATGGTAGCGAGAGCAAACGCACAGGGATTATCCGATGCGGACGCTTTGAAAGCAAAGGCCATCTATCGCACATGGGAGGAGCTGGTATTCAAAGGCTTTACGGCCGTAGAAGCCGGATATAAATTCTTACATGAAAATCAGCTGTACAAAACCATTCATGGGAATCAGAGCTTTCAGGCGGAATGGGTGCCGGGAGCCGGAACGGAGAGTCTCTTCATAAAAATTGATGAGAGCCGCGCCGGTACATTGGAGGATCCGATTCCGGCAGCAACCGGTATGGAGTACGTCAAAGGCCGGTATTATCTGGAGGATGGACAGGTCTACCGGATGAGCCGCGAGGGAATGGAGGACGGAGAAAGTATTGTGCTGCAGTTCCTGCCGTCTGCATTGGTAGGACAGTATTTTGAGCTTGTAGGATAAGAAAAGGGGATGAGGATAATGAAAATCCGGGCGGGGCCGTAATGGCCTTATTTTTATGGAAAAACAGGAAAGGAGTGCATACCAATGCAGCAGTTTATAGTAGATATTTGTGTCCCCGCGGTTCCGGTTGTACTTGGTTATATTGTATGGCTGTTAAAAAGCCAGAAGAAAGACCGGGATGCAAATAGTAAAGGGACGATGCTGCTTCTGAGGGTTCAGTTGATTGAGTATCATGACAGATATACAGCGCTGGGACATATCCCGTCGTATGCGTTGGAGAACTTTATTGAAATGTATGAGGCGTATCATGAGCTGGGCGGAAACGGCATGGTAACAGAAATGTATAAGGAAGTTTTGGAACTGGAAATCAGAAAATAAAGGAGAATGAAAAGATGAATGAATTATTAGTAGTATTACCGTTACCGGTGTTGGTACTTATCGGTATTGCAATCGCAATCAGCCTGATTGCACTTATCTATGCATATTTTAAAGACAAGAAGTTAGAGGAAGTCAGGGTGGATGTATACCGGCTCTTTTTAAAAGCAGAACATATGGTGAAAGAATCGAAAGCAGGACAGCAGAAAATGAAGTGGGTGTTATCACGGGCCCGGCTGCTTTTGCCGAAATGGTTGCAGTTACTGATATCGGAGGATACATTTGAGCGGATTATACAGTTATGGTTTGATGAGATTAAGGATTTGTTAGACGATGGAAAGTTAAATCATTCAGAGGGACGGTAAGCATCCCTCTTTTAAAATTGATAAATCATAGCAGGGAGCGATATATGATGGCATTGACAGTATTACAGGTATGCGAAATTGCCGCGCGCTGTATGGAACATCTATGCAACCATAACTGGCACGGGTACACGCAGGCCGGAGGCACGCCGGGGCGCTGGGGCGACGGCGAGGGAGATTGTGTAGTAACTGTATACGGAAAAGATTATAAGCTGGCACAGGGGGACCGGGACTGCAGCTCGGCAGTTATCTCTATTTATAAAGCAGTCCTCGGGATTCCGATAAATGCAACCTATACAGGAAATATGAAAGCCGGCTTTCTTGCCACAGGGTTATTTGAGTGGCACCCGGCCGGCAGCGGGTACCAACCGGTACGCGGTGACATTTGCTTAAATGAGAAAAACCATACGGCCATGTATCTTGGGAACGGAAAGCTGGGAGAATTTTCTATAGCGGAGAACGGCGGTATTTACGGGACAACCGGGGACCAGACCGGAAAGGAAAGCCAGATACGGGCTTATTATGATTATCCGTGGGACGGTTTTCTTCATTATACAGGAGGAAAGGGCGCTTCCGGCATATTGCCGCAGAAGCCGGTATCCGGTAAGGAAAAGCCTCCTTATCCGAAATACCGGGTATATACGAAAGAGGGCGGCTGGCTGGAATGGATGCAGGGGCTTGTCTGTCAGGACGGATGCGGGGATAATTACGCCGGTGTCCGCGGGCACCTCATCCGGAATGTACAGATAAAGAATCTGGGAGCGAAAGGTTGGTTCAGGCTTACTATGAAGAAGCAGGGACTTCTTGGAAAGAATCAGCAGAATAAAGACTTATCGGATTATGTTATCGGGGTAACGATATACTATGACACGCCGACGCCAGAGGCTACGGGCTATTATGAAGCAAAGTACCGCGTATCTCCGAAAAGAAAAAGCTATCTGAAATGGGAGTATGATGATAAGGACGGCGGCGCCGGGGATGGTAAGAATGGGATTGACCGGCTGCAGCTGACATTACAAATAGTAAAGGCTTAGAATTTACTATATGGGTGAAATGTTAATCTATGTATTGCATAACATTCCAATTCAAGATATGATAGAAACAGTTTCTCGCAAAGAAGTACAATTTATATACTTTATAGGTTATAACAAAATGGTCATCCAGTTTGGACATTGCACCTGTCTTCCATCACAGTACTGTGTTAAGATTGGCTGTCTTACATTGGGGCGTGACAGATAATTGGAAAATAATTCGTCTACAATTACAGATATTGTATCATATATATTGCGTTCTGGTATCCATTTATGGTCGAAAGCGGTGGAGGAGGTAATCGTAAAGTCATAGCCTTTGTTTCGGTACCATTCCGTATATACCCGGTTTAAGGTAAAGGACATGATTGCCAGTACATTGGCCCGAATTGTGTTGGCCGGCCATGTGGCATAGATTTCACTGGAGGCAACATTTTTGATATAATCCTTATAGCGGACATAGTAGTCTTTGGCGGTGGAATCGCGCGGGCTTCCGTCGTGGACGACGATATACTCAGGAACGACAACGCGGCTTAGAACAATTTCACCGGTTTCGTTGACGGGCTTGATTTCATCCTCGGGTATTTTTGGAGGATAGGAGCCATATAATGTATGCGCGGGGATGACAAAGGTTTCCGCCTGTTCTCCGGCAGTGACGGGGCGGAGGGTGATATTTTGTATGGCGGTAATTGTGGAGAGAATCTCAGCGCCGGCAATACTGACTGGCTCGTAGCCCGGAGCCTCCACCTGAATGGTGTATTCGGAGTAGGGCTGCTGTTCGTTGTTTACATCCAGACTATAATCCAGCGGAGGGGCGGGCAAATCAATTGTTTCAGTTTGACCGGAGGAGTCGGTAGTGAGCTGCTCTAATTGATTATCTGGTACTCCTGTGTAGGATATGGATATTGCGGCATCGTTCACCGGGAAGCCGTTTATTTCGGAAGTGACTTGAACTTTCAATTGTCCTTTATCGGGCAAATCCGTTTGAGAGGCATGGATATCATGCATAATTCGTACCTCGTAGAAACACTGTTGCTATTAGTATATGTATATGTGCGGGAATGGTTCGGATTTATGTTAAGGGGAGCAGGGAAAGGAGAAAGTATGAGAAAGAGGAAAAAATCGGGATGTCTGCCGGCGGCGCTGGTATCACTGGTCACGGCGACCATTGTCTGGGTTGGAATTATGCTGGCTGCCTTTTTTCAGCTTCAGGATAAGAGCGAACAGGAGCAGGCCGAAGAAAATATGGAAGAGAGTGAAATTCCTTATCAGCAGGTGGAAAGTACGGAAGAGGAATTTGTGAGGAAATATTATTTTGAACAGCTTTTGGGTGATGAGCAGAAAATCTATTTGGAGATTCTTCAGGGACTCAGGGAAGAAAATAAAGAGATATATGTGCATGCACCGGATGCCAGACAAACCAATATGATATTTCAATATGTGCTTAAGGATTATCCGGAGATTTTCTGGTGTGACGGAACGACCACGGCTACAACATATAACGAGAACGAAAAATATACGGTATTGGAGCCGGGATATTCTTATGATATAAAGGAAAGAGAGAGACGGCAGTCAAGGATAGACGCGTCAGTAGAAAAGTGTCTGGCAGGAATAGAGATGGATGCCTCTGAATATGATAAGATTTTATATGTATATGATTTTATTGTAGATACGGTTGATTATGATTTGGAATCGGAGGATAATCAGAATATTTACAGTGTTTTTGTAAACCGGCGTTCTGTATGTGCCGGATATTCAAAGGCGGCGCAGTATTTGCTGGAGCGGCTCGGTATTTTCTGTACTTATGTTACTGGGACGACAAGAGAGGGTCAGGGGCATGCATGGAATCTGGTTTCTTGTGAGGGAAATTATTATTATATGGATACGACATGGGGTGATCCTGTTTTTCAGGAGCAGGAGGGAATAGAAACACAGGAAAAGCTGGATTATGTGAGCTATGATTATATGTGCTGCAATGATGAGGAGCTTTTCCGGACTCATATACCGGATGAGGATGTAGAACTTCCGCTGTGTACGGAAATGGACTGTAATTATTATGTGGTTAACGGAATGTACTATGATTATTATAACAGTGAGACAACGTTAGAAGCAATGAGCGAAACGATATCCGAGCAGGAAAATCCGTCTGTATTTAAGTATTCGGATGCGGAGGTGTATACGCAGGCGCGTGAGGATATTTTTGAAAATGTTATTCATCGCGCGGCACAGGAGCTTGCAGAGCAATATGGATTATCACAGGTGAAATATAATTATATTGATGACGGAAAGCTAAATAAAATAATAATTTACTGGGAGTATGATGAGTAATATTATAAAAGAAATTTTAACAATAAGAGGGATGCTGACAACCACATTTTTATGTTTGCTTACAGGGGCGGCATATGTGGATATGAGAAGGAAACGCATACCGGATTCGTTTGTATTCGGTATTCTGCTTACAGCAGTGGCGGGACTGTTTTTTCAGGATAAACCGAATATGGGAGAGAGGGTTTTGGGGGCGGCAGCAGTCAGTATTCCTATGCTTTTGATTTCACTTTTTGTTCCGGGGGCGTTTGGAGGCGGAGACATTAAGCTGATGTCGGCGTGTGGTCTGTATCTTGGAACGGAAGCTGTCTTTTATTCTTTTTTTCATGCGCTTGTTCTTGGCGGGGGCTATAGTCTTTATCTCATAATACATAAAAATAAATCGAGAAAAGAACAGATTGCGTTCGGTCCGTTTTTAGCAGCGGGCATTGTCTGGCGGCTTATTTTTCAGGTTTTAAAAGGTTGAAAAAAGAAAATAACTGTAGTATAATTCTTTCAATTTGGGCTGATAAATCAAAAGATTTTCCGAGTCTTAATTATCGTATTTTATATAAAGAAAGGGTGGCGGGATGAAAGCATTTCTTATTCTGGAGGACGGAACAGTCTTTGCGGGAACCAGTATCGGTTCGGCAAGGGATATGATTAGTGAGATTGTATTTAACACATCAATGACGGGTTATCTGGAGGTGCTGACAGACCCATCCTATGCCGGACAGGCTGTCGTGATGACTTATCCTCTTATTGGAAATTATGGTGTTACACCCGATATGGAATCCGATAAAGCGTGGCCGGACGGATATATTGTAAAGGAGCTCTCGCGTGTGGCAAGTAATTTCCGCTGTGAGGGCGAGTTGAATGATTTTCTTATCAGTCAGGATATTCCGGGAATTGCGGGGATAGATACGAGGGCTCTTACAAAGCTTCTCAGGGAAAAGGGAACAATGAACGGAATGATTACGACTAATGAAAATTATTGCATGGACGAGATTCTTCCCCAAATTCGGGAGTATGCTGTAGGGGACGTGGTATCTGAGGCGGCCTGTCAGGATACATATGTATTAGAGGGAAAAGGACCGAGTGTTGCGCTTATGGATTTTGGCGCTAAAAAAAATATTATCAAATCTTTAAATCAAAGGGGCTGTAAAGTCACTGTCTATCCGGCAGATACAACTGCCGAACAAATTATCCGGTCAGAGCCGGATGGAATTATGCTTTCAAACGGACCCGGTGATCCGAAAAGCTGCACGTCTATTATTGAGGAAATCAAAAAGTTATCCGAAACAAATATTCCTATATTTGCAATTTGTCTGGGACATCAGTTGATGGCGCTTGCTCACGGTGCAAAGACCTATAAGCTTAAATACGGGCACCGGGGAGGAAATCATCCGGTAAAGGATCTGGCTGGCGGCCGGGTTTATATTTCCTCCCAGAATCATGGGTATGCGGTGGATTACAGTACGATGGACAGTACGGTGGCAGAGGAGGCTTTTATCAATGTAAACGACGGGACGAACGAGGGAATCTCATATGTTGGGAAAAATATCTTTACGGTACAGTTTCATCCGGAGGCCAGTCCGGGACCGCAGGATTCCGGGTATTTGTTTGACAGATTTCTGGATATGATGAAAGGAGCAAAATAATGCCAAAGAATAATGAGATTAAAAGGGTACTTGTCATCGGTTCCGGTCCGATTGTGATTGGTCAGGCGGCAGAGTTTGACTATGCAGGGACGCAGGCCTGCCGCTCGCTTAAGGAGGAGGGGCTTGAGGTTGTGCTTTTAAATTCTAATCCCGCTACGATTATGACCGATAAGGATATCGCGGATAAGGTTTATATTGAGCCTCTTACGGCAGAGGTCGTAGAGCAGCTTATTTTGAAAGAGAAGCCGGACAGTGTTCTGCCCACGCTGGGAGGTCAGGCAGCGCTTAATCTGGCAATGGAGCTTGAGGAAAGCGGATTTCTTAAGAGAAACCATGTTCGTCTTATCGGCACGACAGCAGAAACGATTAAGAAAGCGGAGGATCGCCTGGAGTTTAAATCTACGATGGAGAAGATCGGGGAGCCCTGCGCGGCATCGCTTGTTGTAGAGAATGTGGAGGATGGGGTGAAGTTTGCCGAGAGCATCGGATATCCGGTTGTACTTCGTCCCGCATATACACTTGGCGGAAGCGGCGGCGGTATTGCGAATAGCAGACATCAGCTTATGGAAATTCTGGAAAACGGCTTAAGGCTTTCCCGTGTGGGACAGGTGCTGGTAGAACGATGTATTGCGGGATGGAAAGAAATCGAATACGAGGTTATGCGGGATGCACGCGGGAACTGTATTACGGTATGCAATATGGAGAATGTAGATCCGGTCGGGGTACATACAGGAGACAGTATCGTGGTGGCGCCCTCTCAAACGCTTGGGGATAAGGAATATCAGATGCTTCGGACGTCGGCTCTTAATATTATCAGTGAGCTTAATATTACCGGCGGCTGTAATGTACAGTATGCTCTTCACCCGGATACCTTTGAATATTGCGTAATTGAGGTAAATCCCCGTGTCAGCCGTTCCTCTGCACTGGCAAGTAAGGCAACAGGATATCCGATTGCAAAGGTTGCGGCTAAAATCGCGCTGGGATATACGCTGGATGAGATAAAAAATGCGGTGACAAAAAAGACGTATGCCAGTTTTGAGCCGATGCTTGACTATTGTGTTGTGAAGATCCCGAGGCTTCCATTTGATAAATTCATCAGTGCAAAACGTACTCTTACGACGCAGATGAAAGCAACGGGGGAGGTTATGAGCATCTGCGATAATTTCGAGGGTGCTCTTATGAAAGCAATCCGTTCTCTGGAGCAGCATGTGGACTGTTTGCTTTCCTACGATTTTTCCCGGCTGTCGAAAGAGGAGCTTTTAGAGGATTTAAAGCGCGTCGATGACCAGAGAATCTGGAAGATTGCGGAAGCAATCCGAAGAGGGATTACCTATGAGATCATTCATGAGATTACAAGGATTGATATTTGGTTTATAGATAAAATTGCGGTACTTGTAGAGATGGAGCAGGCGCTTAAGGCGTGTGCGCCGAAAGTGGCGTCCGGGAGAGGTGGAATTGACAGGGAGCTTCTTAAGGAGGCAAAGCGGCTGGAGTTTCCGGACAGTGTAATCGCGAGACTGACCGGTCTTGAGGAGCGTAAGGTCCATGATTTACGGTACGAGTACGGTATCAGGGCAGTCTATAAGATGGTGGATACGTGTGCGGCGGAATTTGCGGCAGAGACGCCGTATTATTATTCGGTATTCGGAGGCGAGAATGAAGCAGAAAAAACGGATGGATGCAAAAAAGTTCTTGTGCTGGGCTCCGGCCCTATCCGCATCGGCCAGGGAATAGAGTTTGACTTCTGTTCCGTGCATTGCACATGGGCATTTTCGAAAGAGGGCTATGAGACAATTATTGTAAATAACAATCCGGAGACTGTGAGCACAGATTTTGATATTGCGGATAAGCTGTATTTCGAGCCGCTTACGCCGGAGGATGTGGAAAGTATTGTAGATATTGAAAAGCCGGACGGGGCGGTTGTGCAGTTTGGAGGGCAGACGGCAATTAAGCTTACGGAGGCCCTGATGAAGATGGGAGTTCCGATTTTGGGGACAAAAGCTGAGGATGTGGATGCGGCGGAGGACAGGGAGCTTTTTGATAAGATTCTTGAGGAGTGCCGGATACCGAGGCCAAAGGGAGATACCGTATATACGGCAGAGGAAGCGAAAGGAGTGGCAAACCGTCTGGGGTATCCGGTTCTGGTAAGGCCTTCCTATGTACTTGGCGGTCAGGGAATGCAGATTGCGATTAATGATCACGATATAGACGAATTTATCGGAATCATTAACCGAATCGCACAGGATCATCCGATTCTGGTAGATAAATATCTGCAGGGAAAGGAAATTGAGGTTGATGCGGTATGTGACGGCGAGAACATCCTGATTCCGGGAATTATGGAGCATATTGAACGTGCAGGTATTCATTCCGGGGACAGTATTTCTGTCTATCCGGCACAGAGCCTTTCAAAGGAAACAAAGCAGACCATCGAGGAATATACGAAGAGACTTGCTCGTTCCCTGCATGTAATCGGGCTTATTAATATTCAGTTTATTGTATGCGGGGAGGAGGTTTATGTAATTGAGGTGAATCCCCGTTCCAGCCGGACGGTGCCGTATATCAGCAAGGTGACAGGAATTCCGATTGTGTCTCTTGCCGCAAAGGTAATTATCGGGCATAAGATTGAGGAGCTGGGGTATGCGTCGGGGCTTCAGCCGGAGGCGGATTATTTTGCAGTAAAGATGCCTGTATTCTCCTTTGAGAAAATCAGAGACGCGGATATCAGTCTCGGGCCGGAGATGAAGTCCACCGGAGAATGTCTGGGAATCGCAGGAACCTTTGATGAAGCACTTTATAAAGCCTTTTTAGGCGCGGGTATCAGACTTCCCAAATTCAATAATATGATTCTTACGGTTCGTGACGAGGATAAGCCGGAGGCTGTGGAGATAGGCAGGCGTTTTGCTCAAATTGGCTATCGTATTTTTGCGACGGCAGGGACAGCGCAGGCATTGAAAGCCGGGGGAGTGAAAGCGATTACAGTTAATAAAATTGAGCAGGAGACGCCGAATCTGATGGATTTGATTCTCGGCCATAAAATAGATCTTGTTATCGATACGCCGCCCCAGGGGGCAGAACGTGGGAAAGACGGTTTCCTGATAAGAAGAAATGCTGTTGAAACCGGAGTAAACGTGCTTACGGCGATAGATACGGCGAAAGCATTAATTACAAGTCTGGAAAATACAAATATACAAAAGCTGACCCTTGTAAATATAGCGGAAATATAAAAAGGGACAGGGTTTTTTCAATCGGGGACGGGGTTTTTCTAAAAAAACCCCGTCCCCGATTGTTGACAGACTTCATTTTTGCATATATAATAACTGTACTAATATAATTAATACAGTTAATACAGAAATTTTAGAAAAGGAGAAGAAATGATTATCATAGACTATAATGACAAACGCCCGATTTATGAACAGATTGCAGAACGTTTTCAGAATTTGATTATAAGCGGTGTTATGGAAAAGGATGAAAAGCTTCCGTCGGTTCGTATGCTGGCGGTGGAACTGTCTATTAATCCGAATACGATTCAGCGTGCCTATGCGGAGCTGGAGCGGGACGGCTTTATCTATACTGTTAAGGGCCGGGGGAATTTTGTGAAACGGGACGAGGAATTATTTAATAAGCAAAAAGAGCGGCTTTTGAAGGAGCTTGAAAGGCACATAAAAAATTGCTTAAGACAGGGAATTAAAAAGGAGGAATTGCTGGATAAATTGCAGGTTGTGATGATGGATTTTGAAACGGAGGCGATGGCATGATAGAGATAAAACAAGTGAGTAAAACATTTGAGGGGATAGAAGCGGTGAAAGATCTGGAGCTTACGATTTACTCTCAGAATGTTTTTGGGATGCTTGGAACGAATGGGGCGGGAAAGAGTACGCTGCTTCGTATGATGGCGGGAGTACTTAAGCCGGATAAGGGTGAGATTCTGATTGACGGAATGAAAGTCTGGGATAATCCCGAGGCGAAAGGGGAATGTTTTTATATTTCGGACGAGCAGTTTTTTTATCCCAATGCAGGTGCAATTGATATGGCCGAATTTTATAGAAAGTATTACCGTCGTTTTGATTTTCAGAGGTATCATATGCTTCTTGAAAGCTTTGGATTACAGAAGAAACGAAAGATACAGACGTATTCAAAGGGAATGAAAAAGCAGCTGTCGATTATTTTGGGACTATGCGCAAATGTAAAGTATCTTTTCTGTGATGAGACTTTTGATGGCCTTGACCCCGTTATGCGTCAGGGAATCAAAAGTATTTTTGCAAAAGAGATTGACGAACGGGGAGTGACACTTGTAATTGCTTCGCATAATTTAAGAGAGCTTGAGGATATCTGCGACCATATCGGTCTTCTTCATAAGGGCGGTGTCCTCTTATCAAGAGAGCTTTCGGATTTGAAGTGTAATCTGCACAAAATTCAATGCGTGCTTCCTGAACATGCCCAGGTTTCCTTTTATGAGCATTTTTGTATTCTGCAGCTGGAGCAGAGAGGCCGGTTGATTTCTATGACGGTCAGGGGCGACAAGGAAGAGATTATGGAAAGGATGGAGCTTCTTAAGCCGGTTTACTTCGAGGCGCTTCCATTATCATTAGAGGAAATATTTATCAGCGAGACGGAGGTGGTCGGATATGACATTAAAAAACTCATCTTATAGTATAAGAACAGAAAATATCAAGCACCGGATAGGAATGATATTGCTTGTTGTATTTTTGTTTTTTTCATATTTTATCTGGTTTCTTATGTCCGTACAGAACATATGCGGTCAAAAGGGGCTTAAGGCTTCGGAAATCAGAAAAGGCATTACGGGATTGTCGGAGCCGGGAATGGGCTTCGGCGTTATTACAATGATAGCGGCGGTATTGCTGGCAGTCAGCGGTCTGCGTTATCTCCACTCAAAAGCAGAGGTCGATTTTTATCATTCCCTGCCGGTGAGAAGAAGAACCTGTTTATTTGTCATTTTGACAAATGATTTGCTGATTTTTACGGGAATTATAGTAATCATATCTGTTCTGAAATGTGCCGTGGCGGCTGCAGCGGGATATTTTCTTCCTGCTTTTGGAGTGAACACGGCCCGGGCGATTGTGTATGATGTGTTAATATTTCTGGTAACGTATCTTACAATGGCGCTTTCCATGATTCTTACGGCGCATACATTTGTGGGGCTGATGGGCTTTTGCGTCTTTGCCGGATATGTGCCGCTGATACTGCGTAATTTGTATCCGGCTCTCGCTTCTATGTTTTACACAACATATTATAGCCTTTCGGAATGGGGAAGAGCTTTTAATTATTTTTCTCCGATAACGCTTGCGGTGGAGCTGATATCAGGCGCCTCTGTCCGTGCGCGCATCATTTCATTGTTTGTTATATGCGTATGGAATGTGATTTTAACGGTTCTCGTTTTCAATCTGTATGAGAAAAGGGCGTCGGAGGCTGCGGGAAAGGCGATGGCATTTTCAAAGGTAAAGCCGTTCGTTCGGATTATGCTGGTAATTCCGGTGTCCGTTTACGTGGGACTTGGATTGTATTCCATATCCATCGGTTCGTTTGGAGCATGGATGGTCGCGGGGATTTTAATCGGAGGCTTTTTGTCGCACGGAATGATTGAGTGCATTTACCAGTTTGACATCCGGGGATTTTTAAGCCACAAGAAACAGATGATTATTTCCATAGCGGCGGCCTTTGTGATAGTGGGAATTTTCTGGTCGGATATTTTTGGCTATGACAGGTATGTTCCGGAGAAAGAGGATACGGCGTCGGTAATTATTGATAATGGGATTCTTTCAACCAATACTTTCTGGGGAAAGGAAAAAAAGGGTATTTCCGGTGAGGCTATGGGCGAAACACTGGATATATTGAAAGAGGCGGCTCTTAAGAATGATAAAAATTCGGAAAGCTATTACGGCGAAGATGCATTCTATGATGAGTATGCAAGTTATACGGTAAGATACAGGCTGAAAAACAGAAAGGAGAAAATACGTTCTTATATTCTTGACAGAAAGCTTAAGGACAAACTGATGCAGACGGTATTTTCGACCCGGGAATACAAGGAGGACAGGTTTTCTCTGTATACGGCGGACTGGTCGAAAGTAACCGGTGTATATATCAATTTGTTTATGAAAGACGAGGAGCTTGCTCTTACGAAAGAGGAGAGAGAAGAGCTGTTTAAAATTTATCTTGAGGAATTTTCCGGGTTTGATTATAATACTGCAAGGTCGGAGGCTCCTTTCGGATGGTTCGGCGTTTATCATAACAGTTCAGATAGACAGTATGAGGATGGCGTATTTCATACTTATGATGGCTATGGCGCAGGGAATGACCTTTACTATTTGTATCCGTCGTTTAAGAGGACAATCCGGTATCTCCGTGAAGAGCTGGGACTGAAAGTCCCGACGTCGATAGAGGATATACAGGTTCATAAGCTGACAGTGTGGAAAAACGGGGATGATTATGACAGGGAGAAATCCTATTCCATTTGCGATAAGGAGTTTATTGATTCTGTGAAAGGTAAGCTGGTACGCATTGAGATGACAGAGAACGGAGAATGTCTTTACCCTCTGGATACAACAGTCGGAATAACGGCGGAGGCAGTGACGGAGGATGGAAATGTTGAGGCAGTACTGTACACGGATTCGGATACGCTGGAAAAGATAAAAAATTATATAAAAATGAAATAATGTAAAAAATATCCTGTTGTGCGTAACAATTTCGTAATATTTGTAATAGATATGAAATTTTTGAATATACTTTATTAGAGACATTGAAGAATTATGTTATGCAAACAGGAGGTCTAACAATATGTCTGAAAATAAAAGAGTGTTTATTCTCATCGGAGGACTTGTGTCTGCCGCCTTGTGTACAACAGGGTTTGCAGGCAGAAACGAAGCACTGCGGACAGAAAAGGTAACCGCTTTTTACACGGAAAAGATAGCGGATAATATTTTGAATATACATTATACAGATACATCATGCGAAGAAACAATACAAGCTGTTTGTCTTAAAATCGGGGAGGAGCGGAAAGAGGAGGCTAAGGAAGCGAGAAAAAGAGAGGCGAAGAAAAAGGCGGTGGATGCCGTTTCTGAGGATACGAAAAATTTGCTGGCTTCTATCATTTTCTGCGAGGCGGGCAATCAGCCGTACGAGGGACAGGTTGCAGTCGGCGCGGTTGTTATGAACCGGGTGAGAAGCGGAGTTTTTCCGGGTACGATTGAGGAGGTTGTCTATCAGTCCGGACAATTTGTTCCCGCTCTTACCGGATGGCTTGACCGGGTGAGAAGCTCCGGGGGATATACGGTTTCTGCCATGCAGGCGGCGACAGATGCAATTTCCGGAGCAAATCCGGTAGGGGAATGTCTTTATTTTGACCGTGGAGGCAGCGGAATACAGATTGGAGATCATTTTTTTCATTAATATTTTTTAAGATTTTATGAATTTCTATACAAAAGGAAGAAAATCCTGTAAACTGGGGACGAAGCCGTTTCGTCGGATAATGCTGCCTGTGTGGTATTAAGATTCGGAATGGTTTTGTCCCCAGTTGATATTCAGGAGGTAGTGCAGGGTGTATAAAATATTAATTGTGGAGGATGATATGACGATGGCAAATGCCTTGTCGGAACATTTGAAAAAGTGGGATTATGATGTAGTCTGTGCGGGAGATTTTAAAAATATCATGAAAAGCTTTATGGATTTTGAGCCGCAGCTTGTGCTGCTTGATATTGTACTGCCGTTTTACAATGGATTTCACTGGTGTCAGGAAATCCGGAAAATTTCTAAAATCCCGATTGTGTTTCTTTCGTCGGCGGGTGATAATATGAATATTGTAATGGCGATGAATATGGGCGGTGATGAGTTTATAGAGAAGCCCTTTGATTTGAATGTGGTAACGGCGAAAATACAGGCGGTGTTAAGGCGTGCGTATTCGTTTCAGGGAAGCGGAAGTATGCTGGAAAACAAAGGACTTTTCCTGAATTTAAATGATGCTTCTATTGCCTGTGGAAAACAGAGGCTTTCACTTACGAAAAATGAATTTCGGATTCTCCAGATATTGCTTGAAAATGCAGGAAAAATTGTGTCGAGGGATACCATTATTACCGGCTTATGGGAAAGTGATGAATTTGTCGATGATAATACATTGACAGTCAACGTGTCAAGGCTCCGCAGAAAAATAGAGGAGCTGGGATTTAAGGATTATATAAAAACGAAGAAAGGAATTGGATATATAGTAGAATGAGGGCGGCAGCAATTGAATATTTGAAAGAAAGCAGAAAAAGAATCTGTCTGTATCTTGGATTCTCAGGGACTTTTTTTGTTGTTTTTGAGCTTTATGGAGTTCCAAAGGCGGCGATATGCTATGCTTTTTTGCTGGCGGGTTTCTGGCTGCTCATGTATGGATTGACAGGCTTTTTTCGCTATGTGCGGCATCACGGAGAGCTCCTGGAAGCGGAGAGCCGTATGGAGTCCGGGCTTGATTTTCTGCCGGTTCCAATCGGAATTATTGAGGAGGATTATCAGAGAATTCTCCGGGAATTGTATGACAGAAGTGTGGAGCTTGAATCGGAAAGCCGCATTGCAAGGCGTGAGATGACTGACTATTATGGGATGTGGGTGCATCAGGTGAAGACGCCGATTGCCGCGCTCCGCGTGTTGATTCAGGCTTATGAGAGCGCAGAAGATGAAAATGTAAGGCGGTTTGTCCGTGATATGAAGCTTGAGCTCTTTAAGATAGAGCAATATGTGGAAATGGTTCTTACATATCTCAGAATGGAATCTATGTCGTCGGATCTCACTTTTGAGGTGTGCTCTCTGGATGATTTAATTTGTCAGGCGGTACGGAAATATTCACAGATGTTTATTTTGCAGAAAATTAAGCTCAAATATGAGCCGGTGAATCAAAAGGTTTTGACAGACGGGAAATGGCTTGTGTTTGTGCTGGAGCAGCTGTTGTCCAATGCACTGAAATATACGGCGGTGAATGAGAGGCAGTCAGGGGGTGAAGAGGCCTGCATATCCATTTATGCGCAGAAAGAATGCCTGGTGATTGAGGATAACGGAATCGGAATTTATCCGGAGGATTTACCCCGGGTATTTGAAAAGGGTTTTACAGGCTACAACGGCCGCAGTGATAAAAAATCAACAGGGATTGGCTTATATCTGTGTAGGTCAGTGATGGATAAATTAAAGCACGGGATTCGGATGGAGTCGCGGCCGGGAGAGGGAACGAAAGTGTTGCTTGGACTTTCCCGCGACAGTCTCCGGGTGGAATAAACCTTGCAAAAATGTAAGAAACGAGAGGGGAAATGTCACCTAAATCAATGGCAGGACATTTTCCTTTTTTATATAATGATGTCCGTAAGATAGTAATAAAGAACAATGAAAAAAAGAAAGGATGAAAAGCAGATGGCACTTTTAGATGTGAAAAATGTAAAGAAAATATATACAACCAGATTCGGAGGAAGCCAGGTGGAGGCTCTTCGGGATGTGAGCTTTTCTGTAGAGAATGGAGAATATGTGGCGATTATGGGTGAATCCGGATCCGGAAAGACAACGCTTCTTAATATATTGGCGGCGCTTGATAAGCCGACGGGCGGCAAGGTTATTCTTAAGGGAAATGATATTGGAAAAATTACGGAAAAAGAGATGGCAGCGTTCAGGAGGCAGAATCTGGGGTTCGTGTTTCAGGACTTTAATCTTCTGGATACGTTTTCTGTTCAGGATAATATCTTCCTTCCGCTGGTGCTTTCCGGCAGAAAATTCGAGGAGATGGAAAAAAAGCTTGCACCTGTCGCAAAAAGGCTCGGAATTGAGGAGATTTTAAAGAAGTTTCCTTACGAGGTGTCAGGAGGACAGAAGCAGCGGACGGCAGTTGCGAGAGCATTGATTACAAAGCCGCAGCTTATTTTGGCCGACGAGCCTACGGGAGCGCTCGATTCCCGTGCGTCAGACGAGCTTCTTTCGCTCTTTTCAGATATTAATGCGGACGGACAGACGGTTCTTATGGTTACACATAGCGTGAAAGCGGCCAGTACGGCTAAACGCATTCTTTTTATTAAGGATGGAGAGGTATTCCATCAATTGTACAGAGGAAATCTGACAAACGAGCAAATGTATCAGAAAATTTCCGATACACTTACGGTACTGATGGCGGGAGGCGCAGAAAATGAATAGGATGATTTATAGAAGACTTGCGATTACGAATATAAAAAATAACCGAAAAACCTATGTCCCGTATATTTTGACATCAATTTTAACAGTTATGATGTATTTTATTATGCATGGACTGGCGAGGAATGACAGTATCGGACAGGGAAAGGTTTCTCAGATACTTATGTTGTCAGCGATTGTGATTATGATTTTTGCGGTGATTTTTCTGTTTTATACGAACAGCTTTTTGATTAAGCGCAGGAAAAAGGAAATCGGTGTTTATAATATTCTGGGAATGGGAAAAGGGCATATTGCGAAGATGCTTGCTCTTGAAACAATTGTCGTTGCAGGAACGAGTATCGGACTTGGGCTTTTGCTTGGCCTGCTTTTCAGTAAATTAATGTGGCTTTTGCTGACAAGAATGATTAATTATGATGTGAGAATGGAGTATATGGTCCGAAGAGAGACTGTTGTAAGTACGGTGATACTATTCTGTGTTATTTTTGCGATGTCCCTTATTTATAATCTGATGCAGATTAGTCTTTCCAATCCGGCAGAAATTTTAAGAGGAGGCAACGTGGGAGAGAAGGAGCCAAAGACAAAACTTTTTCTTACGGTTTTGGGCCTGTTCCTTGTCGGAGGCGGATATTATATAGCGGTTACGGTAGAGTCGCCGCTTGCTGCAATACAGCTCTTTTTTGTGGCTGTCATTATGGTAATACTGGGAACCTATGCGCTTTTCATAGCCGGAAGTATTGCTGTTCTTAAGCTGCTTCGCAAAAATAAGAAATTCTATTATCAGAGTCAGCATTTTACGGCGGTATCCGGTATGATTTACCGAATGAAGCAGAACGCGGCGGGACTTGCAAATATTTGTATTTTAAGCACAATGGTGCTTGTGCTTGTGTCAACCTCCGTTTCCATGTATCTTGGGACCGAGGATATGCTGCATGTCAGATATCCGAAAGAGGTATCTATATCAATGTTCAATGCTGATAGGGAGAAAGAGCGTAAGATGGAGGATATGATTGCGGAGACTCTTAAGGGACATCAGGTAGAATGCGCAGATAAAACTATGACCCACTATGGAGCGGGTACGGCAATTAAGGATGGGGAAAAACTTCTTTTGTCTCCAAACGGAAGCTATGCGGACAGTGATGTCTGTGAAATCTATATGATTCCGAAAGAGGACTACCTGCGTATGACCGGAGAGGATGTCAGCCTGAAAGAGGATGAGGTTATCTTTTATACGACAAAAGAGGAAAAATATGGATGGGATATGCTGTATATTGAGGAGAAGCCGTATCGTATCGTAAAAGAACTGGATCATATGTGGACGGAGGCAAAAGAGAATAACAGAATGACAGAGGCTGTTTATGTTGTATTTTCAGGAACAGAACAGATAGAGGAGTGGCTTCAGTATATCAATAAGATTACGAATGTGAAAAAAGAATGGGCAGAGCAGATGTACAGTATACGCTATGAGGTAAGCTTTGATTTGAAAGGAGAAAAAGCAGACTGTATTGCGGCGGAGGAAGAGCTTAAAGAGAGGACGGCGCGGGAGCTTGAAAATATACGGTGTGACAGCAGAGAAACAGAGCGGAGAGAATTTTACGGATTATACGGAGGACTTTTTTTTATCGGGATTTATTTGGGAGCGATGTTCTTAATGGCAACTGTTTTAATTATTTATTATAAACAGATATCAGAGGGCTATGATGACAGAGAGAGGTATCAGATCATGCAAAAGGTAGGAATGGGGAGAAGAGAAGTGAAAAAATCAATCAAAAGTCAGGTGCTTTTAGTATTCTTTCTTCCGCTGGCCGTGGCGGTGCTGCATGTTTCGGTGGCATTCGGCGTAGTGAAAAAGCTTCTTTCTATCCTGTATCTTACGAATACACATCTGTTTTTTATCTGTACTTTAGGTACAATCGCTGTATTTGCAGTATTTTATGCAATCGTATACAGTGTGACGGCCCGGGAATATTATCGGATTGTCAAATAGGTTGACAGATTGCAATTTCCGGTTGTATTGTAATAGTAAAAGGGCAGGAGGGATTACTATGACAAGGGCAGAGGAAAGAACGATTGTAAAGGCGGAGCATGTAAACGGCGGCGCGGGATATATTTTAAAAGAGGCATTACTTCAGAAAGAAGAGCTTGGAGAACACTGCAGGATGTTCACAAGGGTAACAATTCCGGCAAGATGCGGGTTGGGTTATCATGAACATCACGGAGAAACAGAAACCTATTATATTTTAAGCGGAAGAGGAGTGTATAACGATAACGGAACAGAGGTTCCGGCAGAAGCGGGAGATGTGTTTTTTTGTAAAAGCAGCGCCGGACACGGGCTTGTAAATACCGGAGATTATGATTTGTCGTTTGTGGCGTTAATATTGGGGACGGGGGAAAATTAAAAAAACCCCGTCCCCAGTTGCGCAGCAATGCACCTGATGAGCCGATCATTGTCTTTTGGCATCATGATGCAGAAGCGGATATATTCTCCTTTTAAGCTTTTGAATGAGGAGCAGTCCCGTATCATCATTCCCTCTTTTATAGCTGCTTCAAATATTTTGAAAGAAGTGATTCCCTCTTTTGCCAGCCGGACAAGGATGAAGTTTCCGTAAGGTTTGTAGACTTTTACTCCCGGCATGTCCGAAAGCTGCGTATAAAGCCTGTCACGTTCTGAGCAGATGAGCTTTCGCGTTTCGGCGATGTAGGAAGTGTCCTTTAACATCCTTTCTCCGGCGAAAGCGCCGACGCTGTTTAAGCTCCAGGGGTTTTGATATGTCTGGAGCGCTAAAAGGAATTCTTTATTGGATGTAATTCCGTAGCCGAATCTGAGGCCCGGTGCGGCAAAGAATTTGGAGACGCCGCGGATCACCATCAGGTTACCGTACCGCGAGGTGAGGGGAACGGCCGTAGTTTCGGCCACATCGGGAGCGAATTCGACATAGGTTTCATCAATCATAACGAAGATGTTCCTTTTTTGGGCAGCAGTAAGAAGAGTTTCAAGCCTCCCGTGAGTAATTGCGGACGAGGTCGGGTTATTTGGATTGCATAAAATTATCAAATCAGTGCCCTCTGCTATGAATTGCAGAAAGCTTTCAATGTTCAGCTCGAAGTTATCGGATTCCCTTAAATGATATTCGTATGTTTCGCTGCCGTTTAAGCCGAGCTCCCGTTCATATTCGGAATAAGTCGGGCCAAGGATAAGAGTTTTCTTCGGTTTTCTCTGGCTTATGAGGAGAGAAATAAGCTCTGTGGAACCGTTTCCCACCGCGATACAGGATGGAGCTACGCCGCAATAGACGCCGATGGTTTCTTTCAGGCCCGTATAATTCCTGTCAGGATATGAAGAAATAATATCCCAATTTGAAGATAACTCTTTTTTTACTGTTTCAGGGATGCCGAGAGGGTTTACATTTGCTCCGAATTTAATGATTTTTTCAGGTGCAATTTGATAATATTCTGAAATTTTTTCTAAATCACTTCCGTGAAATTCAATTTTTTCCCCCATATTTAGTCTCCTTTCACAAAGGAAATTTTAAGATTTTGTGTTTCGGGCATTGCCATTACTACTCAAACAATGCTATAATTTATTATACGTATGTTTTCAGAAAAATGCAACGAAAGATGCAGGTGTAGAGCTTGAAAAACAAAATCCAGAAATTTTCAAAAGGGAACTTCCGGATTCCGAGGCCGGAGGTTGTGTTTGAGGAAACGAATCTGGTACTGATTATTGGAGAAGGGGAAGTATTCAGGGGGAGTTTCTTGATTAAAAGCAATAATGATAGCGCGATACGGGGGCTTATCTACCCGTCTTCTTTTCGTGTACATTTGAAAGATTCCGGATTTGACGGAAATCCGGCGAGAGTGGAATTTACTTATGACGGAAAAGGACTTCCGCCGGGACATGTGGAGGAAGGAAAGTTTACAGTCGTATGTACGGGCGGAGAGTATGAGCTTTCCTTTACGGCGATTGTTGAGAAGCCTTATGTGATGACAGCATATGGAAAGGTACAGAATACGGACGATTTCAGAAAGCTTGCGATAAAGGATTATTCCGAGGCGGCCCGCCTGTTTCGCTCGAAAGATTTTTACAGTGTTTTAAAATATGAAAATGAACGTATTTTTTATCTGTATGACAATATGCGTAAATGGTCGTTAGGAGAGCAGGCGCTGGAGGAATTTCTTGTAGGAATTAAGCAGAAAGAGTGTATCTTCCTTACGCTTCAGGGAGAAGGAATGCTGTTTGAGGATGTGGACCAGTCTACAAAAGGCGGTGTCACCCTGATGAAGAATACCTGGGGATATATGCCGATTCATATTGAGACAAACGGGAAATTCCTGAAAGCGTCAAGGACTGAGATTACGACGGAAGAGTTTGTCGGAAATACATATGAGGTAGAGTATATCGTGCGGCCGGAATTTTTACACGGAGGGCGTAATTATGGTGCGATTACTTTTGTTACGCCTTATGAAACGCTGACTTATGGCGTCGAGGTTCTCCAAAATCAGGATTATGATGAAAATCATCATGTTCCGGAGCTTTTGACGGCGCAGGTTTTAAAAGAATATATCGGCTATGTCGCAGGAAGGATGGAGCTTAAAAACTGGGTGGAGAGCGCGGTTGAAAAGCTTTTGTCCATCCGGAAGATTGAACCTCAGAGCGAGATGTACCAGCTTGTACAGGCTCATATTTATATTATTGGAAACCGGATGGAGGAAGCAAAGTGGATTTTGGAAAATTATAATTATAACAGATTTGCGATTGGAAAGGATCCGATAACGAATTGCTATTATCTGTTTCTTACGGCACTGATTCGTGCAAATCGTGCGCATACGGAGAGGGTGCTGGATGAGATTGGAAAAACCTATCTTCGTCACCAGGATTCGTGGACGCTTTTGTACATGCTGTTGCAGCTGGATGCCAGATATAAAAATCCATATAAGAGGCTGGAGGCGCTAGAGCAGCAGTATGAATTTGAAATTCATGATGTACTATTTTATCTGGAGTCGTATTTATGCTATCAGGAAAAGCCGACGTTATTGAAAAAGCTTGGAGATTTCGAGATTCATGTACTTAATTTTGCTGCAAAGCACCGCCTGATTTCAAAAGAGGTCGCTTTGTATGTATCGAATATTGCAAGCCAGCGCAAGGAATTCAGTCCGGAGCTGTTTCGTATTCTGGAGCGCATCTATAAAATGTACAGCGAGCCAATGATATTAAATACAATCTGTACGCTTCTGATAAAGGGGAATAAGACAGAACAGAGATATTTTACATGGTATCAGAAAGCAGTTGAGGAAGAGCTTCGGATTGCCAGATTGTATGAGTATTATATGATAACCCTGAATGAAAACACATTCAGAGGGGCGCTGCCGAAAACGATTCTTTTATATTTCATGCATGGGAATGCTCTTGATTATAAAAAGGCTGCATTTCTTTATGCGAATTTGCTGTCCCATGGAGATGACGAGGAGTTGTATCTTGGATACAGAGAGCAGATGGTAAACTTTACATGGGAGCAGCTTATGAAGCGTCATATTTCAGAACCGTTAAGGATTTTGTATAAACGGTTCTGTACGGCGGACGAGATGGATGAACAGCGCATGGAAGCAATGCGTGACGTGTGTTATTCCTATGAGATTACAACAAAGGTTCCGAACATGAAGTGCGTGTTAGTTATCGAAAAGGACGGGGAAATCCGTCAGCGCATTCCCTACGGTAAGGAGGGGGCGATTATCCGTCTCTATGATAAGGAGTCAAGGATTGTATGGGAATCGATAGAAGGACGGTATTATACAGATTCTATTGTATATGAGACGAGACGCCTTTTTTATGAACCGCGTTTCTTAGAGATGTGCAAGAAGTTTGCGGATGCCTCCGGTATTTGGCAGGAGCAGGGAGAGGATGAGGAGATTTCTTTTGAAAGTATAAGGATAAAAGGTATTGACTGCTTTGAGGAGAAAGAAGTATTTAAGCTTTGCAGTGCTGCTGTCAGGGATGAAAATTACCGGGAAGATGATTTTTTAATTTATTTATGTTTCGAGATGTTTAAGAGGCAGCAGTATGACAAGGTCACGCTTTTGTATCTTGCCAATTTTTACTGTGGGGCGACAAGAGATATGAAAAAACTGTGGCATACTGCGCGGGAATATGGGATTCCGGTGTATAAGCTCGGAGAGAGAATTATTACGCAGATGGTTTTTTCCGAAAATGTTTTTGGCGAGGAGCAGATATTCGAGGATTATTATGATTCCGGAAACGCTTATTTCCGTCTGAAGCAGGCATATCTGGCGTTTGTGTCCAGGGAATATATTATTCGGGGCCGCGGCCTTGAGGAATGTGTGTTTCGGATTATTGCACAGGAGTGCGACGAGAAAGAAGAATTGACAGATGTGTGTAAAATTGCGCTGCTGGATTATTATGCGGGGCGGGATTATCCGGCTGATATTGAGCCGGTGCTTCACCAGGTTTTAAGGGAAATGTGCGAAAAGCAGCTTGTGCTTCCGGGCTATATGAAATATAAGGATGCATGGCTCAGGGAGGTGCAGCTTTATGATAAGGCGATGATTTTTTATCAGGCTGCCGACGGCAGCAAGGTGCAGCTGTTTTATAAAAGAAAAACCGAGGAGCGGGAGTCTCTCGGTTATCAGTCGGAAATACTGGTTCCGGTATTTGAGAATCTGTATGTGAAGCAGTTTATTTTGTATGAGGATGAATCTGTAAATTATTATATCCAGGAAACAAACGGAAAAGAAAGTATTTCTACGGAAAAAGAGGTGCTGAAAAATGAATCCGGTATCCGTGCCGGCAGGTTCGGAAAAATTAATGAGATGATAAGCTTAAGCCCGGCAAAACGGAAAAAGAAAATGCTTGAGTATGAGGAAGAAGAGATACTTGCTGAAAGGTTGTTTAAAGTATATTGATGACTGAAAATCTGCGATGAGGGAGGATGGATGATGAGAAAAGGGCATATTCTTGGATATGACATAAATGAAAAAAATTGTCAGATTAGTTTTTTTGATGAGACGAAAGATGAGCCGGAAACATACGAAATTACTGCCGGTAATACTCAGATTCCTCTCGTAATCGGATATTTTCAGGAGCGGTGGATATATGGGAAAGAGGCGAAGCGGCTGGCGACGGTCAGCCTTGGATATACGATATCCGACCTTTTTGAGCGTGCCATGCGAAGAGAAAAGCTCAGGCTTGGCGAGAGGATGTATGATGCTGTATGGCTTCTTGCAAAATATGTAGAGCTTACACTTGAAAAATTTGAGGATATAGAATATATTACGTTTACGACACCGGAGACGAATATTGATATGTCGAAAATGTTAAAAGGAATCGGCCGGCATCTGGGAATTCCAAAATCCCACGTATATGTGCAGGATTATAAGGAAAGCTTTTGTCAGTATATGATATTTCAGCCGAAAGAGCTGTGGCAGTATGAATCGGCTCTGTTTTTTTGCGATGATCAGAGAATCAGGGCTTATATGCTAAGAAAGCTTAATGTAGATGCAAGCCATGCAGGGGATACTTTTATCACCGTTGACGAAGTGGCGAATGCTCATATGAAAGAGTTAGAAGCGCTTTATCCGATTATCAGTGCGGAAAAAGCAAGGGATGCGGACGCCGGCTTTAAGTCTATGATTGAAAATATTTTTGAAAAGAAAGTGATATCATCCGTTTATCTGACGGGAGAAGGGTTTGAAAATAACTGGTATCCTGATTCGCAAAAAGTGCTGTGTAACGGAAGAAGAGCCTTTTTAGGCAATAATCTGTACAGCAGGGGCGCATGCTATACGTCTATACGAAGAGCCGCAAAAAAAGAGGACGGTCCGATTTATCTGGATGAGAGCATGCTTATGGAGCGTATTGCGCTGCGGATGCGTGTGAACGGGCAGGAAGGCTGGTATCCGATTGTTTCGTGGGGAGAGCATTGGTATGAGGCGGACGGCCAGTGGGAGGTGCTTCTTGAGGATACGTCCGATATAGAGATTCTCGTAGAATCACTCAGCGGAGAGGAGATGGTGGTGGAAAAGCTGTCTCTTGAGGGAATGCCGGACCGCAGGGATTATTCTCTGCGGATTCAGGTTGAGGTGCTGTTTCTTGATGAAAGAACATGCAGGCTTACGTTTAAAGATATAGGCTTCGGAGATTTTTTCCCCGCAACGGATTTTCAGGTAGAGAAAGTAATTGGTTTAGGAGGAACAAATGGGCAGTTTAATTCTATGTCATAAAAAGCGTGCAAAGAGACCATATGAAATATCCCGTGTTCATATAAGAATCTATACCATTGAGGAACTGTGTTACTATATATGCAATAATCTTTATCTGATTGACCATATGATTATGAATCGGAGACTTTGCGACTGGCTGCAGGATGAGCTGGAACTCGATTCTATGGCCGAGACACTCAGAAAAGAGCTGGATCAGAATGCAACCCTTTCGGAATTTGTGCTTACTATTCTAAAGGGGTCTGTGATTTATGCGCCGCTTGAGATTACCCGGATACAGAATCTTCTGGAGCAGCTTCAAAATCAAAAGGAGGTTGAAAAGGCAAAGTACAAGGCGGATACCCTTTTAAAGGCGGGAGAATATGCGGCGGCAATTCTGATTTATCAATCGGTGATTAACCGGGAATGGGACGATTCGGTTGATCAGACATTTTACGGACGTGTTTACGGGTGTCTCGGAACTGCTTACGGCTGTCTGTTTTTGTACGAAGAGGCGGCGCTTATGTACCGGGAGGCCTATCGAATCTGCGAGAGGCCCGATATGCTGAAAGCATACCTGTATTGCTGCCAGCGTTATCTTCCCGAGGAGGAATATGTAAAGATGCTTTCCGGAAATCCTGTTTTTTTGAGTGTGTCTTCACTTGTGAAAGAGGAGATACAAAAGGCCAAAAAAGAGGTTGATATGGATGTGAAAGAAAAACAGCTCAGTGTGTGGAAGAAAGAGTATCGTGTATAATAATGTGAGGAGGAGAAAAAAATTATGAGTAACGACAGATATGTAAGCCCGCTTTCCGAGAGATATGCGGGAAAAGAGATGCAGTATATTTTTTCGCCGGATAAAAAATTCCGTACATGGAGAAAACTGTGGATTGCTCTGGCGGAAACAGAGAAAGAATTGGGACTCCCGATTACGGACGAACAGATTGAGGAGCTTAAGAGCCATGCGGATGATATTAACTATGAGGTGGCGAAAGAGCGGGAAAAGAAGGTGCGCCATGATGTGATGTCCCATGTGTATGCATATGGGCAGCAGTGTCCGAAAGCGAAAGGGATTATTCATCTCGGAGCAACCTCCTGCTACGTGGGCGACAATACGGATGTGATTCTTATGGCGGAGGCCCTTGATATTGTAAAGAAAAAGCTGGTTAATGTGCTTTCGGAGCTTGCAGAATTTGCAGATGAATATAAAAATCAGCCGACGCTTGCATTCACGCATTTTCAGCCGGCGCAGCCTACGACAGTAGGAAAGCGCGCCACGCTTTGGATGCAGGAATTTCTGATGGATTTGGAGGACCTTGATTATGTAAGGGGCAGTCTTAAGCTTCTCGGATCGAAAGGTACTACGGGAACACAGGCGAGCTTTTTGGAGCTTTTCGACGGAGATCAGGAGACGATTGACAGAATTGATCCGATGATTGCGAAAAAGATGGGGTTTGAGGCGTGCTATCCGGTGTCCGGACAGACCTACTCCCGCAAGGTGGATACGAGAGTGCTGAATGTTCTTGCCGGAATTGCTGCCAGCGCACATAAGTTTTCAAATGATATCCGGCTTTTGCAGCACTTAAAAGAGGTTGAGGAGCCTTTCGAGAAGAGCCAGATTGGTTCTTCGGCGATGGCATATAAGAGAAACCCTATGAGAAGCGAGAGAATTGCCTCATTGTCCAGATATGTGATGATTGACGCCCTCAATCCGGCAATTACATCGGCGACACAGTGGTTTGAACGCACGCTTGACGATTCGGCGAATAAGCGTCTTAGTATTCCGGAGGGATTCCTTGCTATTGACGGAATTCTGGATTTGTGCCTGAATGTAGTCGACGGCCTTGTCGTATATCCGAAAGTAATTGAGAAGCGTCTTATGAGCGAGCTTCCGTTTATGGCGACAGAGAACATTATGATGGATGCGGTAAAGGCGGGGGGAGACAGGCAGGAGCTTCATGAGAGAATCCGCGAGCTATCTATGGAAGCGGGGAAAAATGTGAAAGAGAAAGGAATGGATAACAATCTTCTTGAGCTGATTGCGGCGGATTCCGCATTCGGGCTTGATGAGGCGGCGCTGAAAGAAGCGATGGATCCTGCAAAATATGTGGGACGGGCTCCGCAGCAGGTGGATATGTTCCTTAAAGAGGTTATGAATCCGTTGTTAAAAGAAAACAAAGAAATACTTGGTATGACGGCTGAAATTCATGTGTAGGCCGGATGGAAAAGAGCCCGGGAGAATCGGGCTTTTTTTGTGCGGTTTTGTTGTGTGAAGAAAATTCTTTGAAGATAGAAAAAAATGGGGAATTTCATTGCATTTTTTGGAAAAATCATATACTATAGAGATACCGAATAATATATAAATTTTATTTGGAATATCTATAAAAAAGGGGGAACTAGTAAAATGGAAGCGATGTTGAATAATATTTTCTCAACATTAGGCAGCTATCTGTCAAACTACATTCTTATCGTTGCTCTTCTTGGCGGAGGAATCTGGTTTACAGTAAAGCTTGGATTTATTCAGGTGAAAGGCTTCGGAGAGGGAATGAGAAGGACCTTTGGCGGAATGTTCAAGAAAGGCGATAAAGCGGGAGCGGACGGAATGTCGTCCTTTCAGGCTCTTGCGACAGCAATTGCGGCCCAGGTAGGCACCGGGAATATTGCGGGAGCGGCTACGGCCCTTGCAATCGGAGGCCCTGGAGCAATCTTCTGGATGTGGATTGCAGCGTTTCTTGGAATGGCGACGATCTACGCCGAGGCAATCATGGCTCAGAAGTATAAGCAGGTCGGAGAGGACGGAGAGGTAACGGGAGGTCCTGTGTACTACATACGCGCGGCGTTTTCAGGGACCTTTGGCAAGGTGCTGGCAGGTATTTTTGCCGTTCTTATCACGTTGGCGCTTGGCTTTATGGGAAATGCAGTGCAGTCGAATTCAATTGCGGCAGCGTTTAATACCGCATTCGGATTACCTCAGTGGATTATGGGTATTATTCTTGCATTACTTGCCCTGTTCGTATTTTTAGGCGGTACAGGACGTATTGCAAAGATTACAGAGCTGATTGTCCCGATTATGGCGGCATTTTATATTGTCGGATCTCTGATTGTAATTGTTTATAATTTTAAAGAAATTCCGTATGCATTTCACGCAATTGTTGTAGGAGCGTTTGCGCCTTCTTCTATTGTCGGCGGCGCTGCCGGTGCGACAATTAAGCTTGCTCTTACAAAGGGTGTCGCCAGAGGCCTCTTCTCCAATGAAGCAGGTATGGGTTCCACGCCTCACGCACATGCGGTTGCAAAGGTGAATCATCCGGTAGAGCAGGGCTTTGTAGCTATGATTGGCGTATTTATTGATACATTCGTTATCCTGAACCTGACTGCGCTTGTAATTATTACGACACATGCTATCCCGACAGGAAAGACAGGAGCGGAGCTCAGCCAGTATGCATTTTCTACGCTGTATGGAAAGGGAGGAGATATTTTTATAGCAATCTGCATGTTCTTCTTCGCATTTTCCACAATTCTCGGGTGGTATTTCTTTGGACAGGCGAATATTAAATATCTGTTCGGAGCGAAAGCTGTTAAGATTTACTCGGTAATCGTTGCCGTTTGCGTATTTCTTGGTTCGCTTGCAGAGGTTGAGCTTGTATGGACCATGCAGGATACGTTCAACTCTTTGATGGTTATACCGAATATTCTGGCATTGTTTGCGTTGAGCGGTGTAATTAAGAAAGTACATGACGATTATTTCCAGAATTTTAATAAAAAGGGGAAATAAGACAGAATATCTAAAAATAGGTTTTGTGTTTTGTGAAATATGACTAAATAAAATAAAATTTAGCTAAAGGGTTGAAAATATTTTAACAATAAGTTACTATAGATACAGGCAATGAAATATATTCGTTGCATCTATAAACAAGTAAATAGCGGGATGATTTTTTCCAAGAGAGAGCTATCGTGGTAGCCGCCGAAGAGGCAAACCCGACATATGAGGTGAACATGTGCAGGGCGAAACTTTCAGGCAAAAGGACTGGGAAAAGGACCGTATTCTGAATCTTGTGTTGGATGATAGCAGGCTTTGGAAAAAGCAATCAAGACAAAAGACAGAAAGGGCGATAGCACATTTTTATTTGCATCGTCCTTTTTTTTCGGAAATTGCAGGAAAGGGTGGATAAGAGATGGAGAAAAACTACATGATAATAACGAATAATCCATTAGTTCTGAAAAAGCTTGACGACAGCCACGCAGTTGCTTACGAAGATATTTCTTATGAAGACGTATTAAAGAAAGTCAGAGACAGAATTCACGAGGGTCACCAGCTTTTATCGCATCCTTTATCGGGAAGTGTGAAGCCTAATGAGACACCGTACAAATCGGTAATGATTTCAAAAGGGAAGGGGGAGATAGACGAAAGGTCGCTTGAAATTATTGAAAACGCCATACAAGCGTGCCGTAAGTTTGTATTTAAATCAGATAAGTACAAGCCGGAGGTATATGACGATTTTCAATTAATTGACTGGACCTTATTAGAAAGCGGGATTGCATCGGCAGATGCATGGTAAGTCATTGGGGTTGTCAAAGCGTTGCAGCTTAAAACAATAATATCAAAATATTAAGGAGGGAATCAAAAGTGAGATTAGAAATGGGACACATTTACATTAAGGATATTCAGTTTGCGGCTGAGTC
>CAMNRH010000028.1 GCA_946552115.1 uncultured Lachnospiraceae bacterium
GTACTTTATTTTATCATATTTCAAATATATTTAGGGGGTTTTTCAACAGTCCCAGATAATCCTGAAGTTCCTCCCCCTGCTCTTTGCTTACGAGGTATGCCGCCAGAAGTGCAATTCCCCACGCACCGCCCTCACTTGCTGTATCCATAACGGTAACCGGCGTATTTACCGAAGCCGCCAGATATCTCTGACCGACACCTTTCGTCTTAAAGAATCCACCGTGCCCCATAATCCGCTCCACTTTTACCTTCTCATCCTCTATAAGAATATCAAGCCCGATTTTCACCACTCCAAGAGAGGTATATAAATGTGTCTTCATAAAGTTTGCAAGATTAAATTTACTCTCCGCCGTACGGAGAAATGCAAGACGCCCTTCGTTAATCATCGTAATATTTTCACCGGAATAGTAGCCGTATGAAAGAAGTCCGCCGCAGTCTGCATCCCCCTCCAGCGACTTTGTATACAGCTTTTCAAACAGCTCGCCTGTCTCCGCCCTGACTCCCAGCATTTCTGCAAACTCTCCAAACAGTCCGACCCATGCATTTAAGTCTGAGGTCCCGTTATTCGCATGTGACATCGCGCATGGGAAACCTGTCGGCGTCGCTACTATATCAATCTCCCGGTAAACTCTGTTTAACATCCTCTCCAACACAATCATGGCAAAGGTACTTGTTCCCGCCGATATATTTCCGGTTCCCGGAGCCACGGAATTAGTTGCCGCCATGCCGGTTCCCGCATCTCCCTCCGGCGGACAAAGAGGAATCCCTGTCATCAATTCCCCCGTTTCGTCCAGAAACGCCGCGCCCTCTTCTGTCAATTCTCCTGCCGGCTCCCCCGCTACAAGAACCTTCGGAAAAATATCCTTAAGCTTCCACCCATATTCATATGGCCCAATCAACGTATTGAACTTTTCTGTCATCTCCGCGTCATAATCATGTGTTTTTGAATCTACCGGAAACATACCCGCCGCATCACCGATACCGATTACTCTTTTCCCGGTAAGCTTCCAGTGGATATATGCACTGAGCGTACTGACATAATCAAGCCTTTCTACATGCTTTTCCCCGTCCAAAATCCGCTGATACAGGTGGGCCACCGTCCATCGCAGCGGAATATTGAACTGAAAGAGCTCTGTAAGCACATCAGCCGCCGCCTGTGTATTCGTATTCCTCCATGTCTGAAACGGCGCAATCTGATTCCCTTCCTTATCTAAAGCCATATATCCATGCATCATAGCGCTTACCCCAATAGAACCGATCGTATGGAGTGTTATTCCATATTTTAACTCTACATCTTTTCTAAGAGAAGCATAACAGGCTCTCACCCCTCTATGTATCTCCTCCAGACTGTAGGTCCAGATATTATCAATGAAAGAATTTTCCCAGTCATGTATACCAACTGCAAGAACGTTTCCCTTAAAATCAATTAACACTCCCTTTATTCTTGTAGAGCCAAGCTCAATTCCCAACGCGGTCTTTCCCTCTGTAATACATGCTTTTACATCCATATTTTTCCTTTCCGGCACAGTATATATTACCATCCATTCCATAACACACAGCATATACCGTACCTGCCCGTAATGATTTAGAAACAGGTAAACGCTCCGTCAATAATGAAATCCGATCCGGTCGTAAAGGAGCTGGTATCGCCTGCCAGATACACACAAATTGCTTCTAACTCATCCGGTCTTCCCATTCTTCCCATCGGCGCCATCTCATTCCATTTTTCAATAAGCGGAACCAGCGTCGGAGAATTTAATGTAAGCTCTGTCCCGATATATCCCGGACTGATGCTGTTTACACGAACTCCCCTTTTTGCCCATTCAATCGCCAGCGACTTCGTAAGCTGGATTACGCCTGCCTTAGAGGCATTGTATGCACACTGCGGCTGCGGTACATTTACAATATGCGCAGACATGGAGGCTGTATTAATAATCGATCCGCCGCCGTTTTCCAACATATATTTACCTGCCGCAATATCTGTCAGGAAAATTCCGTTCAGGTTGATATTAATGACCTTACTCCACTGCTCATAGGTCATATCCTCCGCCGGGGCATTGATACAGATCCCTGCATTATTGTGGCAGAAATTCAAGCCGCCGAGTTCACTTACGACCTGGGCCACCATATCGTCCACCTGTTCCTTGTCTGTGCAGTCTGTCTGAATTGCAATTACCTTTTTACCTGTCCTTTCTGCAAGCTCTTTTGCTGTCTTTTTTGCCTCTGCATAATCAAGATCCACAATCGCCACATCCGCTCCCGCTTCTGCAAATGCTGTCGCCGTGCTTTTTCCGATTCCCCTTGCCGCACCTGTTACAAATCCCTTTTTTCCATCCAATCTCATTTTTTCAATAATTCCCATGACGTTCTCCTTTTTTAATTAATTTTGTAAAATTATTTTATAAATTACAATTACATAATAGTGTGTAAATAATCTTTCGTCAATCTGTAATTATATCTAATCTTTTCCTTTAAATTTTATACAAAATAAACAATATACATTTCCATTCTATTATGCTATAATATTTTATTAAATCATTTTACAAAAAAGGAATCCAAACTATGAAAAAAAGCATTACGCCGAGTCAGATTAAACAAAACAATCAAAAGCTTATTTACCATTACATCTACAAAAACAAACAGGTTTCACAGCAGGATATCGCTTATCATCTCCGCCTGAGCCGTCCCACGGTCACCACGAACCTTACAGTGCTGGAAAATGATGGGCTTATCTGCAAATGTGGCCGTATCGACACGGAGTTTGCCGGAAGAAAAGCTGCCGCTTATTCGATTGTACCTGATTTTCGAATCAGCTTCGGGGTGGAAATTTTAAAAAATGAGGTGAAAATCATCGCGGTTAATTTATACGGAGAAAAAATCGGCCGCGTTGTATATGAAATTCTCTATGAGAATACAGAAATCTATCAGAAACAGATATGCAGAAAAATACTTGAATTTAAAGTTTCTCTGGGAGTCAATGATGAACAGGTTCTGGGAATCGGCTTTGCTATGCAGGGACTGATATCCCCGGACAGGCAGACGGTTCTCTACGGCAGAATCCTCTCCTGCAGCGGGCTTTCCATTGCCTCTTTTACAAAATATCTTCCGTATCCCTGCTCCTTTATCCATGATGCCGACAGCGCCGCCATCTCAGAGCTGTGGTCCTCGCCGGGACTTCAAAATGCGTTTTATCTATCTATAAGCAAGCATCTGGGATCCGCTGTCATCTCCAGGGGAGAGATATTAACCGGAAAGCACGGACATAATTCTACAATCGAACACATCCCGATGGTTCCAAACGGAAAGCTGTGCTACTGCGGAAAGCATGGCTGCATGGAGACTCTCTGCTCCCTGTCCGCACTTCTCGGTGAAAAAGAAACACCGGAAAGCTTTTTTGAACGTCTTCGTCAAAATGATTCAGCTACGATAAAGAGATGGGACATTTATCTTACCCATCTTGCAAAAGCCATTAATATGCTTCATCTCATCTATGACACGGATTTTATACTGGGCGGATATATTGCTCCCTATCTGTTAAGCGAAGATTTGTCTATTTTGCATGAAAAAATAAGGCAGATTACCCCTTTTTCAGAAGAGCCGGATTTTCTTACGATTAGTAAGATGCCCCGGCATAATATCTCCATCGGCGCCGCTCTGCCTTACATTCAGATATTTTTAAATGAACGATCCGGAGAATAATTATATACTCTTAATTCTCTCAATCGCCGCCACCGTGTTTTCATAAGAGCCAAACGCAGTCAGCCTGAAATACCCTTCCCCGCTGGGACCAAAGCCGGAGCCGGGCGTTCCGACTACGTTTGCCTTTTCAAGCAGATAATCAAAGAATTCCCAGGAGGTCATTCCCTCCGGCGTTTTAAGCCAGATGTAGGGCGCGTTCACGCCGCCGGACACATAATACCCGGCGTCCTTAAGGCCTTCGTAAATGGTTCTCGCGTTTTTCATATAATAAGCAACCTGCTCCTTAAGCTGGGCTTTCCCGGCCTCGGAATAAACTGCCTCGCCCGCTTTCTGTACGATATACGGCGCGCCGTTATATTTTGTCCCGTGACGTCTTGCCCACAGGGAATGAAGCGTCACATCCCCGGCCTTTACATCCTTTGGAATAACTGCCGCGCCGAGACGTACTCCGGTAAAGCCCGCATTTTTGGAAAAGCTGCGAAGCTCAATCGCACAGGTTCTCGCCCCCTCGCACTCATAGATGCTGTGGGGAACATCCTCCTCTGAAATATAGGCCTCATAGGCCGCGTCATAAATAATGACCGCCCCGTTCTTATTCGCATAATCCACCCACTCCTGAAGCTGCTCTTTTGTAATTGTCGAACCCGTCGGATTGTTCGGAAAACAAAGATAAATAATATCCGGCGTCTCTTTCGGAAGCTCCGGCGCAAAATTCGTCTCTTTCGTACAGGGCATATAGATCACGTCGCTCCATGTCTCTGTCCTGACATCATAGGTACCCGTCCGTCCCGCCATTACATTCGTATCTACATAAACGGGATAAACCGGGTCGCAGACGGCAATTTTATTATCCTTTGAAAATATCTCCTGAATATTACCTGAATCACACTTTGCCCCGTCGGAAATAAAAATCTCATCCGCATGGATATCACAGCCTCTGTCCTGATAATCATTTTTCGCCATCGCGCTTCTTAAGAATTCATACCCCAAATCCGGCGCGTATCCGTGAAAGGTCTCCGCATGCGCCATCTCCTCCACCGCGCTGTGCAGGCTTTCGATAATCGCCGGAGCAAGCGGCTGCGTTACATCACCGATTCCAAGCCGTATAATGCCTTTGTCAGGATTCGCCTCCTGAAAAGCCGACACTTTCTTTCCAATCGTAGAAAACAGATAGCTTCCCGGTAATTTCAAATAATCTCCATTTACTTTAAACATTGCTTCTTTCTCCTTTTTTATATCATCCGTTTATTTTATATCTGATATATCTATCTCTCCGTCATATACAACCAAAGCCGGACCTGTCATATACATTTTATTAGCTTCCCTGTCCCATTTAATCAATAGATCTCCGCCCAGAAGCTTTACCGTAACCTCATTTTCCGTCAGACCGTTTAATATACAGGCCGCCGCCGCCGCGCATGCTCCGGTGCCGCACGCCATCGTCTCGCCCGAGCCCCGCTCCCACACGCGCATTTCCACAGTTTTCCTGTCACACACCCTGACAAATTCCGTATTGATTCTTCGGGGAAAGCTTTCATGATTTTCAAATCCCGGACCGATTTTTTCAATCTCCAGCCCTTTTACATCCTCCACAAAAACAACAGCATGGGGATTTCCCATCGAAATACACGTCATGCGGTATCCGATTCCGTCCACGTCAATCGGCATATCAATTACCTTTTCCGACAGATGCTTTGTCACAACCGGAATCTTTCCGGCCTCAAGCTCCGGTTTTCCCATATCCACTTTGATAAGCACCGCTTTCCCGTCTTCTAACGTCAAATCCAGATTTTTAATTCCGGCTAAAGTCTCTACCGAAATATGCGTCTTATCTGTAAGTCCATAATCGTAAACATACTTTGCCACACAGCGGATTCCGTTCCCGCACATCTCGCCTCTGGAGCCGTCCGCATTATACATCTCCATCTCAAAATCCGCCCTCTGAGACGGATTGATTAAAATCAGCCCGTCCGAGCCGATTCCAAAATGCCTGTCGCTTACAAACCTCGCTACTGCCGACGGATTCTTAAGCTTCTCTTTCAGACAGTTTACGTAAACATAATCATTTCCCAACCCGTGCATCTTTGTAAATTTCATTTAAAATGCCCCTCTTTCCATCATACTCAATATCATCTCTGCCGTCTCGGCCATATTTGTCCCGCTGTCCATACTGTTTTTCTGCAAATATCTGTGAGCCTCCTCCTCGGACATATGATTTCTTTCCATCAAAAGCGCTTTCGCCTCCATAACAGCCGCCTGCTGTCCCGGATTCCTGATCCGCTTCTCTTCCTTTCGCCTCTTTTTCCGCCGTTCTATATTTACAAGCATCATCTGAAGCGTATCCATAAGCTCATATGCCCTGACAGGCATGGGAAGCCCTGCGACACCGTCCGTAAGCCCGGTATCCCATTTTTCCCTGGAAGCTACCAAAAGCATCTCAAAGCTCTCCGGAAGATATTGCCTAAGCTCCGTATACATCATATCCTTAAGCTTATAACCGCATACAATGATTCCGTCGTCCAGCATATCCGCAAAATTCATCACCTGAGCCCCTGACGTACATACCCCGGTAACCGTCATGCCTCCCCGCACCAGAAGATTACGGATTCCGGCAGCATTGTCCCGATTCGGAAATGCAACAATAACGCCTACCAAAACCGACACCCCCTGTCTTTCTTACAAGTCCTCCGCTATGATTCGACAAAAAAGTGTTTAAATCACATGTAAATATCTGGCAAGCTCCCAATCTGTAACCTGTCCGCGGTAATCCGCGTACTCCTTTGTTTTTGCTTTAATATATTTCCTGGACAAATCCGTACCCAATACCTGCCGGATATATTCATCCCTTTCAAATTCTCTCGCCGCTTCAAGAAGACTTCCCGGGAGCTTCTCTATTCCTGTATCCTTTCGCTCCTCCTCCGTCATTTCAAATATATTAAGGTCTACGCTGTCCGGGGGAAGAATCTCATTTCGAATACCCTCAAGCCCCGCCGCCAGACATACCGCCAGTGCAAGATACGGATTCGCAGACGGATCCGGACTTCTAAGTTCAACTCTCGCCGAGGAGCCGTTTAACGACGGAATGCGAATCAGAGGAGTACGGTTCTTTGCCGACCACGCAATATAAACCGGCGCTTCATATCCCGGAACCAGCCTTTTATAGGAATTCACAAGGGGATTCGTAATAAAGGTAACGGCTTTTATATGCTTCATAATCCCGCCGATAAAATAATATGCCTCCTTACTTAATCCGCGCACATCTGATTTATCAATAAATGCGTTGACCCCATTCCGACTCAGCGACATATTCGTATGCATTCCCGAACCGCTTACCCCGTACTTCGGCTTCGGCATAAAAGTGGCATGGAGTCCGTGACGCCTGGCAATCGTCTTAACAACCAGCTTAAAGGTCATAATATTATCGGCCGTCATAAGCGCTTCATCATATCGAAAATCAATCTCATGCTGCGCCGGCGCTATCTCATGATGGGAAGATTCAATGACAAACCCCATTTCCTCCAGAGTCAGCACAATATCCCGTCTGGCATTTTCCCCCAAATCAAGAGGCCCTAAGTCAAAATAGCTTGCCTGTTCATGGGATATCGTCGTCGGCAGCCCGTCATCGTCCGTATGGAACAGGAAAAACTCACATTCCGGCCCCACGTCAAAGGTATATCCCATATCTGCCGCTTCTTTTATCGTCTTTTTGAGCACATACCTCGGATCGCTTTCAAAGGACGTTCCGTCCGCCTTATAAATATCGCAGATTAAGCGTGCTACCTTGCCCTGCTGAGGCCTCCACGGAAATATCTCAAAGGTGTTCAAATCCGGGCACAGATACATGTCCGAATCCTCAATTCTTGCAAACCCCTCAATTGAAGAGCCGTCAAACATACATTGATTATCCAGAGCCTTTTCAAGCTGGGCAGGCGTAATCGCCACATTTTTAAAGGTTCCGAATATATCCGTGAACTGCAGACGGATGAAGCCCACATCCTCCTCTTCCACTAAACGTATGATATCCTCGCGTGTGTAACTGTTCATGTTCTACCTCCTAGCCTCCCGGCTTTTTCTATGACTCCCGGCAACTCGCTCCGCTCGTTTTGGGACGGGGCTGCCTCGCCTCCGGCTCTTTCTATGCCTCTCGGCAACTCGCTCCGCTCGTTTTGGGACGGGGCAGCCTCGCCTCCGGCTACGTTCCCCCGTCCCAAAAAGGGCGTTCTCATACACGGATGAAAACGCCCTTGTTCCATATGCTCCTATTATAATCAGAAAACGGCTCCTTGTCAATGCGGCAAAAAAGAATGCCGCCGAATAACCAAAGCCTGGTTATCCGGCAGCGCTCCGCTGATTTTCTATTCCTCATCGTCAATCCAGAATTCATCGTCCAGACCGTTGTAGTTATTTCCATTATTGCATCCGCAATTAATTCCCTTTTTTATCGGTGCGAGGAAAAAGCCTTTTATCATACCGAGAAGTATACAGCATATAATGATTAATATTTTCTCTGTCATTGTCCAGTCTCTTGTAAAAAATTCTTTGATATCTTCCCATACCTGTCTCATATTACGTCCTCCTTATTGTCAGATATATTCTGAAATATTCCCTTTTTTCATTATAAGTCATTTCATTTAAAAAAGAAAGGATAATGTCGAAGAAAATAAGATTGCTATCGTTCACTCTGCACTATTTGAAATAATCGCTTTTCAATATACCCCTTTGCACGCTCGTTTGCAAGCATTGTCTTTATATCCGCCTGAATGCCTGCACCCCCACTGGAATCACTTCCCGCTATTGTCAATGCTGTTCTCATTTTCACCGTCCCTTTCCATATCCGAAACAAAATCCCAAAAACTCTGGGGCTTCACCAGTTCCGGAAGATAAATATCCGCCTGCCTCTCCAGCATGGCCTGCTCTCCCTTACCTGCCTCATCGTAGATTCCCACCGTCCGAAAGCCTGCTTTCTTTGCCGTCTCAAGAGCATAAAGCGCATCCTCAAACACACAGGCCTCTTCCGGCTCTATGCCGAGATATTCCGTCGCTCTTTGATAGACGAAAGGCTTTGTTTTCCCTGCGCCCACCTCGGAGCAGGTGAAGATAGCCTTAAAATATTTTCTCACACCAAGCCTTTCAAAAGCCGCCTCCACGCAGCTTCTTTCACTTGAGGTTGCCGCCGTTATCGGTATCCGGCGTTTCCAAAGCTCATGGAGAAGCTCTTCTGTCCCCTCCTTTAACAGAACTTCAAAACAATAAAACTCCTCCACAATAGCCAGAACTCCCCGTGTAATCTCCTCTGTGTCTTCCTCAGGAGCATAGTGACTCCGAATATACTCCGCTCCCTCTTCTACCGTCATCATAAGCATACGCTGCCTAACCGTTCCGTCTGCCATTTTCTCACGCTCCGAAACAAGTATCTTGGAATTAAAGTCCGCCCTGTCCTCCATGCGGATTTGCTCTATGACCGCTTCATCAACGCCATGCTCACGCAGCACTTTTTCCTCGGCTTCTTTCCAGATACGCCATTTCTTGTCCTCACGTCCGTGGTTGTATGCCATTCCTTATTTCCTCCAATCCGAATTGAGCAGGCTTTTGCCTACGATGCTTCTTGACCGTCAGGTCAAGAAGATTGCCATTTAACTAATCCAGATTGGAAAGGTGGCGAACGACAGCCAACAGTGGGAACAGCCCTGCGGCACATTCCGATAAAAAACGACAAAAGAAAAACCGCAAAGGCTCTGCGACCTCTACGGTTATAGGAGATATATATTCTGTTAAGCTTTTAACTTTAATCAAAGTTTCCTGTTTGCATTTCGGGCAATAGAGAGGATAGTTTTTCAAAACCGTATCTTCTCTAATTCTATCACGGGTTTTGTTACCATAAACAGGGCAGCGTATCCATTCTGTGTTTCTTTTCATATCAGCATTTCCATTCTTCTTATTTTTGACAAGCAGGACAATACACGCTGCTCCTACCGCTGATAACGATACGACACAATGTATTTCCGCAATTCGGGCAAGGCTCGTCGGCGTGACCGTACACTTGCAAAAATGGAGTATTGCGGTAGTCCTGACCTTTTGTTGTCAAATAATCCTTTTGAGAGATACTATTTTTATCAATGAAATAACGCAAGCAGTCGGCAATCTCAAAGGCTAGGCGTTCCCATTCGCTAATGCTCAGGCCATTTGCGGGGGCAGAGGGATTTATCCTTGCACGATACAGGATTTCATCAGAATAAATATTGCCTATTCCAGCAATCACGCTTTGGTCGAGCAGACACTCTTTGATTGCTTTTTTTCGTTTCTTCAATTGGGATTGTAGATATTCGGTGTTGCACTCGGCAGACAGTGGCTCTAATCCCAACTTTTCAATACCGCTGTATGTATCTTTTTCATCATTTCGTATCAGCCAAAACCGCCCGAAACGACGAGTATCAGAAAAACGTAGTTCCATTCCATTGTTTAATTGCATAATGATGTGTGTATGCTTTTCCAGTTGATAATCGGAGGTCGTAACAAGTAAACAACCCGTCATTCGCAAGTGCAAAATTATCTTGTTTTTATTGCCCAAATTAATAATCAGAAATTTCCCTCTGCGTGCCATAGAACCGATTACCTGTCCTGTCACATTTTCACAAAATTCATCTGCTGTCGGATGTGCAATGACCTCTGGGCGGTTAACAAGCACATTTTCAATCGTAAGTCCTTGTATCTGCGGCTCAACTACACTTTTGATTGTTTCTATTTCAGGTAATTCAGGCATTATTCTCACCACCTTTTCGTGCTGACTTTTTAATTTCGCTGTGATAAAAATAATTGACAATCACGGGCGGCGCAAAAAAAGGTCTGCTCATACTATCGTCATTTGTCACATAATCAAGTCCGATTTCAGCAGCATACTCTCGTAATTCTGCGTCAAGATTTTCCTAATAGCTACGGTTACCTCGGTTATAAATCTCTTGGTAGAGGGAAAGCAAGTTTGGGTATTTCTCAGCAATGTAGTCCATGATAACCGCCTTATATTTACCACGAAGATTGAGATTTTCCAGCCAAATCAAATTACAGTATCCTTTTGCCCGTTCAATAATCGCTTTTACATCAGTAATCGCCGGGAAAATAGGCGAGATAAAACAGGTAGTACGGACACCGGCTTTGTTAAATGCTTTCATAGCAGCAAGACGACGTTCAATAGACACCGCTTTATCCATATCCTCTTTGAATATTTCATCAAGCGTATTGATTGACCATGACACACGGGCGTCGGGAAATGTCTTTATCAAATCCAAATCACGCAAAATCAAGTCTGATTTTGTTGCGATAGAGAGTTTTGCTCCGCTGCCTTGCAACTCGGTCAACAAAGTTCTTGTGCGTCCATAGACTTCCTCCTGCGGATTATACGGGTCTGTAACAGAGCCGATAAACAATTCCCTGCCCGCATATTTTTTCGGGTTTTTAATTTTATCCCAATGCTTCACGTCAAGAAACTCGCCCCGCGGTTCGTGATGGTTTGTAAAGCGTTTCATAAAAGAAGCATAACAGTATTTGCAAGCGTGAGTACATCCCACATAGGGATTGACCGCATACTCACAAACGGGCAAATTTGTTTTTGATATAATGCTTTTTGTCATAATTTCTTTTATAATCATTTCCATCTCCCAAAGCGGATTTGTTTGTCTATATCGGGATTATATTGCTCTAATTGCGGTTCTTCGGGATTTGCATAGCCAATACCGATAAATACGGATATCATATAGGTCGGCGGCACTTTCAGTTTTTTCTTGACAATATCGTGTTCTTTATTCAGCGGTATGCGCATTGAGCACGATAAGCCTTCTGCCGTTGCCGCCAAAAAGATATTTTCTATTACACACCAAATAGTAGCGAAAGGATTTAATTTGGATACATACTCGCCGTTCAATTCTTTTGATTTAAACAAAGGAATAATTACATATGATGCGTCTTTCAGCATGGTATATTGTTTAGGCATAGCATAACCGTACATTTTTTGCCCCAATGTAATTGGGTAAGGTCTGGGCATATTCAGATACCTGTCGGCATCGAATTTATCTGCAATCGCTTTGGCTTCAGAAAAGGCATATTCTTTTTCTTCATCGGTTCTCATAACGATATATTGCCAATTACGGTTATGATCCCAAGTGGGAGCCTTGTTTCCTGCTTCCAAAATTCTTTTTATGACCTCAAAATCAACTTCTGTGTCTAAAAATTCCCTCGTAGTTTTCCTCTTGTTAATTGCTTCGTAAAGTTCCATGTTTTAATCCTCCGTTTCTTTATTGATTAGCTCTGTCAAGTTTTTTGTAAATGTCCGTGAGAGCGCAATTAACTGTTTTTGCTCCTCCTGTGTAAACATAGACATTGCCGTATCTTCTGCCCATGTGATGTGGCGGACGACTTTTTCACAGTAAGCCTTGCCCGCTTCGGTTATCCGCACTAATTTCTCCCGTTTATTTTCTTTTCGTTCTTCAACCGTTACATATGCTTCGCTTAAGAGATTTCGTATAATCAGATTGACCGTTTGTTTAGACTGAAAGGTGCGCTGACAAATCTCTGTCTGTGTTACGCCGCCTTTGCCATAGAAATCGTCATAAAATAGAACATTAACTACTAACAGTGTTTTCATCAACATTCCGTGGCGTTTAGCGTACTCATCATACAATGCAAGCTGCTCATCCCGAAATTTACAATACAGATATGCGTTTTTCTTGGTTTCCTTTGTTATATCAGCCACCTCCTTAAAAGTCAATTACAGTACAGTCAATTTATTGACTATTGTTAGTGTAGCAAATCTTATGCTGTTTGTCAACAACACAAGTTGGTATTAGACTACAAAGGCGGCAGAATCCTTCTGCCGCCCCAGACTTGCCTCCAATATAATACGGATATGCCCGTAAGGCATATCCGCTGAAAATAGTCGAATGATGAGATGATATATCCCTACGTTGGCATTACCCAAATCAGGTTTCCGGGTCTGGACGATTCAGTCCACTCTCAGCCTGCTTGATACGCAAGCTCCCCTGTTGTTCTTTTTTTTACTGCAGGCCTATTATACTCTGAAAATCATATATATATGCAATAGGAAACACTGTCCCAGACATGTCCTGCGTCTGTCTTTTCGGACATGCATCCCCCCCGGAAATACATTAGAATTTCCGCAGCCTGTCCTCAGAATCATCCGTCGTTTTATCTATCTTTCTGACTACGACATAGTAATCCGCGTCTCCGTCTACTTTTACCAGCACTCTGTCGCCGGCTCTATGTCCAAGAAGCGCTTTTCCCATCGGAGATTCAATACTGATAAGTCCCTGCATGGAATTTCCTCTGACACTGGTTACAAGACGATATTCTTCCGTCTCGTCATCCTCCTCAAAATATACAGTCACCGTATTGTTGATGCCAACCTCATCCTCTTTGGATTCGTCCGATACAATTCTGGCATTTTTCAGCATTTTCTCCAAATAACGAATGCGGCTTTCATTACGGTTTTTATCCTGCTTTGCCGCCTTATATTCAAAATTTTCGCTTAAATCCCCCTGCGCTCTTGCCTCCTTTACAGCCTCCAGCTCCCTCTTTCTTACTACAATCTTTCGGTATTCTATCTCTTCCTTTATTTTTTTCACATCATTTTGCGTTAACTGCTCTCCCATGAAGCTTTCTCCTTTCCGGTTCCTGACATCATTATATATTATTTATACGGTTTCAACAATAAAAGTATATACGAGAATATTGATTTTTCTTATATTTTATCATATGATAAATACAGGCTGAAAATCAACAGAGGCAAAAATAAATCCCCTATTTAAGCCCCCTCAAACGGCGAATCCTACCCCATAATAATATTCTCGGATTCGTTGTCTGTTGATGCAGCCCAGACTTATTTTAATCTCGGAGAAAGCGGGCCTCCCACATTTGTGGGCGCCCGCTTTCTCTTTACCTGGGGACGGGGTTTTTTTAATTTTACCCCGTCCCCAACTTCATTTTTATTTCTTTACCGTTACCGTAATTACTACTTTCTTCTTCCCTGATTGTACCGTAATTTTTGCCTTGCCCAGTTTCTTCGCCGTAATCTTTCCCTTTGAATTTACAGCCGCTATCTTTTTATTTGAAGTTTTGTAGGTTACTTTCTGCTGACTGGTAACCGGCGTTAATGCCGCTACTAACGTCTCGCTCTTTCCCTTTTTCAGCGTGAGCTTATTGCCCTTAATCTTTACCGTTTTTCCGGTTACGGCCAGCTTGCTTGTTACAACAGCCTTTTTCTGCACCTTTACGTTAACCGTCGCTTTTACGCCGCTCTTTAACGTTACCGTTATCTTCGCCGTTCCGGCTTTCTTCCCGGTAATCTTTCCTTTTGATGTTACGGCGGCTATTTTTGTATTACTGCTCTTCCATGATTTAACGCTGTCACCTTTTGCCGTTGTTACCTCTATGGCTGTCGTAGACTGCTTTACCTTAAGAATAATGCTTTTTACATTTAATTTAATCGTAGCTTTCAGTTTTTTAATATTCCTTGTCTCCGCTTTCCTGCACACTTTACAGGTTCTTGTCTCTACCCCCTGCTTTAATGCGGTAGGCTTCGTTGTCACAGCCCATGGGCCAAAGGAATGGCCTGTTTTGGGGAGCGTCTCTGTACTCGTCGCTCCGCATCGGCTGCATTTTTTTGTCACAGAACCGTTGGCGGTACAGCTCGCAGGCTTTCTTCCTGTTTCAACATAGGAATGGCTTGTCTTCGGAACCTTTTCTATCCTCGTCATATAGCATTCCGTGCATTCCCACTCAACATAGCCTTCCTCGTTACAGCTTGCCGCTTCTGTCCCTACTCTGACAAATTTATGCCCCATACAGACAGGAATGCCTATTTCTTCCGTATATACATAAGGCTCTCCGCTTTCACCCGGTACGGTAAGCGTAACACGTATCTGGCACCATTCATTCCCGTCCACATTTTTGGATGCTGTTAATATTCCATCTTTCCCAACAGTAATAAGTCTGTGTTCAGATACATAGTCAAGTGTATAAGCCCCCGGATCTTTTATTTCTTCATATTCCATCATACCCTCTTTCTCATTGTAAAATCCGCGTATAACATTAACTTTCATCTGTTTTGATTCTCCGGGCAGAAGAGCCCATTCCTGCCGATCCGCCTCTAACGAATAAATTTCATTCAATACATTTGTATGTATAATAAAGTCCCTTTCTCCAAGCTCCTCGCTGCTTGTTTTTATCGTAAGAGAAGCCTTTCCGCACCTCATCGCTTTCAGAAAGAAATTTTCAGCGTCCTCCTCCTGCCGTTCCCATACAGCTTCCCCTCCGTCTGTACTTCCAATTTCAATACTGTTAATGGTAACCGGAATCTGCTCGCCGTCAGGATACGCCTGGTTTTTAACATAACAATCCCAATTTTTCTGATAATACAGACAGCTTCCCTTTGCAGCTTCTCCTGATTTATTCAGACCCGCATCAGATAAACGGTATTCCGGGGTACGGATCTCAAGCACTGCATACGCTTCCGCTACCGCCACTTCGCCAACCGTTATTTCCGCCCGGACATATCCATGCAGCTGTGTACATTCCATGTTATACTCCATACATGCCTGTTTCAATGTATCTGCATCCAGGGTAATCTCATTTCCTGATGTTGTATAGGAATTCTCGTCCAATATAATGGCTCTGGAGTTGCCATACTCATCAGGTTCTTCATTATCATTATCTATTCCAACCTCCCATTTTATTGTATAATTCCGAAGATTTTCCGTGTTTACGCTTAATGTCCCGACTTCACTTTTGTCATAATCCGAACTGGAAAAAATATTGAGATATTCCTTATCAAAATTCACATCCTCTACCGAACACCAGTCAAATAACCACTCCTTTGACGCTTTCTGAATCCATCCGTCATTTTCATCTTTCATCCATGCACAAACCCGTATATTCCCGCTTTGTATCCCAAGTCTTTCAATCACAAAATCAGCCGCCTGCACGTTCGGCTCCTCACCGTCAATTTCATTGTTAATCACAGCTCCGTCTGAATCCGTAATCCGGAAAATGTTTTCGTCATATTGGAAGCTGAATCTTGCATCACGCACCGGTTCTCTCTCTTTTCCCGCTTCAGAATATTGATAACCATACAGTCCAAGCCCGCTAATTTCTGTACTTTCACCCTGCTGTATATCTGTATTAACGGAACCTGACTCAAGAAGATAATACGAACCGGAAACACCGATATGATATAGCTGAAATCCTATATTTTCTCCATTTTTACTTATCGAGGCTTTTACTATCACCGCATAACTTTCTAAATTTTCGGACTTCCCAACTGTCACCGTACATCTTTCCGCCTCCGGCGTAAACGCGGTGACCTCTCCTGCCGAATCCGCCTCATAAGACCAGTCGATCTCTATCTCCCCCGGGGGTATGAAATCAATCGACTCATATTCTCCATTCTCGTCCAGACGCACTCCTGTAACATTCGCCGTCAAATCAACCGTATCTCCGAAAAGAACCTCTGTCTCAAGGCTGTTTCCCTCTGCGGATACAATATCTATAGAATACTCCTCATCCGTAACAATAACCGCTACATCCTTTTTCATTATCTTTTCGGGCTCGTTTTCCGCGTAATATTCAACCGCAACACTGGTACGTCCAACCTTTTTTCCGTAAACTCTCCATTCGTCTTCATACGCCACATCTGCAATAGTCTCATCTGCTGATTTCATACTACGTGTCTGGAAAAAAAATGCAGCTCCCTCTGGATACTCCGCATTTTCTACAAAAATATCTCCCATTTCTGAGCCAATGGACGTCTCACTCCCCTGAAGAACCCGAACCTCATCTTCAAGGCCCAAACGCACCTCCAAAATATTCTGTTTGACATCAAGCCACAACGTGGCAATTTCATCCCCGCATTTTGCATGGACAAAAACATTCTCCTGCGCCGTTTCCTTTTTTCCGGTAATTGCGATTGTATTTCCTGAAATTTCCCATGTTACCGGGTTATCCGCGGCTCCGGCCTGAAACAGGATATCCTCTCCGTTCCCGTCAGAATACCCGATTTCCCATACAATTTCCGAAGATTCCCGCTCTACAGAAAAGCTTTTTGTCTCGTCCTCATAAATCCATATTTGGGCGCCATCCTGAAGCTCCTGCCCATCCGCCGAAAGAATGGTCAAATTCCCCTCAATACCGTCTGACTGGGGACTTATTTCCTGAGCCTTTGGCATACTCTTTTTTTCTTTCCTCTCTTCCTCCTGCTTTTCCTCCGGCATTACATCTTCTTCTGCCCCCTGCTTTTCCTCCGGCAACGCATCTCCCTCTGACGCTGTTTCTGCCGCAGCCTCCGCCGCTTTTACCGTCTGCCCTGTTCCAATTGCCTGAACGAATACAGTGGCAATTACTAAAAACAATGCTAAATATCTTTTTCTCATTCTTTTCTTTCCTCATACCTTTCCGATTGTTTTTTTGAAATTTCTGAAACTTTCCGATTATCCTCGGAATGCCTCCGATTATTGTCTGAGTATATTTTACCCCCCCCATATATTTTGTCAATTTCTTTTTATGTAATAAAACCAAAAGAACCGTTCTATTGACAATCCCCTCCTCTCTTGTTATATTATTTCATGGATAAACGTTGATTAATCAACTTTTACAAAAAAAGAGGTCCTTATGATAAAAAGATTTGAACAGCTGACAATCGGAATTTCCCGCATTTCTAAAAGCATCCGTAAAATTAAAAAAAGCTGCATGGGCTCTCTGGGACTAAAAAGCACCCATGTTATGTGTATTTATTATCTTACCCAAAATCCGGACGGACTTACCGCCTCCGGCCTGTGCAGGCTATGCCGGGAGGACAAAGCGGGGATTTCGCGTATCTTAACCGACCTGGAGCAAAAGCATTTTATACACTATCCTCTTGCCGCAGGTGAAAAAAAATACCGTGCAAGGGCCGTTCTCACTGACATAGGAAACGAATACGCTCAAAAGGTATCCGACCTGATTCTCCGTTCTACAATGGCAGGCGGAGCAGGCCTGACCGATACGGAACGGCAGATCTTTTACCGTGTATTATTTAAAATCGCGGATAATCTGGATCTGCTCTGCAAAGAAGCGGAAAGGCTGAACAAAAAAACAAAGGAACAGGAAAGGAAGAAGCATTCACATGAATCCACTGAAAAAGGCATACTGCCGGACATTCCAGACAGCATTTAAAATCGCAATTCCGTTTTTACCTTACCGGAAACCGGAAATTGCAGGCAGCATCAAGGCACTGCCCGACATCATTAAAGGAAAAAATTGCAGCCATATACTGATTGTTACCGACGCCCGCATTATGAAGCTTGGGCTGACGAAACGGCTGGAAAAAGCACTGACAGAAAACGATCTTTCCTATGCTATCTACGATAAGACCGTTGTTAATCCTACAACAGCAAATGTCTGTGATGCGCTGGAGCTTTATTTTTCTCGCGGCTGCGACGCTATTATAGGCCTGGGCGGAGGATCCAGCATTGATTGTGCAAAGGCCGTAGGGGCACGCGCTGTTAAGCCTAAACAGTCTCTTGCAAAAATGAAAGGCATTCTTAAGGTCCGCCGGCGTCTTCCTCTTCTCATTGCCATTCCGACCACAGCCGGAACCGGAAGCGAAACCACGCTGGCCGCCGTTATCACGGATGCCGAAACAAGGCACAAATACGCCATTAACGATTTCCCGCTGATTCCGCGCTACGCAGTGCTTGACCCAAAGGTAACCCTGAGTCTTCCGCCCTCTATAACCGCCGAGACCGGCATGGATGCGCTTACCCACGCCGTCGAAGCCTATATCGGCAATTCTACGACCCATCGGACACGGAAAGACGCACTGCTGGCTGTCCGTCTGATATTCGAAAACATCGACACGGTCTATAAGGACGGAAAGGATATTAATGCAAGGAGAAATATGCTGCACGCCTCTTTCTATGCCGGCTGCGCTTTCACAAAATCCTACGTCGGATACGTACATGCCGTAGCGCATTCCCTCGGCGGTGAATACAATGTCCCCCACGGCTTTGCCAACGCCGTCCTTCTCCCCTTTGTTCTGGAGGCTTACGGAAAGCGCATTTACAAAAAGCTGCGCCGTCTGGCAATAGCGGCGGGTATAGCCGATAAAAATACCCCGCGGGACGAGGCTGCCAGACTATTTATCAATGAAATCCGAAATATGAAGACACGCTTCGGCATTGGTGATACAATAAAGGAAATACGAGAGGAAGACATCCCCAGGCTGGCCCATTACGCGGACAAAGAAGCAAATCCGCTTTATCCCGTCCCTGTCCTGATGGACGCACAGGAGCTTGAGCGATTCTATTACATTCTCATGGAAACGGAGGAAAACAACGATGACAGAAGCTGAAATCAAAAAAATTATAAGCGGGCAGCGCTCCTATTTTTACACCGGCGCAACACTTCCTGTAGAATTCCGTATACAGGCCCTGAAAAAATTAAAGGAAATCATTTTAAAAAATGAACAAAAAATCAATGAAGCCATAAAAAGAGATTTGGGAAAAAGCCCGTTTGAAACATATATGTGTGAAACAGGCCTTGTGTTAAGCGAAATCAGCTACATGCTGAAGCATATTCATTCCTATGCTAAAGAAAAGAATGTACATACGCCCCTCGCGCAATTCCATTCAAGAAGCTATAAAAAGCCGTCGCCCTACGGCGTTACCCTGATTATGAGTCCATGGAATTACCCGTTTCTTCTAACCATCGACCCGCTTGTGGATGCCATTGCCGCCGGAAATACAGCCGTTGTAAAGCCAAGCGCCTATTCTCCCTGCACAGGCGAAATCATCCGTGAAATATTGAATGAATGCTTCGATGAGAAATACGTCGCCGTTGTTACCGGAGGCCGCGCGGAAAACACCTGTCTTCTCCATGAACATTTTGACTATATTTTCTTTACCGGAAGTCAGGCAGTGGGAAAAGAGGTTATGCGCTGTGCTTCTGATACTCTTACCCCTATCACACTGGAGCTTGGCGGAAAAAGCCCCTGCATTGTTGAAAAGAGCGCCAATATAAAGCTTGCCGCAAGAAGAATCGTTTTCGGAAAATATTTAAACTGCGGGCAGACCTGCGTCGCGCCTGATTATATATACTGTGACCGCAGTATCAAAGAGCGCCTCATAAAGGAAATCAAAAAGCAAATTCAAAGGCAGTACGGCAAGAACCCGCTTGCGCGTGAAAACTATGGAAAAATCATTAACGAGAAGCATTTTGAACGAATCCAGAAACTAATTGATGCGGATAAAGTAGCCTGGGGAGGGAACGGCGATAAGAAAAGCCTTAGAATTGAGCCGACAGTCATGGATAACGTAACTTTCGGAGACACTGTTATGCAGGAGGAAATCTTCGGACCCGTTCTGCCGGTTCTCACCTATGATTCCCTCGAGGAAGCAATACGTAATATTAATTCCATGCCGCACCCACTGGCATTATATCTTTTTACCTCTGATAAGGCAGCTGCACGGAAAGTAACCTCCCGCTGCGGCTTTGGCGGCGGGTGCATAAACGATACGATCATCCACCTTGCCACCAGCGAAATGGGCTTTGGCGGCTTCGGCGCAAGCGGCATGGGTTCTTATCACGGAAAGGACGGTTTTAACACTTTTTCACACAATAAGAGCATCGTAGATAAAAAGACCTGGCTTGACCTGCCTATGCGGTATCAGCCATATAAAAGCTTACACGAAAAGATGATTCATTTATTTCTGAAATAGTTCGGTAAAACCGGCGCGGACTTTTGCCGCGCCGGTTCCGCTGTTTCCGTATTCTGACAACAGCTTCAAAACACTGTTGTTACAGGTTCTCCACCCAGGCAGCCAGCTCTTCCCGGGATGGATTTCCATTTAACATCTTTCTTTCCAGAATCTCTGTATCTGCCGCAACACTTCCCTTAAGCTTCTCCGCCGTCTTTCCGAAACCGCTTCCCCCGGATGTTGCAAACAATACAATTTTTTTACCGGAGAAATCATAACTCTCCAAAAATCGGTTAATAATTGTCGGCGCCTGATACCACCAAATCGGAAAGCCCAGAAAAATTGTGTCATGTCCTGCAATCGGTGCATCCTGACTTTTTAGTTCCGGACGGAACGACTGATCGGCCATTTCCAAAGAGCTGCGGGACTTTTTATCATTCCAGTTCAGATCCGCCGAAGTATAAGGAACTGCCGGCAGAATTTCATACAAATCTGCACCCGAAGCTTCCGCTAAATTTTTTGCTGCCCTGGCGGTAACACCGCTGGCAGAGAAATATGCAACCAAATTTTTACTCATAATCTTATATCCTCCTTTTTGCTATGGATCTTATTTTTTCTCCGGAATCAGCTTCAAAAGACATCGATCTACCATGTCATAAATGCCAGGCTCGTTCATTTTGACGTTTGCAAGCTCCATAGCCTCCTTTTGTTTTTCCGTATGCTTTGTAAAAGGAAACACGCCAAATAAAAATGCTGAAAATGTTTCATAAAACTCCTCACATTCCAAATCGGCCACATCCGGCTTATACGCTTTCAAAATTTCATTCATTGCCGTAACAGACCTCTGGAATAATTTTTTGAATTCGGCCAGACGTTCCACACGGCTGTTCTGCTCAATTTCAAAAAGATTCATATTCAGAATCCTCAAAAGTGTTTCCTTATCTTCCAGAGTATGCGCCATCTGTGCAGAAAGCCCGGTCCGGTTCAAAACCTTTGCAGGTACAATCAGCTTTTCAAGCTCCACGCACCACTCTTCATATTCCCTGGAGAGCAGCCCAAGCAAAATCTCTTCCTTTGTTTCAAAATAGTTATAGATTGCAGGTCTTGTAAGGCTGATTTCTGTGCTGATTTCCTTAATTGTTACTCCATAAAATCCCTGTATTCTATAAATCTTTTCACAGGCATCTAAAATTTCATTTTTTCGTTTTTCTGTAAGTTCCGGCGATCCTTTCGGCATTGTATCCCTCCTTTCTTTTTTATTCTGACATCGTGTAACTATATTAGTACTATTTTTACACAGTGTCAATATAGTTTTTCATTTTTTAAGCAGCTGATACATAACACTTTTTATTAAATTATGGAAATCATTTTCACGCCTCCGTAAATTGTGATATAATTCAATTTGTAAAATTAACCGTTTGTTTACAGAAAGCGGCTTATCATTCGCCGCTCTTATAAAAGGAGGATAACATGGAATTAAACAGACAGACGGCCGAACAGGCTTTGAAGGAAGCGTCAGAATCCAATCCGGGAGCATGGACAGAGCATTCCCGGTATGTAGCAAAAGCCTGTAAAAATATTGCGTTGCATTGTAAAAATTTATCTGCCGAACAAGCTTATCTTTTCGGACTGTTACACGATATTGGACGTTATGCCGGAGTGACTTCAGAAAAGCATCTGATAGACGGATATCGCTACTGTATGAAACGCGGATGGGAAAAAGCGGCGCAGATATGTATATCCCATGCATTTATGCTGCAGGATATTGACACTTCTATCGGAAAATTCGACATAAATAACGATGATTACATGTTTCTAAAAAAGTTTGTTGCAAATGCCGTATACGATGACTATGACCGTCTGGTGCAGCTATGCGATTCACTGGCTATGCCGACTGGATTCTGCCTTTTGGAAAAAAGATTTGTTGACGTAACAATACGATACGGCGTTCATCCGGCAACGGTCGGCAGATGGGAAAAAATTTTAGAGATTAAAACGCTGTTTGAAAAACAGATTGGCTGTTCTGTCTATACCTTGCTTCCAGGGGTTATAGAAAACAGTTTTTGCTAACCGGAGGAATCTTATGTATTATGAGCAAAGGCAGCTAAGCCCTCCCGGCTTTCATCACAATTGATGAATGTTTCCTCACGGGCCGCTGCCTTTCTTTTTGCAAGCTCTTTCTTATTACATTATTTCAGGAAAATATTCTTCCATAATCATACATCTTCATAGACTGGCGCTCTCCGATTTCCAGAAGATTCCCGATAATAAGCTCTACATCTGAATCCTCCTCTACCCCAAGCTTTTTACAGATACGCTTTTTCGCATCATAAATATCCTGATACAACCCGGCGCATATCCCGCCTTCTTCAAATTCATTCTTCACAATTTCACTTTCCGGCACAGATAATTCTTCCAAATCCAACGAACCGTTCATTAAATCAAATATCCTCTGTTTAAATTCTGCGCTGTCTCTCTTCATACGTTTTATTCCTTTCTGATTAGTTATTTGTATGTCTCATTTTTACAACCGATTTTACATTGTTTTCCGGGTAAAATCAATAAAAAGTGCAAAAAATGAGACACATGAAGAAATAATCATTGAAAGGAGGCAGGCTATATGCCGAAACCACGAACAAAAACCGGAGAGAAAAATCTCGTCAGTCGGCAATTAATTGAACTCCGGAAACAAAACCATTATTCTCAAAGATATCTCGCTTATATGCTTCAGCTTGCAGGATACGACATTGATAAAAACGTAATCACAAGGATTGAAACAAATCAGCGATATGTCACGGATTTGGAATTAAAGGCATTCTCCGAAATATTCCATGTTTCCTATGATTATCTTATAGACGGCAAAGAAAAGCCCGGGCATCCATAAGCCTACTGCACCGGTTTCGCTTTCCCGCACTCGGAACAGAATTTTCCCGTATTTACCGCCCCGCAGCTGCAGCGCCAGCCTGACGGCTCTGCCGGAGCAGCCTGCTGTGCCTGTCCCATCGCATATAAATTCTGAACATTAAATCCGCCGGCCTGCTGTGCCATTCCCATTCCCATAAAACCACTCATCGCGCCGCCCGTATTCGCCGCCGCCGAGCGCATGGCGTCCGCCTGTGCTCCAACCAGCGCTGCCGCCGCCATATTCGGGTCTCTCATCACTGCCGACTTCTGAAGCTGCTTTATCATATCCTCATCTTCTTTTGATGCCGTCACACTGTTGATTCCGAAAGAATAAACCACAATTCCCCGAAGCTGCGTCCATTTCTTAGACAACACCTCATTTAACGCGTCTGCTACTTCCATCGTATGTCCGGGCAGGGCACTGTAACGGATTCCTGTCTCGGAAAGCTTCGCAAGAGCTGGCTGCAGCGCTGTTAAAAGCTCCGATTTCAACATAGAATCAATCTGATCTCTTGTATATACATTGCCGGTATTCCCGCATACATTTGCATAAAACACCATAGGATTGACAATCCGATAGGAATACTCGCCGTTGCAGCGAATCGAAATATCCACGTCAAGCCCTATATTCCTGTCTACGACGCGGAAAGGGACCGGATTCGGCGTGCCGTATTTATTCCCCGGAATTTCCTTAATATTTACATAGTAAATTCTCTGAACCTTTCCTGCGCCTCCGCCAAACTGAAAACGCTCCCACGCTTCTCTTGCTATTTCTCCAACTCCTTCTACAAAGGATCCGCCGAATGCCGACGGGCTGGTTCCGCTTTCATAGGTATAGGCTCCCGGCTCAGCGCACGCGTCAATTACCTTTCCATTTTCCACGATAATCATACACTGTCCGTCCGCAACCGCAATATGTGAGCCGTCCGTAATCACATTGTCGTCTCCTCTTCTGCCTGCGTATCGTCCGGACACCTGCTTTTGTCCTTTCGCCACCAATACATCCGCATCCAGCGCGTCGCAATAAAAATATTCTTTCCACTGATCTGCCAATGTTCCGCCTACGGCTCCAAATGCCGCTTTCAATAATCCCATAAATCGTCTCTCCTTTTCTTATATCTAAAATTTCCCGCTTGTTCCCGAATGATCCGAATGCATTCCCCCGCTGCCGGAGGAGCTCTCTTTCTGCCTCTTTGTACGGCTGACTCTGTGATATAAAAACTGGTCCGCCTGATACTGCAGGTGAAAGCTTCCTGCTTTAAGATAGGCCATCGCCCCGCTCTGACGCACTCTCGTATTCATACTTCTTTTCCACGATAACACAATCGTCACCGACACTGCAAGAGATAACAGAAACGCCGCTCCGATTACAACCGGAATCCGCCATCCCTCCCCGTATCTGTGGTTCTCTGTATAGGGCTTTCCATCCTCCCATGCAGTAAAATAATCATCCGAAAGAGACAGATATCTGGCAAATGCGTCATAAAATTCGCCGTCCGAAAGGTCATCCAGAATGAATTCCCCGATTCTTTCCCGTCCATATGTAGAAAACGCCTCCTCGGCCGTACCAAAGCCTACAAGCCCCCAGTCGCGCTCCGCCATACTGACAGCAAGCATCACGCCGATTCCATTATACTCATCGCCAAGACCGTATCCGTCGAAAATCCTCCGCTGCCAGCTCTTAATATCTCCTCCGCCGAAGTCCTCCGTTGTAATAATATAGATTCCTGCATGATGCTCACCGGCAAGCCTTTCGCATTCCCGCTCCAGCTCATCCTCCTCTTCTTCTGTAAGAAGATCCGCATCATCCTGCACCCATCCCTCAATTTCCGAAACCGTATCCGCCCCGTATACTTCTTCTGTACCAAAGCCGCTGCAGACACCTAGCAAAAGAACCAGGGCAGGCAAAAAGCCTTTCCATCCTTTCCTCTTCATTACAGCACACCCCCAAACAATAAAATTCCAAGTACGGAGCATACCGCTGTCCCAATCGCCGTAAATCCACAGAGATATTTCCAGAATACCTTTTTATCCACCGGAAGCTCACCGACCATTTTTCCGGTCTGCCCATTAATTGCAAACTGGTATTTCTTACCGTTATAAACCGTTTCAAACATCCAGACCGGAAGCAGCGCATAATGCACTTTTCCGTTTTCCGCCGACAGGCTTCTGCGCTTCACAATTACCGACTCATAGCCATATATCGTATCCCGGAGCATATGCTCCGCACTGTTATAAAGCCGCTCCTTTGCCCGCGTCTGCGCTGTCCCTGCATCCACGTCATATTTATCCGTCTCATATCCCGCAAGGTATGCCGGCTGGAATTCCGTCAAAGCACTGTAATCAAACGGCTCGATTGACTCTGTAGTATCATCATCCATCTCTGTACTTCCATCCACCGGCACGTGATAGAACTCCATATTTCCCTCTCTGGTTACCAGATAATAAGAAGTGTCCACATAATCGTAATCCGAATCACTCCACATTCTTACACGCGTCGCATCAAAGCTCATCCTTGCATTTGCCCTGCAATCAAATAGCCAATAGGGGACATAATACCCTTTCAGATTTTTAAGATAGCTTTTATCCCGAAAATTTTTCGGAAGAAGCCGCTTGCCCTTACAAAAGCTTTCCAGCATCTGCCTTGCTCTGTCCCCCTCTATTTTGAAAGGAATCATAACATCCGGCTCATACTTTCCTGACGCAGTCTCCTTAATAACAACCACATTATCACAATAGGGACATCTAGTACTGACGGTATTCTCATCCGCCTCGATTTCCGCTCCGCAGGAAGGACAGAGATACTTTCCGTCTTCGGTACGCTTCGCTCCTTTCGCCTCTTTCTGGTATTCCCAGCTTAAATCCTCTTCTCCCGGGGCTTTTTCTTCTTTTTCATAGCTTTTCAAAGCCTCCAAATCATACTGGTTTCCGCAGCTGCCACAGGAGAGCTTCTGCGTTTCCGGAGAAAACTGAAGCGCCGCTCCGCAGCAGGGACACTTATACTGAACAAAATCCACAAAATCACCTCTTTATATAAAAAAACTTCAAAAATCAGCCGCTTCCCGCTCTACAAACAGTATAACTGATTTCTGAAGTCAAAACAATGTTCAAATTCCATCCTTTTCTATCTGCTTAGCCTCTTCTTCCGTTACATAACCGTATCTTACCATACTGTCAAGCACTTGACCGACACGTTCAGCCGCAAGCTCCATACTCACATCCGGAGAATATACCGACGGAGCATTCGGCACTCCCGCTAACATAGCCGCTTCATAATCGGTAAGCTCCGACGGCACCTTTTTGAAATACCCTTTCGAGGCATCATAGATTGTCTCATAGCCGCTTCCGAAGCTGGAGGCATTCACATAAAGCTCCAAAATCTCCTCCTTACTGTACTGCGATTCAATAGCAAATACGGCAAAAACCTCCGCCGCCTTACGCTCAAGCGTTTTATCTCTCGTAAAAAGCAGATTCTTGGCAAGCTGCTGTGTAATCGTGCTGCCGCCCTCCTTGAAAGACATCGCCCTTATATCCGTCCATACTGCACGGCAGATCGCAATCACATCAATCCCGGGATGAGACTTAAATCTATGATCCTCCACCGAGATTACGGCATCTATATAAAACTGGGGCAAATCTGAATAATGCGTAAAATGTTCTTTTTCCCGAACCTCCTCTATTCTTTTCTCAAGTGATTCCTCCGATATAGCGGCCCGATACATTTGATAGCCCTTTATCCCGAAAAAAACAGTAACCGCCGCCGTGCTGCATAATAAAATCAAAAATACGATGCAGATAATTTTTCTGATTAGACGTCCCTTTTTCATGATCCCATCAGCTCCTCTTAAGTCTGTCCCATGACCAGTATACTACCTCAGCATACCAATTCCAATATCTGTATTAAAATAAACCGTACAGAAAGCATGCTCTCCTGTACGCCGCCAGCTTATTATAGACGGTCATTCGTCATATCCCCATTTCCGCTTATCGGAATCCGCTTCCCCATATACGTCGGCTCCGGCTTTAGCACCTGATATCCCACATCCTTAACCCGGGCAATTGATTCTCTGAATTTTCGGTACTTATCTCCCGAATAAACAGCCGTATCACAGGCAACTCCTTCTGCCTGCATACCCATAGCCTCCGCGTCATATACGGCTCGGTAAAGATGATATTTCTGTGTAACTACAATAATATTCTCCGCCTGAAAAATTTCCTTTGCCCGGTACATACTCTCATAGGTTGAAAACCCCGCATGATCCATAAAAATATGCTCCGAGGGCACACCCTGTTCTATCGCATAATTTTTCATGGCATTCACCTCGTCATAATCGTCGCTCCCGTGATCTCCGCTCATAATCATACGCTCAGTAAGCCCCGCCTTATAAATCTCAATTCCCGTATCAAGCCTTTCCCTGAGCATCACGCTCGGCTTTCCGTCCGCCTTTACCTGCGCGCCCAGCACCACCACCGCATCAACCGTCGTCTCCTTTTCCTGAAGCTGCTTTACCGTTGCAAATTTATCTCCTGATAATAAAACCACATATTCATTTACTGCAAAAAGCATAACGACTCCCAATAGCATAAGCGCCGAAAAACATCGTATGATTTTCTTTATTTTCTTCATTATAAACACCCTTTTTATAAATGAATTAATTTCTGATTTTCTTTTAAAGTATACCTCAATCAAAGAGCACGGACAAGGATGTTAAGTAAATTATAAGATATCTTAAAGAAATCTTTTCTATCATTCAGGAGCATGCCGGATTTGTCAAAACAATCCTGACTCCCTTTTTATTTAATCTGATTGCCTTTCTTGCGATTCCATTAATCTCTGCCGACAGCGGTCACGGAATCAAAAAAGCCCTATATTGACCATTTACATATCCAAATCGCAGACCGTCATATTCTTTACATCTCTTTCTCTTCTCCTCATATATTTTCTTGTATTTTTCTGTTTTAGATGATATGGGAACCATCCAAAAATATCCATCCATTTCAAAACAATAACAACAAGGTCTTCCATGTACTCCTGCCTCATCACTATCCTTATTTCCCATTAATCCACAATTAGGAAACCGTTTATAATATTCATCCTTAATAAAATAAAAATTACCTGTATTCAAATGGAATTATATACAAAATGCGTAAACGCAAAATAGCGAGTACCTTGACATTTTTAAGCGGCTGCTTTGCAGCCACCAGTATTTAAGCTTTATGGATTTCTGCCGGAAGTTTTTCTGGCCAAGGCAGAAGAACTTCCAAAAAGGAACAATCCCTGTCATCCATATGTTTTGGAATCTCTTCCAAGAGATACTGCACATAATCAAAAGGCTTCAGGTTATTGGCCTTTGCAGTTTCCACAATGCTGTATATGATTGCGGAACTCCTGGCACCATTGATGGTATCAATCATCTGCCAGTTCTTCTTTCCGATGCAAAAACCTCGGATTGCCCTTTCGCATGCATTGTTGTCGATTGGAACATCTCCATCTATCAGAAATACACGGAGATATTTTTCCTGATTCAGCGCATAACTGACAGCATCACCAAATTTATCCTTTTTGGACACGTTTATGGTTTTCAGGTATGCAAAAACGCATCCACAAGTGGTTTGATAACCACCTGCCGTTGCTTAAGCCGTTCATCAGAAGAAAGGTCATTCAGTTTCCTTTCTTCCCGGTAGATTGCCTGGATCTGTTTCATCAGCAGAAATGCATTGGATTCCTTTTGATAGGATTTAGGGACCAGCTTCAAGGCTTCATCAAATCTGCGGCGGCAATGTACCCAGCATCCGGCAACAGTCAGTTCTTCCAACTCTTTTTCTAAAGTATGGTATACCTGATAACCGTCTGTCACACAGATGCCATCATACCCTTTCAGGAATTCCCTTGGATGGGATGCATTTCTCCTCTGCTGGTATTCATAGAGCACAATCTGTCGTTCTTGATACAGATGTCCGGAACGGTATACCCACATCCAGCTTTTGGAACCGGCTTTGCGTCCATCATGATTTACAAGTACCGGCGTCTCATCTGCCTGGATCACATGATAGGAATACAATTCTTTGTGAAAATATTCATAAAGGACCGATAAATATTCTTCCGCTAAACGTATGCACCAGTTTGCCATGTTCTGTCTTGTGATCTGCAGGCCATAGCGCTGGAATTCCTGCTCCAACCGATAGAGAGGAACTGCATTCACATATTTTCCATTGATGATCGCAGCACCCAGAGATGGTGATACCAGACTTCCATGCAGTAACGCCCTTGGATGGTCTGCTTTGACCATATGTTCATCTGTTTTGCTGGCATACACGCCGATGTGATGCTCTTCCACTTCTATTTTCGCAGATACGAAATGATATTTTCTGGAAATGGCATCCGGTAACTGTTTCCATCCCCTGACACCGAATTCCGCTTCCAGTTCCTCTTCGGACAGATAGTGGTCAATCCGTCTGACCGGAAACCCGGAAAGATCGGCCTCTTTCTTCCCCTTACGCTTTGGCTGTCTGGGTGATTTGAGTTCCAGATCATCAGGCTCTGCTGCATTGAGATCGCAGACAGCCTCGGCTTCATTGAAAAAGACAATCGTTCCGTCTACTTCGCAAAAACAGATCTGGCTGGTATCTTCCATTTTTTCAGAAGACCTGCCAAAACGGTTCTGCTTACCAAGAATCACCTGTTCCATCAGAAGCTGCATTTTTTCGTTCGATGCGTGAAGTTCCTTTGTTAAAGCATTCAGCTGTTCCTGCTGTTGTAAAAGAAGCTGGATAAGAAATGGCTTATCAACGGTATTTAATTGTTCCTCCGTATAATTGTCTGCCATGACTGAACCTCACTTTCCTGAGTGGTATTATAGCAGAATCCACGGGTTTTGGCTATTTTTGAATTCTGTCACTTTCGTCATTTTGACGGTGGATAACCGTCATGGATACCTGAAACTAAAAGTCTGAAATTCAGGTATTTATGACGGTTATCCACAATCTGAAAAGTTTTTGAATCAGGAATATATAAAAACTCACAGAAAACTTTCCGAATGTGAATAACTTTAGGTTTTATCTTGCACAGGATAACTTGACACGGATAATGAGGATTTTATTTCCTACGTTTTACACAAAATCACAAGGAGAACTCCGGATCAGAAACTTCTTCTATGGGATGTCTGGCAACGATTTCCAGGCCCTACATCAACATTTGATACTGGTCTGTGCTAATCTCCAGCGCTTCTTCTTGTGTACGGGGCCATCGGAAGTTCCCGTTTTCAATCCGCTTGTACAGAAGGAGAAATCCATCTCCTTCCCAGACAACCCTTTTATACGATCCGTGCGCTTGCCGCAAAATAAGAATAACGTATTCTTATCGTATGGATCGAGCTGGAACTGAAACCGTATGATTCTGGCTAATCCGTCAATCCCTCTGCGCAGGTCCGTAAAGCCGGTCGCCAGATACACTTTTTTGAATCCAGTGCCATCATTGAGCATTGGTGAGCACTCCCAAAAGTGTTTGTAGAAATGAGGCAGATGCCTGTTCGGTGATTTCCAAAGTGAGGTTGTTTCCACTTCTGAGCACAGCAGCGATTTTATGCTCCGCTGCCATATTTACCGGATGGATTGTGGAAGAAGGGACTTCTACAAAGGTTTGTGTATGATCCGCAGTTTGCAGGTAAGCCTCACGGACTTTCCGGAGTCTCCAGTAATAACTCGCTTTTGTAATGTCGTGCAGCTGACACCATTCATCTATTTTCATTCCCTGCGGGCGATTTTGGCAGTCTCTGATCAGATCCGCCCATTCACTCAAACGGGTTTGCTGTGCAACTAAACTTGTGTGTGATTTCATGGCTCACCTCCTGTAGCAAAGTCTAAAAAGTTAAGTACTAAACTATTTGGACTTTATTTATAGTGATGAGTCTATTATCCCACAACTGATAATTTTGAAAAGGTACTCGCTATTTTGCGTTTACCAAAATGCAGACAAAATCCCCAAAACATATATGCTCTGGGGATTGAAATATTCCACTTGTTATCTCTTCGTTAACGTTTTGATAGTTTGAAAAGCCCGGAAACAGGGGATTCTTTACATCAAGTGTTGCATACGTGTTTTACACGGTAGACTGCTCAGGACGTCCCACGACTTCTCTGTACTTACAATCCGCATATGGCGTTAATTGAAAGGAGTTCTTTATGACAAAAATAATTTTTGCAATATATAACCATGAAACCGACTGCGTTGAGGTCAGCCTCAACGAGAATATCCGCATCTCTTTTAACTGTAAAAAATGCAATGCTTCCGTTCATCTGGACGAGCCTTCCGATATTGCTTATCTTACAAGACTTGCCAGAGAAGAACCGGGGCTGTATGCAAAATTGGCTTCCAGAGATGGTGGATTACAAGGGTATGTTGAGGCGATGGGGGAGTTTAATTAGGCTTTCCCATCGCCTCATAAATAAAACACTACTAACATTCAATATTTCTATTTTTATACATTTTCACTGTTCTCACTATCTCTTAAATACTTTTTTCCTTGTTCTGATATCATATATTCATATGGGGTTACATCCATTTTTCGTGACACTAAACCTTTTTCTTCATCCATTTTCTTACATATTTTACTCAATCGGTGTGAATTAATATCGACATCACCAGCAAATTCTTTAGCTTGAATATAGTTATCCCTATTATTTAGTTCCATAAGAATCATTAATTCATCTTTGCTTATCCGTGGTAATTCACTAACCACTTTTAAATCATTTAACACCTCATCATCAATTTTTGTAATTTCTTCGACCTCCTCGTGGCAAGTAGGGCATTTATATCCGGTAAATTCTAAACCAGCTTTTTCGCTTTCATTAAATATCCTTCCGCATCCTTTACATTTGATAATCTTAATCTCACTTATTTGTTGAAGAATTGTTTTGGTATAATTAAACGGTCTTTCAATAAAATATGTTCTATATTCTCTACCCGTATGCTTTCCCCAAAACAAATTATTCTTCTCGCACAATCCGTAATTAAGGCAATATATATTAACCATCTTTTTATCTCTATTAGCTTTTTCCTCACACTTAGAAATAAAATGATTCAATTCCAAAGACTCTAAATATTTATCCGACTCCTGAAGAACATGAAAATGACTAGAATACGGTCTTGCCTTATCATATAACTTTCCAGTCAACTCGCCCTTTAGAATTTGGCTTTTGATATCTTTAGAAGTATTAACTATTGCATCTCTGATTTTCTTCAATTGAGAAATATTTCTCTTTTCTTCTATTGTTAATAAACAATATGTACTATTTTCAAAGAATGCATTAATATTGTTATCATAGTATTTTATTGATGCATTTTTTATATCCTGTAGCGTAATTGCTTTGTTGTAAATAATAACACTTTGATATAAGTACGACAAAATAAATCCCATTATTCTTGGAACATTCATAGATATTCTGAACATCAATCTATATACATCATTAATTTCATAACTACTTGAGAAAAATTTATTGATATCTAATTTATAATATTCAAATCTATTTTCTAAAAGTCGTCTTGTAAAGTCAATTGCATTTTCTTCCATCTTCATCGAATCAAATTCTGAATATAATTCATAAAAATCCAACTGTACTTTATCAATTTTTCCCGGATCTATCGCTCCATAATGAACTCTCCCAGGATAAAATGCTATTTTAAATTTCACAAATTCATCAGACCAATTATTTAATGGCGCTACTATTGTGTCAATAAACAATTTCAAAGCCTCTGCATTTATCTCCGAAACATCATCAAGCATTACCACAAGTTTCGTAACTCTCATTTTTTTTAGTATTTCTTTTATTTCTTCTATAACATTTTTAATTTGAAATACCTTTAGCAATATATCCGTGTATTCTTCTTCTCGTACAGTTTGAAATTCTTACGACTGACTGTTTAACCCATCTATACTACTTGATACCCCAACATCCCCCGCCGACATAGAAACACCTGCATTTGCACTAATCGTATCTGATTCAGAATGCTTGTTTTCGTTTCCTTCTTTTACTTTTCTTTGTTGTAAAACTGGAACCTCCACACTCTTCAGTTTAGAATTATCATCAATCTGCATACGCAATGTGTTAATTTGATTTTTTATTTCTTCACTGCTATTACCAGATATATTATCAACAATTTTGTTGAAAATATTAATTCTTTGCAGATCAATCTCTTCATATATTCGTTTTAGAACACTTTGAATGAAATTTCTTGCCATCAAATATGTGCTTAAATTTTTACCATCTAAATATTCCTGCAAATACTGCTGATTAATGGCTTGTGCTTGTGACGATTCATATATTGTTTTAACATCAACATAACATGGCAAATAATTCTTTTTCTTTCTGTATTCATTTTCGAGTTTCGAGAAAATAGTTGATTTTCCAGTTCCCTTTCTGCCCACTAAAAAAGTAGTATTATCTAATAAACATTTATTAAGAATTATATTGTCAGGAAGTAAATCCACATATAATTTATCAAGAATACTTTTACCACTCTCATCTATTAGGTCTGCTCGACGATATTTTTTTAATGATTCTGAAATCTCAACAAATCTCCTTTTATCTTCCGCTGTGTACATTTAATTTACCTCTCTTTTCATCACAATATCAACAATACCATTTTCCATATCATCAAGACTATATACATGTTCCATAACTTCGAATGTCTCTCTCAGATTACCTCTGGCACTCTTCCAGCCAATTCCATCTGTGAACCACACAAAGGTAAATCCATCAATAGTATCTGCCTCCTGCGAAAGCATCTTGTAGCTTCTTGCGGTTTCATTAAGCTTTGAGCCACCTCCCCCATAGAAGTTTGTTTCAATGCCATAAATCATCTTGTCTGTCTTGATTACAAAATCAAATCTCTTCGCAGCTTTGCCCTGATTAGAAAGTGCCGATAAATCAATGTTCCACTTATCTTCAATATCTTTAAGATACATTTCCTTAAAGTAACTTACATCCTTTTCAAATCCTGCTGCCACAATATACCTTTCAACCAAATCTTCCATCTGATGACCGCCACGATTCTTGCGACCATTAGAATCCAATCCGGTTTCAATACCAAGAACGTAATCTACAAGATTTTTTACCAAATGATTTGCAATCATATCAAATAATCTGGTCTTACGCATGAATACCTTATACTGCTCTACGCTATAATTCATCTTCTTGAAATTATACAAGAATGCACCATCTTCATCCTGCGCATAAATTTCATATCCTCTTACCGCAAGGAGTAATGGAACACATTGCAGTGTCTCCGGATACTTTGTCACTATTCTCTCAAAGTCTTCCTCTATATTTTTCGAACCAATCAAAGAATTAAGAATATTCAATTCAACCTTGATTTCTTCTACATTTCTTACAACTTTTTCAAAGTCTATATAATAATCATAACTTGATATACTCGGTCTGAATTTACTCAGCCATTCATCAAAATCTCTATTTGTCATTTGCTACCTTCTCCAATCTTTTCTTTGATATTTCCAAGTATTCTTCACTTACATCTATCCCAATAAACTTCCGCCCAAATCGCACAGCCTCTACTCCGGTAGTTCCTGAACCGCAAAAAGGATCCAATATAACATGTCCTTCTTCCGTAGATGCTAATACAATCTTTTCAAGCAGATACTCTGGCTTTTGTGTAGGGTGCTTTCCTTCTGTTTTCTCTGAAGGTTTTGTCAACGCACCCGTCCACACATCCTTCATCTGCTTGCCATCATTTATTTCTTTCATCTTCTGATAATCAAAAAAATGCCAAGACTTCTTTTCATTCTTCTTTGCCCATAAAATGGTTTCCGTAGAATGTGTGAAGCATCGACATGCTAAGTTTGGTGGTGGATTTGTTTTCTGCCATGTTATGTTGTTGATTATCTTGAAGCCTTCCTGTTCCAATGCCATACCAATCGAGTATATATTGTGTAATGTTCCCGATATCCAAATCGTGCCGTTCGGCTTTAGTACTTTCTTACATAACTTAATCCACTTTCTGTTAAACTTGTGTTTCTCCTCGACGCTGGTTCCACTTTCCGAAAGCTTATCCCATGAGCCTTTATTTACTGAAACCATTTTTCCGCCCTGACAAGTGATACCATCATTACTTAAAAAATAAGGCGGGTCTGCAAATATCATATCCACAGATTCCGGTTTCATTTTTGTTAGAATTTTAAAGGAATCACCTAATATAAGTTGTGATTCTTCTGTCTCGAAGTATAATGGCACTTTTTTTGTAAATAAGTTCTCCATTACCTTGACTCCTTAATAAAATATCGTTTTATTTTGTAAATAGAATTTCAACATGACCATCTACAAATCCAATGACGATACCTTCTTTATTCTTTAATATATGGGCATACTCCCCATCTTCAAGATACTGTTTCAAAATTGTAGACATCTCTTCAAGTACAGCATCCCACTCTGAGTCTTTATCCCATGCCAAAAGTCCTTCTCTAGTTCCAAAATCCGTCACTTCATCACAAGGCCAATCCTCATCATCTGCATCAAAGCGTTCGGTTCCTACCAATTCCATCGACCAAGCATTATCTCCATCTTCATATAAATTGAAACAAAATTCCACAACTTCTTCCGGAATTTCTTGCGTCAAAACATTATTTAGCCAATTTACAACTTCATTATACATGGTCCTTCTTCTCCTTTAATAGTTGCAAATAATTACCTCTTCGCCAACTCTGTTGGATGCATCCGAATTAATCATACGTTTAACACTTACAACATCAATTCTGTAACCCTTATTGCCATACAGTTCATTAATCAAATCCGTATTGTGATTTGTAAGCATACAGTAACATCCCCTAGCAGTCAACTCGTCAAATAAGTCTGCCAACCTTTTATGACTCTCTATATCGAATCCCTCTTTCGTATATGATTCAAATGAAGTAGGATTCAATGGTGCATACGGACTATCTATAAACACAAAATCGCCCTTCTTGGCATCCTTACAAGCAGATTCAAAATCTCCGTCAATAATTTTTACTCTCTGAAGATATTTTGAAATCTCCATGATGGCATTTTCATCCACGGAAACTCTACGGCTATTGTTGTATGGAACATTAAAAAGTCCCTTGCCATTTACACGATACAAGCCATTAAAACAGTGCTTATTGATAAACACAAACAATGCAGCTAACTCTACATCAAACTCTGCTTTCATCAACTTGTCATTGTAATGCTCCCTAAGAGAATAATAGTATTCCTTTCCATCTTCCCACATTTCCTCATCCAGCTTCTTTACAGCCTTTAAAAATGCTTCCGGTGCATTACATATCTGCTTATAAGCATTTATTAACGCTTTGTTGATATCGTTTATCAAAGCATTTGTAGGTAGCAATTCGAAGATCACCGCACCGCCACCTACAAACGGCTCAAAATAATTATTATATTTTTCAGGCATTCTCTCCTTTATCTGTGGAAGCAACTGACGCTTTCCGCCAGCCCATTTCACAAATGGAGCGACACTTGAATTACTCATTCTGATTCCTCTTCTCTGTGTCCGCAAAAGGACAATCTTTTACATATCTATTATACTTGCAAACATACAAAATAACAACCACAAACTTTCACTCTTTGTGAATTAATTCACTTCTGAAACACAAATATGTATTCATGCGCCAGCAGGAGAAAACTATTGTTCTGCCTTTCCCAGTAATCTGTAGAACGGCAATTATGTTGCTCCTTAATAATAATCTCTTTATTCGTAAATCCTACCTGTAAAAAGCACTCCATCATACGAAACCCTAACGGAATAACTTTCCCATATTTTCTTACATCCCCTATCATCACAGCACACATTTTGCCCTTTTTCAATACACGAAAAGATTCCTCAGCGACCTTTTTCGTTTCAGTTAAAAATTCTTCTGCGCCAAGCAAAGAAATATCCCCTTCTATTCCTTTACTATACTTGATGATATTGGCATAAGGCGGATGCGTACAGATAAAATCAATATGACTATCTTTGATAAAATGTAAATCAGTAGCATTACCATTTCGTGTAAATATTTTTGAATTTGTTTCACATTGGAATTGTAAATTTGTTTCAGAGATTGAAACAGATTGCGGATTGATGTCAACACCTACCGCATTGCGATTGAGTAGTTTTGCCTCGACTAAGGTTGTTCCACTACCCATAAATTGATCTAAGACCCACTCACCGGGATCAGAATAGCGAAGTATCAGATTTCTTGGTACATATGGCGACCAATTCCCTCGATACTTTCCTGAATGCGTTGCCCAACTGCCTCTGTCCGGAAATGACCAGACTGTTGTTGGTTCAAGCTTGAAATTATTTGGTTGTAAACTTATAAGACATTCCTCCTTCTTTTATTTCCATTGAGCAAAATATTCTGTAACTCCCATCATGCCTCTCATCAAAAATGCAGTCATAATATCTTTCTCAAACTTAATCTTATTCTCAGCAGAAAGATTATTATAATCACGTTGCATCTCTTGAAATTTTTGTGCAAATCCAATTACAAACTTATCATATTCAAGGTTTTCTTCTTGAATTGATTTCATTATAGTTGCTCCTTTCATTGATGATACCAATAAGTCTACATCAATTTTCTCAAAAAATCCACCTCTATTTCCTTTCACAATAAGTGAATTTATATATAACACTTCTCATGAGATAATATTCACAAATAGTGAAAGAGAGGTGTTTGTATGCGTTTCAATAATGACACTGACCTATATCGTGTTATAGGTTCAAATATAAAACATTACAGAGAACAAGCTAAATTAACACAAGTACAACTCACCGAACAAGCTCAAATCAGCATCAGCTACCTTTCTAAAATCGAAGCTGCTGGATGTAATAAAAGCTTGTCTATATCTGTATTAAATCAAATTGCAAATGTACTTGGTGTTGAAATAAGTGAATTTTTCAAGGAGGTAGATACCAAATGACCTATGATGAAATGAGAGAAATTGTTTTAGACCTTCCTTTTGATACTATGTGCGAGGTCTACAACAACGGAGAACAAGCAATTCTGATTTATCGTCCCAGCACATTGTCCGAAAGATTTAAAAATTATGATGTTAATACAAATTTTCAAATTTTTCTTAGAATAGGTGATGACAAACCATTCCGTCCAAATCACTTGCGTCTACTTATTGATTTAAAATTGCGTACCAGAGAACTTCCACAAGCCAAAGAGGAGCTTCTTGTCGCTTTTGACAAAATCTTTTACGGAGAGGAACCTTTAGATGCAATAAAACCATTAACCCATATTCGTTTTACACAATATATTAATCCAATTGATATTACGGCTATATTGGCTCAATTATTTATAATTGAACAAGATATCGGTTATGGTGGCAAAAGTACATTTGACCCACCATCACTATATATACATGGTTGGATTAGAACATTTATTGATGCTGACCAAGAAATAGACCAAGTAGTATATCGCATCTGCAGAAATACACCTCCTGCTGTAAAATATACATGTCAAGATAATAAAAACCATCCTAAATATAATCCAGATGCACCGTTGCTCTGGTATGTAGATTAAGAAAGGGGCTGTCGGGAAAGAGAGTGTAATATAAAGTGTGTAAGTTACCGGTAACAAAAACTTATGCACTT
>CAMNRH010000029.1 GCA_946552115.1 uncultured Lachnospiraceae bacterium
CACTTATAGATAAAAAGAACATCCATAATAACAGGTTGCAGGTAATCAATCAGTATGTGATTGGCATAGACAACGGTGCAAAGCACGATAATCGCTATGATGTTACAGTATTGGTCAATGGTCTGCCTCTTGTGCATGTCGAGCTGAAGCGCAGAGGTGTTGCTATCCGTGAGGCATTCAACCAGATCAACCGTTACCAGAGGGATTCTTTCTGGGCAGGATGCGGACTGTATGAGTATATTCAGATTTTTGTTATTTCCAATGGCACGAATACGAAATATTATTCCAACAGCACCAGACGAAATGCTGAAAAAGAGCATGAGAAAAGAGGAGCAAGTAAGACAAAGACCAGTAACAGCTTTGAGTTTACCTGTTTCTGGGCAGATGCAAACAACAGGGTAATTCCTGATCTCATTGATTTTACTAAGACTTTTTTTGCAAAGCATACGCTTTTAAATATCCTGACAAAATACTGTATCTTCACGTCTGAGGATATGTTAATGGTTATGCGTCCGTATCAGATTACTGCAACGGAGCGTATATTAAATCGTATTGAGATTGCCAATAACTATAAAAAATACGGCAGTGTGGAAGGCGGCGGATATATCTGGCACACGACTGGTTCCGGTAAAACGCTGACTTCATTTAAGACGGCAAGGCTTGCATCGAAGCTGTCGCATATTGATAAAGTGCTGTTCGTGGTTGATCGCAAGGATTTGGATTATCAGACCATGAAAGAATATGACCGTTTTGAAAAGGGTGCTGCCAACAGCAACACTTCTACTGCTATACTGAAACGTCAGTTGGAAGATCCGGATGCACATATCATTATTACTACAATACAGAAACTGGCTACTTTTATAAAAAAGAATCCGGGGCATGAAGTGTATATGAAGCACATCGTCATTATTTTTGATGAATGCCACCGCAGCCAGTTCGGAGATATGCACGCGGCTATTGTAAAGAACTTTAAGAAATATCATCTGTTCGGATTTACAGGAACACCGATTTTTTCCGTAAATTCCGGAAGAGCAAAGAATCAGGAGCTCTTTACCACAGGACAAACCTTTGGAGATCAGCTTCACAGCTACACAATTGTGGATGCTATCAATGATAAAAATGTCCTTCCATTTCGGGTAGACTATATCAAGACGATGGATACGGATGAGGAAATCACAGATGAGATGGTCTGGGATATTAACCGGGAGACGGTTATGATGGCTCCTGAGCGTATCCGTATCGTGACGCAGTATATATTGGAACATTTTGATCAGAAGACTTATCGTGGAGATAAAACATACATATACAATACGTTGACCAATATTGCAGAGGTAGCGTCTGCCAAGCGTGATGAAGTGGAGGGAATTAAGCGGAAACAGCGTATCAGTGGGTTCAATTCTATCTTTGCGGTATCGAGCGTACCGATGGCAAAATTGTATTATCAGGAATTCAAGAAGCAGATGGCTGCAGATCCGATCAGGAAACTGCGCATTGCGATCATATTCAGTTACGGTGCAAATGAAGAAGAGTCAGACGGCATTTTAGATGAGGAAAATTCTGAGGAAACTTCCGCTCTTGATCAGTCGTCCAGAGATTTTCTGGAAGAGGCTATCAAGGACTATAATCAAATGTTCCATACGAACTATGATACCTCCAGTGAAAAGTTCCAGAATTACTATAAAGATGTGTCGCTTCGTATGAAGAATAAGGAATTGGATATCCTGATCGTAGTAAATATGTTCCTTACAGGTTTTGACGCCACAACTATGAATACGCTGTGGGTGGATAAGAATCTGAAGATGCACGGCTTGATACAGGCATTCTCCCGTACCAATCGTATCTTGAATTCCATTAAAACCTTTGGAAATATTGTTTGTTTCCGTAATCTGCAAAAGCTTGTGGACAGTGCCATTTCCTTGTTTGGGGATAAGAATGCCGGAGGCATTGTTCTGTTGCAGAGCTTTAAGGACTATTACTATGGATATGAGTCTGTCGATGGAAAGCAGATGCCGGGATACGTGGATCTGATGGAAGACTTGAATCATAATTTTCCGCTGTCAGAACCGCAAATTGTCGGAGAGCAGAACCAGAAAGACTTTATTGCACTGTTTGGTGCAATTCTCCGTATGCGGAATCTCTTGCTTTCTTTTGATGAGTTTAAGGGCAATGAACTGATTTCCGAGCGTGATTTGCAGGATTATCTCGGACGCTATCAGGATTTGCGGGATGAATGGAAGCGTAAACGGCAGGAGAGTACGGACATCACAGATGATGTGGTCTTCGAAATTGAGCTGATTCGGCAGATAGAGATCAATATTGATTATATACTTATGCTCGTAAAGAAGTACCATGATACTCACTGTGAAGATAAGGAAGTGCTGATAACTATCAGCAAGGCAATTGACGCCAGTCCGGAGCTGCGGAGTAAGAAAAAACTCATAGAAACTTTTATTGCAGGAATCAATGACGTGGATGATGTCATGAATGAATGGCATGAGTTTGTGGTGGAACAGCGTGAACGCGATCTTGATATGATTATTGCGGAAGAAAAACTGAAGCCGGAAAATACGCGGAAATTTTTAGAGAATGCGTTTCGGGATGGAGAAATCAAAACAACCGGGATAGACATAGATAAGCTCATGCCTCCAATCTCCCGCTTTGGCGGCGGTGGCAGAGCGAAGAAAAAACAGGGTGTTATTGATAAGCTGAAGACATTTTTTGAAAAATATTTTGGCATTGGAGGTTCTGCATCCTTTACTGAACCGAGACGTAAGACGATTACTTATGATTTTGACAGACAGGAGATGTTGTCGATGGTAGCAGAGCCCAAAACGCCATACGGAGAAAAATAAATCATAAATGTGAAAAATTTTGCGGTGCCATTTAGAGTGACGTTACAGTGCCAATACAGTGACATTTTTAAGGGCAATTACAGAAAAACAGAACTCATGGTTTGGTCAGGATTTTGTTCTTCATATGGTTATCGATAGAAATGGAGAGGGATAATGTACGGAAGACAAGATCATTAAGGTTTCATGCCCGTGCTGCAAGAATGGAAAGTTATTTGATGTGATGCCCGATACGGAAAGTATCATACAGATTAAATGTCCCTATTGTAAAAGGATAATACAAGAATGAAACTAGATAAGGATAAAAATTAAGTATTTGTTTAAGACGATACGATTGGGATTATATATGTTGATCTTCTCACAACCGACAGGTTCAATTATTTTCTTTCTCGGAAAGTAAAGACACGACGTAGGATGTGCAGAAAAATTGCCCTGTGATAGTGTCCACAAAAATAGCGAGCATCGGATTGTATCAGCCACAATCCCGTCTTTCAATATATTTCTGATAAATAATATAAAGAGCCACTTGAAAATCAAGCAGCTCTCATGTATAATCTACTTAGAAGTGATCGGAATTGAATCTCCGATTGCCCTCAGTAAAAATGATTATAAGAAATAAGCATCCAAACTTGGGCGGTAGGGATGCTTATTTCTTTTTATGATTGTCTATGTAAGACAGAGCCGCAAACAATACAAGTAATAATGTAAGAACTTCCATTATACTCATAGGGCATCACCCTCTTTCGTCAGACTAGAGGGCATCCATCGAAAAATCGCATCCTACTTTCTTTTCAATTACACGAGTTCATTATAACATATGGAAAGCTGATACTCAATCAAAAGAACCTATGTATAGGTCAAAAAATTTATCCTTATCTGGTATCAATCAAATTTCATTACATAATAAAAAGATTCGTGCTGAGCGAATAGGTGCATGACAATTTATGGCAATTAATGCCTGACGAAGCGACAGGTAAGACTTTGCGCTTTGTCAAGCATTTTTATTCTGCAGAAATATCAATGTTTAAAATGTCGGAAATATTATCATAAATAGTGAATATTGAATGCCTTATTCGTAATAAATAATGCATCCATATCTTCGTCGGCTGCACCATGATACATGGTGGAGCCTTCTTTAAACCATACGAAGCTTCCCGGTCCATAATTTCCCTCGCTTGTTGTTAAGGTTCCTTTCAAAACGTAGAATCCATGTGCACAGTCGTGCGTGTGAAGCGGGACAAGGCAGCCCTTGGGGTAACGCAGCATTTTAATTGTCATGCCGGTGTCGCTGTCGTCTAATAATACCTGCTGGTAGCTGACCTTTCCTGTAGTGGAGCTTACATGTTCATGATTTTCGATTACAATATCGTCCTTGCTGAAGATAATTGAAGCTGAATTTTCCATAGTGATTCTCCTTTCCTAAGAATATTGGAATGTATTTATTGAACGGTTTTCATATTAAACAGGTTGGAGAAAAATGTCAATATACAGAACCGAAAAATAAGGAAATAAGAAATAATATTGCATAATAATTATAAATACATATATTTTAAATATATATATAATATATAATATATCCATAAAAAATAAACAAAAAATAGTACAAATATAATAATAAAAACACAAATAAAATAAAATGATAATGTAATATAATACTAAAAAATAACAAATGACACAAAAATAATAAATAATTAGCAATTGACACAAAAATAATTAAGAGATATAATGTGAAAAACAAAACAGAAGAAATTTTGTGGAGGTGATGTGAGTGGGTGATTTAAAAGAGAATGCAGCAAAGCCAATACTTGAATTAAGAGATATAGGGAAAAGATATGGCGCGGTGGAGGTGCTTCGTAATATAGACTTTAAGCTGTATCCCGGCGAGGTGCATGCGCTGATGGGAGAAAACGGGGCAGGGAAATCTACATTGTCCAAAATAATATCAGGTGTAATTAAAAAAAGTCAGGGCGCCATGTATGTAAACAGCGAAAGCTATGAGCCTGAGAATACCGATGATGCGAAAGCACATGGAATTTCGATTGTTCATCAGGAATTTAATTTGATTCCGGTTTTAAGTGTAGCGACAAATATATTTTTGGGAAAGGAATATAGAAAGGGCGGTATTCTTGACGAGAGGAGGCATCAGGCGCAGGCGAAAGAACTGCTGGAGCAATTGGGACTGGATATTCCGGTTGGTATTAAGGTGCGGGAACTCAGCATTGCGCAGCAGCAGATGGTTGAAATCGCAAAATGTCTTTCGGACGGAAGCCAGATTATTATTATGGATGAGCCCTCGGCGACACTTACACTGAATGAGACAAAGCAGCTTTTTAAGATTATAGAATCTCTGAGAAATAAGGGAGTGGCGTTTATTTATATCTCACATAAGATGGATGAGATTTTCCAGATTTCCCAGAAGATAACAGTTTTGCGTGACGGCAATGAGATTGGAAGCTTTCCGACGGAGGATATGACAGAGGATAAGCTGGTGGGGTTGATGGTTGGGAGGCAAATATCGTCCATGTATAATCATGAAAATTATACGCAGGCCGAGACAGTTTTAAAGGTTTCCAATCTTAAGGCAGGGAAAACGGTGAAGGACGTCAGCTTTTCCCTGAAAAAAGGAGAGGTTTTAGGATTTGGCGGACTTGTCGGAGCCGGGAGAAGCGAGCTTATGAAAATGCTTTTTGGGGAGCTTGCATTTGAAACCGGAGAGATAGAATTATTTGGGAATAAAATGAACCGACCGGTCATTAAAAAAATGATAGAAGCAGGTTTTATCTATCTGACGGAGAACAGAAAAGAAGAGGGATTGATTCTTACAAAAACAATTAAAGAAAATATCACCCTGTCTGTTATGAAAAAGATGCTTAAGGGCGGCCTTATAAGCAATGCAAAGGAAGTGGAAATTGCGGATAGGATGGTAAAGGAGCTGGATATAAGGCTGAACAATATTAATCAGAGGATGACGGAGCTAAGCGGCGGGAATCAGCAAAAGGTAGTTATTGCAAAATGGCTTGCGACGAATCCCAGAATCCTGGTGCTGGACGAGCCGACAAGAGGAATTGACGTCGGAGCAAAGCATGAGATTTATCAGGTGATTAACCGGCTGTGTAAGCAGGGAATGTCCATAATTATTATATCAAGTGAGATGCCGGAGCTTATAGGGATGTGCGACCGTGTCATTATTATGGCGGAAGGGAAAATTACCGGGGAATTATCCGGGGAAGAGATTACGGAAGAAAATATTATGGCAAAGGCTGTTTTGAGAGGATACAGCATAGCGTAAAGGAGAAAAACAGATATGAAAGAGACGAGTAAAAAAATAAAACAGATGATATCCGGGCTGGGTGTCTTGTGGATATTATTCCTGCTTATGATAGCGCTGTCATTTTTGACGGAACAGTTTATGACGGTTAATAACATGCTGAATGTGTCAAGGCAGGTGGTTGTTACTGCAGTTTTAGGAATCGGGGTGACGTTTGTTATTATTACGGGAGGAATTGATTTGTCGGTGGGCTCTGTATTGGCGGTTACGGCAATTATTTCCGCAATGATTGTTAATCAGACCGGCTCGGCGGCTTTGGCGTTTGCGGCCGCAATTGCTTCGGGGATGCTGATAGGAGCGGCGCAGGGATTTATTATAACAAGATTTCATGTAGCGCCGTTTGCGATTACATTGGGAGGAATGTCAATCTTCCGCGGTGTGTCTCTTTTGCTGACGAACGGAATACCGATTAGTAACATGCCGTCTCAGTACAGATGGCCGGGAGCCGGAACAATCTATATCGGAACAATTGCAATACCTGTTCCTGTTATTATATTAATTTTCCTTGCTGTTATAGTAGCGGTTCTTCTTAACAAAACAAGAATAGGACGCTATATATTTGCAATCGGGTCGAATGAAAATACAGCCAGATTATCAGGAATTCATGTAAATAAATATAAGATTATCACATATATGATTTCGGGCTTATGCTGTGCAATTGCCGGTATTTTGCTGACGGGCAGGATTAACTCGGCCAGCCCCTCGGCGGGAGACGGGTATGAGATGGACGCGATAGCGGCGGCAGTTATAGGCGGAACGAGTATGGCCGGCGGAGAGGGGACAATATCCGGAACGATTATCGGAGCTTTGATTATCCAGGTTATACAAAATGGCTTGAATCTGATGCAGATCAATGCGTTTTGGCAGAATGTGGCAGTCGGGGCAATTATTATCGTAGCGATTGTTGCGGATGGTATCCGAATACAGATGATGAAGCGTAAAAATAATTAAGATATCAATAAAAATCATATATATTTCAAAGGAGGAAGAACACAATGAAAAAAAGAGGAGCAGCTTTATTGTTAGCGGGAGCTATGGTATTATCCATGATTGGATGCGGTGCAAAAGGCGGGGATGTCGGAAGCAGTGACGCCGGAAGCGGCAGTACCGAAAGCGGCAGTACTGAAAGCAATGACGGAGCTAAAGGGGATGCGAAAGCAGACAGCGACTACCGCTTTGTATATTTATCGCCGAATCAGGCGAATCCATTCTGGCTTACGATCAGTGAGGGAGTGCAGGCAGCCGTTGACGAGAAAGGAGCCACGCTTACAATCTTTGATGCGCAGGACGATGCGGCTTCACAGGTAAGTCAGGCCGAGGATGCGATTTCATCCGGGGCGGATGCGATTTTGGTAAGCCCGTACGAATCAGATACCGGAACGGCGATTGTAGAGCGCTGCAATGAAGAAAACATTCCGGTTTTTGTGTTGGACGTAGGAGCAGAGGGGAACTATACCGGATTTATCGCAGCAGACAATGCACAGGGCGGAGAGCTTGCGGCAAAGTACATTGTTGAAAATACGGATGACAGCAGAAATGTTGCGGAGATTCAGGGAGTCCTCGCAAGAGAAGTTCCTGCAAGAAGAGGAAAAGGTTTCAATAAGGTCATGGATGAGGAAAGCGTCAAGGTAAATTATTGCCAGCCTGCAAATTGTGACAGATCCCAGGGAATGGATATTATGGATACATTTCTTACACAGGATAAGACCATCAATGCAGTGTTCTGCTGGAATGATGAGATGGCGCTGGGCGCAAAGGAAGCGATTGCCGCACATGGATTATCTGATAAAGTGCTTCTGGTTGGATTTGACGGAACAGACGAGGGAGTGCAGGCGGTTATAAACGGAGAGCTTGCGGCGGACATTGCGCAGAAACCGTATCAGTTCGGAACAGAGGGCGTTGCTATGGCATACAAATACTTTAATGGGGAAGAGTTTGAAAAGGATTTGTGGATTGACTGCGAACTGATTACAAAAGAAAATGCGGAAGAATTTCTGACAAAATAATAAAACTGTAAATACATGGAAAGGGGCTGCTGATTTTTTCGGTTTATATCATCAGCCCTTTTTGTTATGATAGTAGCAGGAGGAGACGATATGGAATATTTATTAGGAATTGACATGGGGACGAGCAGTGTGAAAACAGGTATTTTTGACAGGAACGGAAATCCGGCGGCATTTTGCGATGCATCCTATCCGCTGTATACGCCAAAATCCGGCTGGGCGGAGCAAAAGGTGGAGGACTGGTGGAGCGCCATCTGTAAAACGGTGCACGGCGTTGTGAAGAAAAGCGGTATAGCAGTCAGCGATATTACAGGTATGAGCGTCGATACGACAGGGTGTACGGTTTTGGCGGCGGATGAAAACATGAATATATTGCGCCCCGCGTTATTGTGGATGGATACAAGGGCTACTGAGGAAGCGAAGCTGATCTCTGCGACAAAGGATGAGGCCCTGAAGCAGAATGGAGGAGGAAATGCTTCTGTTGAATCTATGCCTGCTAAAATTATGTGGCTGAAAAGGCATGAGCCGGACGTCTATAAAAAGGCGGCATATGTATTCGAATGTGTGGACTGGCTGATGTTTAAGCTGACAGGGGAGCTGAATGCAAGCATGGTAAACGCTGCACCCCGCTGGTATTATGATTCCTACGGAAAGCGCTGGCCGACAGGCTTTTATAAAGCCTTTGGGATGGAGGATGTCCTGGAAAAGTTCCCGGAGCGTGTGTTAAAGCTTGGAACAAGAGTCGGAAAGCTGACAAAAGAAGCGGCAAAGGAGCTTGGACTTTCAGAGAATATGATTGTGGGGGAGGGCGGTCTGGACGCGTTTGTCGGTATGGTTGGCCTGGGCGTCGTAGATTCTGAGAGACTTGCGCTGATAACGGGAACCTCCCATCTTTTGCTTGGTCTCAGTGATAAGGAGGTGCATTTTCCGGGGATGTGGGGCTCTTATTTGGATGTGATTACTCCGGGCAGACATATGATTGAAGGCGGACAAATATCAACGGGGGCAATTGTCAGCTGGTTTAAAAAGAATTTTTGTGCTAACATAGAGGCAGAAGCAGAAAAACAGGGCAGGACGGTTTATGATTTGCTGAATGAGGGCGCGGAAAAGCTGCCGATAGGTGCGGAAGGACTTTTGGTTCTGGATTATTTTCAGGGGAACAGGACGCCCTATGCGGATCCGGATGTGCGGGGAATGATTTACGGCTTATCTCTGAATCATACGCCGTATCATATTTATCGTGCAATGATAGAGGGTATATGCTACGGGACCAATGTTATTATGGAAGTGTTTAAAGGCGCAGGCGTCAGGCCGAAAGAAATATATGCCGCGGGAGGAGCGGCAAAGAGCAGATTCTGGCTTCAGACACATGCGGACGTATGCGGTCTTCCAATTTGTCTGCCGCGGGTTACGGAGGCGCCGTGCTTAGGCAGTGCGATTCTGGGAGCGGTGGCGTCAGGCCTGTATCAGGATATTGAGGACGCTGCGAAAAATATGGTTTCTGTCGATGAGGTGATTGAACCGGACGAGGCCGTGCATGAGCAATATATGAGGTATTATGAAAAATATAAGCAATGCTATCTTGAATCTCAGGGCTGGATGCATGATGTGACGAATTTTCTGCTTGAGTGATTGAAAGGAAGGGATGGGCCGATGCCAAAAAAAGGGGAAAAGTCAGACCGCAGCAATATAAAGCTGAATAAAGAAATCATGCAGCGGGAGATGCTGATTAAGGTTTCTAAGATGTATTATGAGGATGGGATGTCACAGCAGGAAATTTCGGACAAGCTTAAGGTGTCCCGTTCCTATGTATCAAAAATCCTTCTGGAAGCAAAACGGTTGAATATTGTAGATATCAGGATTAATGACGTTTCGCTTAGAACGCTGTCAATTCAGGATGAGGTGAAGAGAAAGTATCATTTAAAGGACATGATTATTGCGCCGTCCGATGCGGATTATCACGTCAATCTTTCCAATATAGGGGTCGCGTCTGCGGAGTATCTGGAAAATCACGTAAAGGACTCTATGAAAATCGGCGTTGCGTGGGGAACGAATATTTACTATATGGTAACGAACCTAAAGGCAATCAACAGGTCGAGAATCGAAGTGATTCAGCTGATGGGCGGAATGAACTGGGGCGATTCTTATAAATACGGAATACAGGTAATCCTGAATCTGGCGGATAAGCTGGGAGGGCTGGCGAGATTCTGGAATGCCCCTTTGATGATTGATAATATTCCTCTGAAAAATGAACTGATGCAGGAAAAAATTATAAAGGACCATATTAAGCTTTTCGAGAAAATCGATATGGCGTTTGTCGGGATTGGAACGAACGACCCGCTTGTAAGCCCGCTGAAAAGCGTTGGGCTGATGACAAAACGAGATTTGGAGAGAATCTGGAATAAGGGCATTAAGGCGCATATCTGTATCCGGTGTATAAATATGGATGGGAGTCTGGCAAAGGTACGTGTCAATGATAAAATTATAGGAATCGAGCTGGAGCAGCTGAAGAAAATTCCAAATGTTGTAGGCATTGCAGGCGGAGAGGATAAGGTGGAGCCGATTATCGCCTGCCTTAGAGGAGGGTATATCGATACACTTATTACGGACGAGAAAACGGCGATACTTGTTGCTAATTATGAAGAGTAATTTTCAGTTGGGGACGGGGTTTTTCTAAAAAAACCCCGTCCCCAATTGAAAGCTAGATACCGCTGATTTGATAGACATAATTATCCCGCATGAATTTGCTGTATGGTTCTTTTACTTTCTTTTTCCTGAGTTTTCCTTTCACCTTTACTTTTTTTACAACTGTCCTATAGCAGGTTTTATAGTAGGAACGGTAAAAGCCCGCGTAATATTTACTGCCGATATGAAAAATGCTTTCTATTTCATATCCTCTTTTAACATTAATTTTTGAGATATAGTTTCCGTCCCAGTCATAAACCGTGATAATATTATATACCTGATTTGCTGCTTTCGGGCTTTGCGCTACCAGAATATAATCATCTGTGGCGTCAATTCCCTGCGTCAGATAGTTGTTTTTTTTGCTGGCTTTTACATAGCGTACCGGCTTCATTTCCGAATCCAGAATAACAAAATTATGGCTGCCGCGCAGGAGTGTGACGTATTGCTTTCTTCCGCTGCTGTAGGCGATACTGTAGAACCCGGAAATTGCCTTTGTGCTGGCATAGCTCGCGCCGGCGAGCTTACTGGGGATGGCTATATGCCTGTTCTCGATTATTTTTAAGGTTTTTGCATTTATGGATATGAGTGTTTTTGGGTCTTTGCCTGTACTTTGAGCAACTACCAGACATTTTTTGTCCGAATTGTAGGTCATATCATTGCCGTGCCCGACATACAGGGCATCAGACACTGCTGTGACTTTCATAGTGGAATGCCGGACCTTTACAACTTTACATAATGTAACATTTTTATTGAGCAGAAGATAATAGGAATAGGTACCGTCGGTACAGGAGCCCTGCAGGACATCATATTGATATAGCTTCTGCTTTGCGGCGGAGCGCAGTTCGAATACCTTGTTATTTCGTTTCAGTATTTTTACTTTTGTGGTCCTTGCAGATTTAATATTGCCGGACGGTGACCATACGGAATACCAGGTTTTTTTGCCCTGTTTTTTAAAGGCGCGGATCCGTACATAGTAATTTTTATTTTTTGAAAGCTTCGATAAAGTATAACCTGATGTGTCTGCGTTATTTATTGTTGCCTTTTTTGCGCCGGAGAATAAGCTGTTCTGCGCATATTGTATCTGGTAGCCGGATGCGTAAGGATTTATTTTCCATGTCAGTGTCAGCCTGGTCGAGGATTTCCTTTTTAAACTTTTTACGGCAGGTTTTGTCAGTTTCGTGCTGATTTGTTCATTTGAATAAGCACTTTCATAATCACCGTTGTATACAGTAACGGTATAGGAATAAAGGGTTCCGTTTTTTACTGATGTATCGCGCCATGCGATTTCACCGGGCTCTTTTATTGTATAAACTTTGGTCCATGCTTTTTTTGTAGTTAGTTTTCGGTATACATAGTAGCCTTTTGCTTTTGAGGTGCGCTTCCAGTGCAGCTGAATACCATTTGAAACAGATTCTACACTTAATACGGTGGACGGTATATACAGGATTTTTTTTGAGGTACTTACTTTTCCGACGGCAATGCCGTTTTTTGAAAATGCCTTTACTCTGTAGTAGTAGGTGTTTTCGAAAGTAACATTAGAATCCGTATAAGTTACATTTTTCATATCCCATACCTGATTCAGGGTTTTCCATGTGTCTCCGTATATTTTTCGCTCCAAAATGTACCCGGCGGCGCCCTCAATCGGTTTCCATGTAAGCTGGATGCCCTGAGAGACAGCTTTTACTTCGGTGAGCTGTCCTTTGCTTTTTTTAACAAGCTTTGCAGAAAGCGTATCTGCGTCCTCTTTAATTTCTGTTTTTGCCTGTGGGGCAGTTCCATCCGTGTCCTCCCCGGAGAGGGAATTTTCCGTATCTGTTTCAGGAGAGACGGTAGTTATCTCCGATGTATTTTGAGAGGTCTGTTCTTCAGGAAGTGTTTCTTCAGGTGTCTGTTCCTCAGGAAATGTGTCTTTTGAATCTTGTTCCGGGACAGGTGTTTCTTCCTGAGACGGAGGGTCTGTTATCTGCCCGTCAGGAAGCTTTCCGTCAATTTCCGGTGTTTGTCCGTCAGGAAGCTTTCCGTCGTTTGTTGTTTCTTGTCCGATAGTCTGTCCGTTAGACGGAACAGATATGTCTGCCGCTGAAACAGAAACCGGGCCGGGACTGAATATAAATATGGCTGTTAATAATAATGAAATGAGCTGCTGTATTGATTTTTTCAATTTTTACTATCCTTTTCTGTCTCTGACTGATAAATGGTTATTTTGTTTTCACTGCTTTTACCTTTGACCATCCGGAATATAGTTTTGTGGATTTCCCGTTGATTCTGACAGTTTTATATGTACGTATTCTTACATAATAGGTTTTCTTTGCTTTCTGTTTTGTTATTTTGACGGAGGCGGTTTTATATTTTGCAACGGTTTTGCTTTTTACTGATTTTTTAAAGCTTTTTACCGTGGAATACTGTATCTGATATCCGGTAACCTGCTGCTTTTGTGCTTTCCATTTTACCGTGAAGCCTTTTTTTGCTGCCGTTACTTTGGAAATACTGAGGCTTTTTGGAAGTATGTCAAAGGTTTTTGTGACAGTGCCGCTGTAATTTCCGCGGAATGATATTTTTACGCTGTAGCGGCCGACATTTTTCCGTCCCTTTGCATAGGAAACCGTATATGCGGAGGAGGGGATAGCCTTGCCGCTGCTTCCGGTTACTCTGACAGACGGAGTCCGTGTCTTTCCGTTATAGCTGTATTTGCTGCCTGACAAGGTTATGGTCCGCGGATAATAAATGACGGTGCTGCTTTTCTTTGCACCGCATATGGTACAGGCGGTTGTAGTGCTGCCGTTTTTTGAGGTGGTAGCCTTTGTAATAGTTGTTTTGTAGGTGTGGCCTTTCGTGCAGACCGTGACGGTAACATTGCAGCTTGAGGAACGCCCGCCTATAGCCGCCGTAATAACCGCTGTTCCCTTTCCTGTGGCAGTTACTTTTCCAGCGGCATCTACAGCAGCCACCTTAGAATTGCTGGTACTCCACCGGATAGATTCGCCGTTTAGGATACTTTCCGGCATTACCGCAGCGGACAGAACTGCACTGCTTCCCTTTTCAAGGCGCAGGGAAGCGGGAGTGATTGACAGCGACGTAATTTTTGAGTAGTCAGACGCAGATACCGGATAGGAGCCGAGGATATTGCTGTCCGGCTCCTCGGTGTGGTTGTCGAAATGAGAGGTTCCTTTCAGGAAGTACCGGTATCCGGATGCCTTTCGGCCTGCATCCCATGTTGAATCAGACAGATAGTATTTTGCTCCGAGCTGCGTAAGGTTCCATGCATGGGGACCGCCGTTTCCGATTCCGGTAATGACACGGGTATCAATTCCGGCTTCCTCCTGCATGCGGTAGAGCAATGTCGCGTAGCCCTGGCATACAGCCGTTCTGTTTATTAATGCCGCGTAGGCGGTGTATTTCAAATTATATGCGTTATTATCCAGGTTTGCATAGTCATAGGTTACGTTTGCGCATATATAATCGTAGATTCGCTCGGTTTTTTCGACATTGGAAAGACTTGTGCCCTTTACTCCCAGGGAATTTAATACGGTGGTGAGCTTTAGGTCAAGCTCGGCCTCCTGCGCGGCGGTGGTATAGTAGGTCAGAGCGAGAGTATAGGTATACTGCCAGTTGCCGGACTTCCGATAGGAAATCTCTGCCTTATATCCGCCGTAGCTCCACCGCATATAATCACCTGCGTGGGAATCCGTTGATTCAGCCAGAGCTTTTGTAAACCAGTTTCCAAGCCAGCTTTTATCATATTCCTGCGGCGTCTGATAATAAAGTGTAACGGTCTCTTGCCGGTTTATCATTGCTGTCAGAAGCTGATTTATGAGAATATTCTCATTCGTTTCATAGACAGGCTCGCTGTACGTGGCAATACCGGTATCCGAAAGCTCATTTAAGTCATCCTCATGAATCACATCCCGGTAAAGAGGGTTAATATATATCATATTATCGGTAAAAATATCATCGCCAGGCGCGTTTTTTTCGTCGGAGTTCTCCTCGGTATAGATATGATCTATATCGGCATTATCGGTATTAGCATTATAGGTATCCGTATTATCGGCAGACGGAAGCTCCTGTGCACGTACAGGGACGGCGGCAGTTCCCACGGCCAGTATTCCCGCAAGAAGCAGCGCAAATAGTTGTTTCCTCATATTGAAACCTCCTGAAAGATGAATATATTATTTTTTCCTGAAATTTCCTTAATATAATATTAACTATACTCTTTTCCCGTTTAAAATGCAATGTTCTGTATTTTTTTAATTAAATCGGCGGTCTTGTATCAATCTCTGAAAAAATGACAAAATTGTCACCCGGAAATTCACGGAAGAGTCACCCGCCCATGTTATACTTACAATAGAAATTGAAAAATGGAGGTGGAGATGGGCGTGGAGATTTTAAGATGTGAGAATCTGACAAAGATATATGGGGAGGGAAACCTGCGGATCCATGCGCTTAAGAATCTTTCCTTTTCCGTGGAGAAAGGGGAATTTGTATCGATTGTAGGACCGTCGGGAAGCGGAAAGTCGACGCTTCTTCATATTCTCGGAGGGGTAGATAAACCAACCTGCGGAAAGGTCTGTATTGACGGGACAGAGATTCATTCGCTGGGAGAGGATAGGCTTGCCGTATTCAGAAGAAGGCAGATTGGGCTGATTTATCAGTTCTATAATCTGCTTCCAATGCTGAATGTGGATGAAAATATCGGATTGCCTCACCTGTTAGACGGGAGAAAATTAGACAGGGAAAGACTGGATAATATTGTAGAGCATATGGGGCTTACGGAAAGAAGACGGCATTTGCCAGGCCAGCTCTCCGGCGGACAGCAGCAGCGGGTATCAATTGCAAGGGCATTGTATAACCGTCCGGCAATCCTTCTCGCAGATGAGCCTACCGGAAATCTTGACAGAAGTACCGGGGCGGAGATTGTAGCTCTTTTAAAGGAGGCCAACAGGACATGGAAGCAGACGCTTTTACTGATCACCCATGACGAGAATATTGCGCTGCAGGCGGACAGGATGCTGTGTATCGAGGACGGAGAGATTACGAGAGACGAAAGAATCCGGAGCATCGGGGGTGATGATCTGTGAAAAATATCGTGTATCAGGTCACATGGCAGCATATGAAAATGAATAAACGGAGGTCATGGACGGCATTTTTCGGGATTTTTTTAATGGTGCTTTTAGTGACGTGCGTATTTGTCGGAAGAGAAACGGCGATTGGCTATCTGCAGGATGTAGGGACACAGAAAAAAGGGAAATGGCATGTCAGCATCTATGAGATGGGCGCGGATGTAAAGGATGCGGAGAAGCTCCATGAAATACAGTCTCTGGATTATATTGAGGAATCAGGAAAATCCGCGGATTACGGGTATACGAAGCTTCCGGGAGCAGGCGGGAAAGGGATGCCCTATCTGTATGTGAAAGCATATGAAAAGCCCTGCTTTGACTGGATGAATCTTAAGCTTAAGAAAGGGAGGCTTCCGGAAAGCAGCGGGGAGGCAGTAATTAGTCAGAGTGTTGCCGATGCCGGCGAGGAGCTTCAGGTGGGAGATGTGATAAACGCGGATTATTTTGAGAGAACTATTACCGGTTTGAAAAAAGGCGTTACAACGACATTCCCTTTTTTCGACGTAGAGGTTTCTGCCGGAGAGACGTTTACGCTGCCTCAGGATTTTCCGTATTATGAGAAAAATGAAAGCTTCCGTATTGATAAAAAATATACGGGGGAATCGGATAAGCTTAAAATAGTGGGAATTGTAGAGACGCCGTGGTTTGAGCAGGAGGGTGCTGCAGGCGGTTATGCATTTACGTGCTTTGAGGAAGACAGAGCCGATGTGTTCAATGTATCTTTCACCGTGGATTTGAAAAAGGTGCCGGATAGTATTTATGAGGAAATAAAGGGCATTGTGGGTGATAAGCGCATTGACTTTAACGACAATGTACTTTCCTTTGCCGGAAGCTCTTCGGATTCGGTTGTTAATTTTATCGTTCAGGTTATGACTGTGTTTTTTATGACAGTAATTGTACTGGCGGCGGTCATTCTGATTTACAATGTTTTTAATATGTCCTTTGAGGAGCGAAGCCGGTATCTCGGCATGCTTTGCTCGGTGGGGGCGACGGGGAGACAAAAGAGGAGCAGCGTATATTTTGAAGCGTTTATTTTGTTTCTGCCGGCGCTGCCTCTTGGAATTTTGGCCGGCTGTGTTGTCGTATGGCTTGGGATATCCGCATTTCAGCCATTTATTTACGCGATTATGCCGGGCTATGCAACAGTTGTGGAGCGGGTGCCGGTCCACCTTATCATTTCATGGAAGGAGCTTTTGTTCGTTGCTGCCGGAAGCGGTGTTACGGTATTGGTTTCCTCCATACTGCCGGCAAGAAAAATCAGTAAGGTCGGCCCGATAGAATGTATTCGGGGGAATCTGGAAAAAGGACATACCGGCCATGGAAAGTCCGCGGTATATCATCCGGGAATACATGTGGAAAGAATGCTTGCAGAGAAGTCTCTGCGGCATCAGAGGAGAAAGACAAGAAGCATGAACCGCGCGGCGTCGGTGTTCATGCTGATATTGATTGTCACGACGGCCTCGGCGCAGATGGTTACGACACTTGTAGGGTATCGGATGGTTGATTCAGAGATTGCCGTGAGAAATAATTTTGAAAAATGGGATTATGAATTGACGGCGTTTAACGGAAACTCGGAGGAATATCAGAAGCTTAAGAAAGAAATAGAAAGCGATGACGGCGTGGAAAAGGTGTGCGAGGAATATTCCGGGATGTTTGCGGGAAATATTCCCAATGATACTCTGAGCAGGGAATATTGGAATGCGCTTCACAGAATTTTCAATCTCTATTATCACAGGGAATTGTCTGAGGAGGAGTTTCAGAAAAATTTTGAGTCTGGTGCAAGCGTAGTAAGTCTGATAGCTGTCGATTCAGAAACCTTTGGGGCGATTGCGGAGGCTTCGGATACGGATATGGATTTGCTGAAAAAAAAGGACGCACCGGCGGCGATTGTTGTTCAAAGCGGCGAGGTATCTACCGAGAATTGGAGCGTGGAGGGAATGACGCCGGAAAAATATGAGTTCCGTCAGATTGAGAAAATGACAGATATGAAAAAGGGAGAAAATCTGCCGATGACAATCTATTCTCCGGCGGATGACATACAGGTTGATTTTCCCCTTTGTATTGCGGGGTTTGCGTCAAATGAACAGCTAAAGAATTACTTTACCTTTCATTCCGAAACGATGTGGGTGATTGTGGAGCTTGAAACGGGAGATAAAATCAATGAGATTTTTCATAATTCCGAAAATTCCGGGGAGGGCTACGACATGCTTACCAAAAGTCTGCATCTTCGTATGAACGGCAGGGATACAAAGCTCATTAAGAAGCTGACCATGCTGTCGGAAACGGATGAGGATGCTTTTGGTTTCGCACCGGCTGATTATGCGCGGACCTATGCGGATGCCATTGAGAGCATTATATGGCTCATGCTTGCCAGCTTTACCGTGCTCACCTCGGTTATCTGTCTTTTGAATCTGTATAATTCCGTGCACGGGTGGATTGCAGATCAAAAGCCGTATTTTGCCATGATGGCGTCAATCGGAATGACGCGGGGACAGATTCGGAGGATGCTTGTTTATGAGGCGGCGCATATTCTGCTTCGAAGCTGTGTCTGGGCTGTTTTCCTGTCGGCGGCTCTCACTGAGGGAATTAAGAAATGTATCATAGAAAGATTTGGCTATGTGCGGATTTCTTTTCCGTGGGAGATATATCTGGCGGCGATTTTTACAGGGGCGATTGTTATTTTCGGATTTATGTTGTATCATTACCATAAGGAGAAAGATTATGATCTGAGGACGGTGTTGATGGTATGACGGTGCTGCTTGTGGAAGATGATAAGATGATTTTAGAAGGCCTTGAGATAGCCCTCCGGCAGGAGGGCTATACTGTATTGACGGCACAGACATACCGGGAAGCTTTAGGTGCTCTTGAAAGGGCAGAGCTTCCGGATATGTGCCTGCTTGATGTGATGCTTCCGGATGGGGACGGATACGGGATTTGCAGAGAGCTTCGAAAGAGGAGCAGTATTCCCATTCTTTTTCTTACAGCCTGTGAGGATGAGCTTCATACGGTTATGGCATTGGAGTTAGGTGCGGATGATTATATCGTGAAGCCCTTTCGTATTAAGGAGCTTCTTGCCAGAATGAAAGCGGTTCTCAGAAGAAGCGGCCTGCGGCAGGCAGAAGCCGTGATTTATGTGGGAGAGAATCGGATTTACCCGGAGCTTGGAAAGGTGTATGCAGGGGAGCGGACTGTGCAGCTTACAGCGATGGAGTACCGGCTTTTGATGATATTTGTTTTCCATCGGGGAAAGACGCTTACAAGAGAGCAGATATTAAATGATATTTGGGATGATGTGGGTGAATTCGTAAATGACAATACCTTAAGCGTCTATGTAAAGCGTCTTAGAAAGAAGCTTGGCGCTACGGAGGAAGAACCGCTCATTCAGACTGTCAGAGGGATTGGATATCGGATGGAATAATGGAAAAGATAATCATTTTTTTAGTAATTTTTATTGTGATACAGTGGGCGGCTTTCTTTTTTCTCAGATACAGGCGAAAGAAAGAGCTGGAGCGTCTGACGGAATATCTGATGAGAGTGCAGGACAGCAGAGAGCTTCCATCCCCCGGAGATTTTGGGAAGGGCGCAGCCGGAATTCTGGGAAGTGAAATATACAAGCTGATTGTGCAGATGAAAGAGCAGGCCGATGTCTCTAAGAATGAAAAGGAGTATCTGGCGGACATGCTGGCGAATATTTCACATCAGATAAAAACCCCTCTTACTTCGATGGGAATTATGGCGGATTTATTGAAGACCCCGGAGCTTTCCGATGAAGCGCGCATCCGTTATGTGTCAAATATCGAGCGGCAGACAGAGCGTATGACATGGCTGATAAAAAGTCTTTTGACACTGTCTCAGATAGATGCGAGCCTGATTCGGATAAAACGTAAGACAGTGAACCTCAGGGAGCTTCTTTGTGAGGTGACGGAGCCCTTTGAGCTAATGGCGGAGCTTAAGGGGGTTGAGATAAAAATGGAGGTTGACGGCGGGATTGAGCTGGAATGTGACAGGCACTGGATGGCGGAGGCTCTCTCTAATATCGTGAAAAACAGTCTTGAGCATACCGGCGGTGGAGGAACCGTCCGGATATACGGAGAAAAAAATAATTTTTCGGTGAATATTTATATCAGAGATAACGGGGAAGGTTTAGAAAAAGAGGAGCTGGGGCATATTTTCGAGAGATTTTACAAGGGGAAAAATTCATCGGAAAACAGCGTCGGGATAGGGCTGGCATTGTCAAAGCAGCTGATTATGCTCCAGAACGGCGTGATTTCCGCAAAAAGTGAAAGCGGAGCGGGAATGGAGTTCCATATTAAAATGTATTCAGATGTAAGGTTATAAAAACCGGACGCTTTACACAAGCGCCCGGTTTTTTTCTGTTGTTTCTTTAATAATATCCCGGCAGTATTCGCTGATATGCTTTTTCTGCTCCCTGTCCATGTCTTTCATATAAATCGGTTTGCCGTATTCTATAATTACATGTGTCTTCTTTACCCGCGGCAGGTGGTTCTCAAATATCTCGGCGGTATTATTCATACTGATTGGAATAATGGCGCAGCCGCTTTTTTCCGCGATTTTGAAAGAACCGCTGTGAAAGGGAAGCATGCTGCCCTCCTCACCGTCATTTCGTGTTCCTTCAGGAAATATACAGATGGAAATTCCGTTTTTTATATAATCAATTGCCTGTAGGATTGTTTTTAAACCCTCCCGGGGATTATCCCTGTCTAAGAACAGACAGTACAGCCGCTTCATCCAGTCGCGCAGAAGAGGATAACGCAGCATTTCTTTTTTTGCGACATATCCGGTTAAGCGTTTACATCTGGAATAGGTGAGCAGAATGTCAAAATAGCTTCTGTGATTACCGATAAAAAGAACCGGTTCGTCGGGAATGTTTTCCTCCCCGATTACGGTAATCCTGGCGCCGGTAATTTTAAGCATTAATTTAAAGGTCCACTGAACCAGCCGCAGGCATTGATAATCTTCCTTTTCCTTATTGAATTTTCCGACGATCCACTCTAAGCCCAGCACTGGAATACCGAGCAGCAGATATAAAAATAAAATAATTGCAATTGCTGTAAGTTTTATCATTTTTATGCATCCCCCATCGTCTAATATCGTCCGTATAAGATTGTCATATCTTTAAGCTCTTTTGCAAGGGACGGAAGAAGTGCGTCTTTTTTGTAACGCCAGTTCCAGTTTCCGGAAGGGACGCCCGGTGTATTCATGCGCCCGGCGCTTCCGAGTCCGAGTACATCCTGAAGAGGGAATATCGCGCAGGCCGCAATGCTTCCTGAGGCAAGGCGCATAAAATCAAAGCTTAAGCGTTCTTTGTCAGAATTATTTGTATAGCGGAGTACCTTATCCTTACATTCCTGTGAAAGGGTTTCATACCATCCGAGAGAGGTATCGTTATCATGGGTTCCGGTGTAGCAAACACATAAGGGATTCTGGTATCTGTGAGGCAGATAGTCGCTTTCCCCGACAGAGTCAAAGGCAAATTGCAGCACTTTCATGCCCGGAAAACCAAAGTGTTCCCGCAGGGCGTTGACCTGTTCGGTGATAATCCCCAAGTCCTCCGCGATAATCGGGAGGTCGTTTCCCAGGCTGTTTCTGACAGCGTTAAAAAGCTCATATCCAGGTGCTTTTATCCACTGGCCGTTTACGGCGGTTTCCTCACCGCAGGGAATGGACCAGTACGCCTCAAATCCGCGGAAATGGTCAATCCGCAGAATATCAAGATTTGAAAGCTGCGTGCGGATACGGGATACCCACCATGCAAAGTTTTCGTTTCGATGTGCGTCCCAGCTGTAGAGCGGATTGCCCCAGAGCTGTCCTGTAGCGGAAAAATAGTCTGGCGGAACGCCTGCGACACAGGTTGGGAAGCCTTTCGCATCAAGCTGGAACAAATGCTGATTCGCCCAGACGTCAGCGCTGTCCATAGATACGAAAATAGGAATATCTCCGATAATCTTAATTTCATTTTTGTTTGCATATAGCTTCAATTCTTTCCACTCACGGAAGAAAATGAATTGTAGAAATTTATAATATTCTATATCATCAGACAATGTCCGGAAAAGCTCCTCTTTAAATTCGCGGGCAGGACGGCGGTACTCTTCTTTCCATTCAAGCCAGCTTACGCCTCCGTGCACCTTTTTGCACGCCATAAAAAGCGCGTAGTCAGAAAGCCAGAAATGCTGCTCCTCGCAGAATGTACGGAAAGAATTTTCAAGCTCCCGGTCCTTTTCCTTTTTCGCGGCAAAGCGCCGACAGGCAAGGGAAAGAATCTGCTCTTTCCACGGAATAATGGCGCCATAGTCGATATGCTCCGGATCACCCATGGGACAGTCCAAAAGTTCCTCTTCCTTTAAAAATCCCATGCGTATCAGATGTTCCGGGCTTATTAAGAGCGGCTGTCCCGCAAAAGCGGAAAAGCTCTGATAAGGGGAGTCTCCGTAGCCGGTATGTGTCAGAGGAAGAATCTGCCACAGGCGCTGTCCGGCTTCTTTCAGGAAATCGACAAATGCGTACGCTTCTTTTCCCAGATCTCCGATGCCGTATGGTGAGGGAAAGGAGGTCGGGTGAAGAAGAATTCCGGAAAGTCTTTCATTTTGAATCATGTTTTTTCGTCTCCTGTCTTAATAGATCTATTTTATTAGTATACAACATTTTTGTAATTTTTCCTAGTGGTGTTGTGTATGATGTTAATAAGAATGTGGATAAGGGGATTCTATGAAAAAAAGGGCAGTATACATAGTTTCTATGCTGGTTTCTTTTCTGCTTCTTACTGCCTGCTCTGCCGGCAGGGACAGTATGGAGAAGCTGAGAGATATTGAATTTACGGTTGTAAGCCCTGCGGAAGTTCCGGAAGAGCTTATGGATGTGATAGCAGAAAAGCAGGAGGAGGGATTTCAGCTTACTTATGCGGATAAAGGGTATCTGTATCTGGCTTATGGTTACGGGAAAAGAGATACCAGCGGTTACAGTGTGGAGGTAGCGGATTGTTATGAGACAGAAAACCTTGTCCGTATGAAGACAAACCTGCTCGGGCCGTCCAAGGAGGAAAAAATTGTAGAGGAAAGCACATATCCCTATGTAGTGGTGAAGATGGAATTTACCGACAAAAATGTGATATTCGAGTAGAGGAGGAGCAAATTATGGAGTGTGAAAAAAGAGAAATGAATGTTTACCGGCAGGGAAAGGTAATTACGGATCAGTTTTATATTGATGATGATTACAATGTACCTGACGCCAGAAACGATGTAAAAAATGTAATTCTTGGAGAAGGGAATCTTCTCATTGAGGATATGAAAACAGTGGAAAATTATATCCGCGTGTCCGGAAAGCTTGTTTTTAAGGTGCTGTATTTGGCGGAAGGAGAAGAGCCGCGTCTGAATTCACTGGAAGGGAGATTCCCTTTTGAGGAGATGGTCTATATGGAGGAGGTACAGGACGGGAATCTTTTCCTGAAACTTGCACAGACAGATGTGACGGTGACAATGATACATTCAAGGAAGCTGAATGTCAAAGCTCTCTGTGAGCTTCAGCTTTGTTCGGAGAGAAAAGAAACACTTTCTCTGACGGCGGATATGAGCGCTGATTTTCCGCTTTATAAAAAGTACAGGAAGGATGAGATTTTAGAACTGCTTTCTATTAAAAAGGATACCTACCGCATTAAAGAAGAGGTGGCGATAGGCGGAACGAAGGAGAGCATCGGCAATCTTCTGTGGACGGAGGCGGTAAGCCGTAAGCTTGATACAAGGCTTGCCGGGGATGAGCTGCTTTTAAACGGAGAGCTTTTGATTTTCTGCTTTTATGAGTCGCTGGAGGGTAAGACCGACTGGGTAGAGCAGACGATTCCGTATGAGGGCCGTATGGAATGCTCCGGAGCGGGGGACCATATGTATCACCATATCTATCCGTCCCTTACAGATATTAATATTGAGGCCAGAATGGACGAGGACGGAGAGCTCAGGCTTTTGGGAGTAGAGGCGACGCTGGAGGCGCGGATTTTAGTGTTTGAGGAGGAGACGGTAGATATATTGGAGGATATGTATTCCCTTTCCTGTGAATGTATTCCGAAGATACAGGAGCAGACGGCGGAGCGGCTTCTTATGCAGAACCATTCCAAATGCAAGGTGTCGGAGAGACTTTCTCTGCCTGAGATTAAGGACAGTATTCTTCAGGTATGCCACAGCAGCGCAAGAATCCAGATTGAGCATATGGAGACGGAGGAGACGGGAATCCGTATTGACGGCGTCCTTCATCTTTATTTTCTGTATGTAAAGGCGGATGATACGGCGCCTTTCGGCGTTTGGCAGGGAATGGTTCCGTTTTCCTGGCTTCTTGAGAGCAATGAGACGGCGGAGGATATGAATTATGATATTACCTGCGCGGTGGAGCAGCTTTCCATCGGTCTTTTAGGAAGTGATGAAATAGAGGTAAAGGCGGTGCTTGCGTTTAACAGTTTCTTAAGACGCCCTGTTGTGATAAAAAATATTGAGGAGGCAGAGTATGCGTCAATTGACATGGAGGAGCTAACGAAGCGCCCGGGAATCGTAGGCTATATTGTAAAGGACGGAGATGATTTATGGAGCCTTGCAAAAACCTACAGCACAACGAAAGAAGGAATTATGGAGGTGAATGAGCTCACATCAGAGGAAATAAAAAGTGGGGATAAGCTCTTGATTTTTAAGGAGAATATGAGTATACTATAAGCGTATTGTATACAAGATACAAAATGCAAAATACGGGAGATAAGATACACATGGATAGAGTAGAGCTTAAGGCAATGGGAAAAATCAATCTGGGCCTTGATGTACTGAAAAAACGGGAAAACGGGTATCATGACGTCCGGATGGTGATGCAGACCGTATATCTTTATGACCAGATTGCCCTGTCAAAGAAACGGACGCCCGGTATTGATGTGGAGACGAATCTGTTTTTTCTGCCGTTAGATGAGAATAATCTGGCGTACAGGGCGGCGCGGATGCTGGCGGATGAGTTTCACATAACGGACGGTATTCATATTGTGCTTGACAAGCGGATTCCGGTATCGGCGGGCATGGCAGGGGGCAGCGCAGATGCGGCGGCGGTACTTTACGGGATGAACCAGATGTTCGGCCTCGGCCTGACGGAAAGCGAACTTCAGAAACGGGGAGTGAAGCTGGGCGCGGATGTCCCTTACTGTATTATGAGGGGAACGGTTCTTGCAGAGGGCATCGGAGAGGAGCTTACGCCGCTTACGCAGTGTCCGAGGTGCTATGTGCTTCTCGCAAAACCGCCGGTGAATGTATCCACAAGACTTGTATATGAAAAATTTGACAGTCTGTCCGCCTGTGAGCATCCGGATATTGACGGAATTATTGACGGGCTTAATAAGCAGGATATAAAATGGATTGCATCCCGTATAGGGAATGTGCTGGAAAATGTTACGATTCAGGAGTATCCGGTCATTGAGGAGATAAAAAATGTCATGAAGTCTAAGGGGGCGCTGAATGCGATTATGAGCGGAAGCGGACCTACGGTATTCGGACTTTTCGAGGAACGGAGCAGAGCGCGTGAGGCGGCCGGAAAGATAAGGGAATTAAAATTGGCAAAGCAGGTGTATGTGACTACGATGCATCATGCAAGGAGGAAATAAAATGGATACATTTTTTAATGTCAGCATGGATGAATATCTGCCGCTTCGGGATGTGGTATTTAAAACGCTGAGACAGGCAATTCTAAGAGGGGAGCTAAAGCCGGGAGAAAGGCTGATGGAGATTCAGCTTGCCAATAAGCTCGGAGTGAGCCGGACGCCCATCCGCGAGGCAATCCGCAAGCTCGAGCTGGAGGGCCTGGTTCTTATGATTCCGAGAAAGGGTGCGGAGGTCGCCGAGATTAAGGAAAAAGGTCTCAGGGATGTGCTGGAGGTCAGGCGTGCGCTTGAGGAATTATCCGTGCAGCTTGCCTGTGACAGAATTACCGCGGAGCAGTTAGAAGAGCTTGAGACGGCGGCGGAGGAGTTTCGGAAGGTGTTAAAAAGTGAGGATGTGACTGAAATAGCACAGGCGGACGTTCGCTTTCATGATGTAATTTATAAAGCGGCCGATAATCAGAGACTGATGCAGCTTTTAAATAATCTGGGAGAGCAGATGTACCGGTACCGTGTGGAATATCTGAAAGATTCCTCGGTATATGAGCAGCTGATAAAGGAGCATGAGGAGATTATCTCGCATCTTAAAAAGCATGAAAAAGAAAAAGCGGTAAAAATGATGTGCGAGCATATTGATAATCAGGTTACGGCAGTTACGGATGTCATTCGGACAAAAAAGAATTAATATATAAATTTTCGGAAAAAACGGAATAATGCCGCGGGAATATGTGCATACTCTGTGCAGCTAAAAACAGAGGAGGTACATATATGTCAGGTAAATTTTTTCCGGGGGAGAATCATAAAAACAAAAATATATTAAACAACAATATTTTAGAAAAAAAGGATAGAAAGAAGCACATCATCTGTGGTATAATCGGAATCTGTATAAGTATGATTCTGACAGGAATCATTGTCCGGCAAAGAGCGGAGGCCGTAGACAGAAAAACTGCGGAAATTCAGGAGCGCCTTTCGGAAGAAGTATTTCGTTTTCATGTGCTGGCCAACAGCGACGGCAGCTCGGATCAGGAGGTAAAGCTTATGGTTCGGGACGAGATACTTGATTATATGGAAGAGAGTATGGGCGGGAAGGCATCGGCCGGCGATACGAAACTATGGGCGTCGTCGCATCTTAAGGAGCTTGAAAAAAAAGCGGATACGGTACTTGAGGAGAACGGCGCGGGTTACCGGGCACATGCAGAGGTTACGTCCTGTTATTTTCCCAGAAAGGAGTACGGAGACGTTGTATTTCCGGAAGGGAATTATGAGGCGCTTCGCATAGAGCTGGGAAAGGCTTCGGGACATAATTGGTGGTGTGTATTATATCCCAATCTTTGTTTTATGGATACGACCTGTGCGGTAGTGAGCGACGAGGGAAAAAAGGAACTTAAGGAGGCACTTGAGGAAGACGAGTATGAGATGATTACGGCGGCCTCCGAGTTTAAGATACGGTGGTTTTTCTTCGGAGACGGTATGTTCGGAAAAAGTACGGAGGAAAAACAGTAAGACATAGGGAGATGGCTATGACCGAATTTTTGGTAAAGCATTTTGTGAAAGATTATGAGAATGTGGAAAAGGTGTCTGTCCGGACGGCATACGGAGTGCTGTCGAGTGTGGTAGGCATCTTTTGTAATGTGATTTTATTTGCGGTGAAATGGACAGTCGGGTTCTTGCTTCACAGTATTTCGGTTATGGCGGATGCGTTTAATAATCTGTCGGACGCCGGTTCATCGGTAATCGGTCTGATAGGAGTGAAGATGGCGGGTAAGCCGGCGGACAGAGATCATCCTTTCGGACATGGGAGGATTGAGTACATAGCGGCACTTATCGTGTCGTTTATTGTAATAGAGGTGGGCATTACGTTTTTTAAGGATGCTGTGGAAAAGATAAGGGAACCGGAAAACCTCAGGTTTCAGCTCGTGTCCATAGCAATTTTAATTCTGTCTATAGGGGTGAAGCTCTGGATGGGGATGTTCAATCGAAAGCTGGGAAAGAGAATCGATTCGAAAGTACTGCTGGCTTCGGCGGCGGATGCGATGGGCGATGTGATTACAACGTCGGCAACGATTAGCTCTCTTGTTTTCTTCCGGGTAACAGGACTCAATATAGACGGCGCCGTAGGATTAGGAGTTTCGCTGGTTGTTATGTGGGCAGGCATCGGGATTGCGAGGGATACGCTGGAACCGCTGATTGGCAAGCCGGTTGACCCGGAGGAATATGAAAAGATTACAAAATTCGTGGAAAAATACGACGGTATTGAGGGAAGCCATGATTTAATCGTACATAATTACGGACCGGGAAGAAGTATGGCGTCAATCCATGCGGAGGTGCCGAATGACGTGGATATAGAGGTATCCCACGAAATTATTGATTCCATTGAAAGGGACGCGTCGAAAGAGCTTGGAATCTTTCTTGTTATTCATATGGATCCGGTAGAGATGAAGGATGAGCATGTATTGTCGGTAAAGAGACAGGTGCTCAGGATTCTGGACGCCCTTGACCCGGCGGTAAGTATCCATGATTTCCGTATGGTAGATGGTGAAGAACAGATTAATTTGATTTTTGATATGGTGGTTCCTTTTGAATATGATCATAAGAAGCAGGATGAGCTTCGCACATCGCTTATGAAGCTTCTTGAAATTACTGACGACAGATATGAGTGTGTGATTACCGTAGAGAGGAGTTATGTGGGAAATGCAGAGGAGTAATCAATATAGCTTCGGCAGCAGAATCAGGTTCAGCGAGATAGACCATACAAAGCAGATAACGCTGCCGGGAATTGTGAATTATTTTCAGGATTGCAGTATTTTTCAGTCAGAAAAGCTGGGGTACGGCATCGAATATTTGAAAGAACACAAACGCGCATGGGTATTGTCCTCATGGCAGGTAGTGGCGGAGCGCTATCCGAAGCTGGGTGAGGGGGTGAAAGTCAGCACGTGGGCGGTAGATTTTAAGGGAATGTTTGGAAACCGTAATTTCTCTATAGAGGATGAAAACGGAGAGTATGCGGCATATGCCAATTCTCTGTGGGTGTATATGGATACCGAAAGGGGGCGTCCGGCGAGGCCGCCGGTGCAGGAGACGGAGGCTTACGGGACGGGAGAGGCCTTAAAAATGGATTATGCTTCCCGCAAGATTAAGCTTCCGGAGGAAATGGAGAAATTTCCGGGATTTCCGGTAAGGAAATGCCATATTGATACAAATGAGCATGTAAATAACTGTCAGTATGTGCAGATGGCTCTGGAGACTGTAGATGAGGACAGAAGGGTACGGCAGCTCCGTGCGGAGTACAAGCGTTCGGCGGTCTGCGGCGATACGATAATACCGGAAATTTATAAGGATGAGACGCATGCGGTTGTGAAGCTGTGTGATACGAATGACAGTCCTTACGCAGTGATTGAGTTTACATGGGAGTAACAGTAAAGATAATCCGCAGATTGCGGAAATATAGGAGAAAAGATGAGATTAACAGATGAATTGGGAAAAAGGCGGATGCTTACAGTAGTAAAAAGGACAGACTTTGGCGTTTATCTTGGGACGAAAGACGAGAGGGTTCTTCTTCCGAAAAAGGAGGCGCCTGAGGGAACGGAGCCCGGAGATTCGGTGGAGGTATTTTTATATAAAGATTCCGATGACAGGATGATTGCAACCACCCGTGTGCCGGCAATTACACTTGGGGGCCTGGCGGTTCTCGGCGTAAAAGATACGGGAAAAATCGGCGCATTTCTCGACTGGGGACTCCCGAAAGATTTGCTTTTGCCCTTTAAGGAGCAGACAGTAAGGGTAAAAAAGGGGGATCGTGTATTAGTGAGCCTGTATGTGGACAAGAGTGAAAGGCTGTGCGCAACCATGAAAGTATACGGGATGCTTCGTACGGATTCCCCCTATAAAAAGGATGATGCGGTAGAGGGAATCATCTATGATACCAGTGAGAAATTCGGAGCCTTTGTGGCGGTTGACAACTGTTACAGCGCATTAATTCCGAAGCGTGAGGCATACGGAGAGCTGCGGGTAGGAGATACGGTGCATGGAAGAGTTGTGAAAGTGAAAGAGGACGGTAAGCTGGATCTGAGCGTGCGGGAAAAGGCTTTTATACAGATGGATGCAGATGCGCAGATGATACTGGAAAAAATGAAAGGCCTTGGAGGAAAGCTTCCCTTTACGGATAAAGCAGAGCCGGAGCGAATAAAGAGGGAGCTGGGCCTTAGTAAAAGTGCCTTTAAAAGGGCGGTAGGAAAGCTTTTAAAGGAGCAGAAGCTACAAATTATGGAAAACAGTATTGAAATCCTGAAGAAATAGGTTATAATAAGGGCGTAAATGATAAATGGAATAGATGAAAGGAGTAATAGAAAATGAAAGTCCAGAATATTACAGATATTGAAAAATTCTTTAAGGTAGTAGATGAATGCAAGGGAAAGGTAGAGCTGGTAACAGGCGAGGGCGACAGATTGAATCTGAAATCGAAACTGTCACAGTATGTTTCTATGGCGAATATTTTTTCAAACGGAGAGATTCCGGAGCTTGAGCTTGTTGCTCATGAGAAAGAAGATATTGACAGATTAGTTGCATTTATGATTAATGGCTAGTAAAATAGAGGATATGAACCCCGGGAGACTGGACGTTAGTTTCCCGGGGGTTTTTCAATTGTTCGGAGGATAAGATTATGAGCTTTGCGCATTTACATGTCCATACGGAGTATAGTCTTTTGGACGGCTCTAACAAAATTAAAGAATGCATATCCAGAGTGAAGGAGCTTGGAATGAACAGCGTGGCAATCACGGACCACGGCTGTATGTTCGGTGTGATTGATTTTTATAAGGCGGCAAAAGCGGCGGGGATTAAGCCGGTACTCGGCTGTGAGGTTTATGTGGCGCCGGGCTCCAGATTCGATAAGGAAGCGGTGGGAGGCGGGGACGACAGATATTATCATCTTGTTTTGCTCGCGGAAAATCAGGAGGGCTATCAGAATCTTGTGAAGCTCGTTTCGAAAGGCTACACGGAGGGCTATTATTATAAGCCCCGCGTGGATATGGAGGTGCTTGAAAGGTATCATAAGGGAATCATTGCTCTCAGCGCGTGTCTTGCGGGGGAGGTGCAGAAAAACATTGCCAGGGGAATGTACAGTGAGGGGAAGGCTGCCGCGCTTCGATATGAGGAGCTGTTCGGAAAGGGAAATTTCTTCCTGGAGCTTCAGGACCACGGGATGATGGAGCAGCAGATGGTGAATCAGTCGCTGCTTCGGATGTCGCAGGAGACGGGGATTGAGCTGGTGGCGACCAATGATGTGCACTATACCTGTGCGGAGGATGAAAAGCCCCATGATATTCTGCTTTGTATCCAGACCGGAAAAAAACTGGCGGATGAGGACCGTATGAGATATGAGGGCGGTCAGTACTATATCAAATCCGAGGAGGAGATGAAAGCTCTCTTCCCATATGCCCTTCAGGCCCTTGAGAATACTCAGAAAATTGCCGACAGATGCAATGTGGAAATTGAATTCGGTGTGACAAAGCTTCCCAGGTATGATGTGCCGGAGGGGTATACGTCATGGGAATATTTAAATCAGTTATGCTATGACGGTTTAAAGCGCCGTTATCCGAACCCGGACCGGGGGCTTAAAGACCGTTTGGAATATGAGCTGTCCGTCATTCAGTCTATGGGCTATGTGGATTATTTTCTGATTGTATGGGATTTTATTAAATATGCAAAGGATAACGGAATTATGGTCGGCCCGGGACGCGGCTCGGCGGCGGGGAGTATTGTGTCCTACTGCCTTGAGATTACTACCATAGATCCAATCCGGTATCAGCTTCTGTTTGAGCGTTTCCTGAATCCCGAGCGCGTATCCATGCCTGATATAGACGTGGATTTCTGCTTCGAGAGAAGGCAGGAGGTTATTGATTATGTAGTGCGCAAATACGGCCCGGATCGGGTCGTGCAGATTGTAACCTTTGGTACCCTTGCGGCCCGCGGTGTAATCCGGGATGTGGGAAGAGTCATGGATCTTCCGTACGCATTTGTGGATACGATTGCGAAGATGATTCCGAAGGAGCTTAATATTACGTTGGAGCGCGCGCTTAAAACGAGCGCCGACCTTAAAAAATCCTACGGGGAGGATCCGCAGGTAAAAGAGCTGGTGGATATGTCCATGCGTCTGGAGGGACTGCCGAGGCATACCTCCATGCATGCGGCGGGGGTTGTAATCAGCCAGAAAGCGGTGGATGAGTATGTTCCCCTTTCGCTGGGCTCCGACGGCTCGGTGACAACACAGTTTACAATGACGACACTGGAGGAGTTAGGGCTTCTTAAGATGGATTTTCTTGGACTCCGGACGCTGACAGTTATCCGTGACGCGGTGGATCTTGCGAGTAAGAGTGCGGGAAAAACAATCAATATGGACACGATTGATTATGACGATAAGGCGGTGTTTGATTCCATTGGAAGCGGGCGGACCGACGGCGTATTCCAGCTTGAGAGCGGCGGGATGAAAAGCTTTATGAAAGAGCTTAAGCCCAGAAATCTTGAGGACGTGATTGCGGGGATTTCCCTGTATCGGCCGGGTCCGATGGATTTTATTCCGCAGTATATTAAGGGGAAAAATCATCCGGAGCTTATCACCTATGACTGTCCGCAGCTTGAGGGAATTTTGGAGCCGACCTATGGATGCATCGTATATCAGGAGCAGGTCATGCAGATTGTGCGCGACCTGGCAGGGTACACGCTGGGGCGGAGCGACCTCTTAAGACGTGCAATGTCCAAAAAAAAGGGCGACGTTATGAAAAAAGAGCGTCAGAGCTTTGTCTATGGGAATCCGGAGGAAAATGTGCCGGGATGTATCGCGAACGGCATTGATGAGAAGACCGCAAATAAGATTTATGACGAGATGATTGATTTTGCAAAATATGCGTTTAACAAGTCCCATGCGGCGGCTTACGCGGTGGTGGCGTATCAGACGGCGTGGCTGAAATATTATTACCCGGTAGAATTTATGGCGGCGCTTATGACCTCCTGTATTGATAATCCCTCTAAGGTATCGGAATATATTTATACATGCCGGCAGATGGGAATAAAAATTTTGCCCCCGGATATTAATAAAGGAATAGGGACCTTTTCCGTGGACGGCGGAAATATCCGGTTCGGCCTTGCGGCGATTAAAAGCATCGGAAAGCCTGTGATAGAAGCAGTTATTGCGGAGCGCACGGCGCACGGAGAGTTTAAGACGCTTAAGGATTTTATTGAGCGAATGTCCGGAAAAGAAATTAATAAACGGGTAATTGAGAATTTTATTAAATCAGGGGCGTTTGACGGGCTCCGGGGAACAAGAAAACAATTTATGATTACTTACGTGCGGGTGCTTGATCAGGTGCAGCAACAGAAAAAGCATTCTATGGCGGGCCAGATGACGCTGTTTGATCTGGTGGACGAGGAGCAGAAAGCAGAATTTGATATACCGCTTCCGGATGTGGGAGAGTATGAAAAGGAAGAAAGGCTTGCATTTGAGAAAGAGGTTTTGGGCGTTTATTTAAGCGGGCATCCGATGGAGGATTATGAGGAGAAGTGGCGGAAGAATATTTCCCACACGACTTTGGATTTTCAGATTGATGAGGAGACAGGGCGCACGAAAGTGAGGGACGGCGCGCGGGAGACCGTAGGCGGAATTATTGCGGGAAAGACGATTAAGTATACGAAAACAAATAAAACCATGTGTTTTCTTACGCTTGAGGATTTAGCGGGTACTGTTGAAGTGGTCGTCTTTCCGAGAGACTATGAAAAGTATCGGCAGCATCTTGAGGAGGAGAACAAAATCTTTGTCAGGGGCCGGGTGTCGGAGGAGGACGACGCGCCGAGCAAAATGATCTGCGAGACGGTAATTCCCTTTGAACAGACCAAAAAAGAGCTGTGGCTTCAGTTTGCGGATAAGGCGGCATTTCTAAAGGGGGAGCAGACGCTCTATGAGATGACGGGAAGCTCTGACGGAGAGGATGAGGTGGTCATTTTCTTAAGGGCGGAGCGTGCGGTAAAAAGACTTCCGGCAAACAGGAATGTACGCGTGGAGCCGGGTTTATTGAGCAGATTGACGAATTATCTCGGAGAATCTTGTGTAAAAGTAATAGAAAAAGTCATTGAAAACATCTGACAATTCATGTAAAATGTGGCGTGACAGAAATAAATTCATGAAATGAAAGCATACAATGGAGGAGATAATCATGGCAGGAAAAGTAATTCGTACAATTGGCGTCCTTACAAGCGGAGGAGACGCTCCGGGAATGAATGCGGCTATCCGTGCGGTAGTCAGAACAGGCCTGGGGAAAGGACTCAAGGTAAGAGGAATCCGAAAAGGATATCAGGGGCTTTTGAATGAAGAGATTATTGATTTGTCTGCGAGAGATGTATCTGACACCATTCAGCGCGGCGGTACGATTCTTCAGACGGCACGGTGCGAGGAGATGCGTACGGAGGACGGGCAGCAGAAAGCGGCCGCAATCTGTAAAAAGTATGGTATCGACGGACTGGTAGTGATCGGAGGAGACGGCTCCTTTGCAGGAGCACAAAAGCTTGCAAATCTCGGAGTAAATACAGTAGGCGTTCCGGGAACCATTGATCTAGATATTGCCTGTACGGAATATACAATCGGTTTTGATACGGCAGTAAATACTGCAATGGAGGCGATTGACAAGGTACGTGATACATCCACCTCCCACGAGAGATGCTCCATTATTGAGGTTATGGGAAGAGACGCCGGTTATCTTGCGCTGTGGTGCGGAATTGCCAATGGCGCGGAGCGTATTCTGCTGCCGGAGGAGCATGATTATGATGAGAAGATTATTGTTGAAGATATTCAGGAGAACAGAAGACGCGGAAAGAAGAATTATATTATTATAAATGCAGAGGGAATCGGTGATTCCATTAATATGGCAAAGAGAATCGAAGAGGCGACCGGCATGGAGACCCGCGCTACGATTATCGGACACATGCAGCGCGGCGGAAGCCCGACCTGTAAGGACAGAGTATATGCGTCCATTATGGGAGCTATGGCTGTTGACCTCCTTTTAGAGGGAAAGAGCAACCGCGTAGTAGGGTACCGGCACGGAGAGTATGTAGATTATGATATTGATGAAGCGCTCAGCATGAAAAAAGAGATTCCGCCGTATCAGTATGATATTGCAAGGCTTCTTGCCCTGTAAGTATTTAGGAGGCTTATGACGAAAGATGTATTAATAACGATATCCGGACTTCACTATGAGGAGAGTGCAATGTATCAGGAGGAGACGGAGCCGGTTGAGGTTACGTCTCCCGCAGTTTACTATTTTAAAAACGGAAAGCATTATGTTCTTTATGAAGAGCCTGTGGAGGGAATGCCGGGGACAATTCGGAATAAAATCAAGATAAAAGAGGGCGAGCTTTTGGAGGTTACAAAATCCGGCCTCACCAATACACATATGCTTTTTGAAAAAGATAAGCTGAGTGTTACGCAGTACGAAACGCCGTACGGAGCGCTGCTTGTAGGCACCCATACAAAGGAGCTTCAGGTGGATGTCCGCGAAGATGAGATTGACGTATATGCCGGATATGCGCTTGATGTAAGCGGAGATAAGATTGCGGATTGCGAAATCCGGATAAAGGTGGAGGCAAGGAATGTAAGCCAGGCGAGAGCATAGATAAGTGAACGAAAGAAAAGGAGCATCCGCAGAAAGCATGGCCGGAAGGATGCTCCTTTTTCAGACAGTCAGGAAAGAAATTATTTCTCATGTTAAATTTTTGGGGGACCGTTCAGGCTTCCGAATTCCCTTTTGCGTAAAAAACAGCAGTGCTTCTTTCAAGAATCCCTTTCATATGTGCAATGGCAGTGCCGTAATTTGTCATGGGGATGTCTGCATCTTCGGCGCATTTCAGCCGGTATTTCATTTCCCGTTCGTTTAGTGTACAGCCGCCGCAGTGGATGATGAGCCGGTATTTACTTAAATCAAACGGAAATTCTGTTCCGCTTGTAAATTCAAAGTGTGGATTTTTGCCGGTATGTCTGCGTATCCATGCCGGAAGTTTTACTGTTCCGATATCCTCGCATTGCCGGTGGTGCGTGCAGCCCTCGGATATTAGGACGGTGTCTGTATCCGTCAGCGTATCGATTGCTTTGGCGCCCCGTACGACTGTTTCCAGATTTCCTTTATATCTCGCAAACAGAATAGAAAAGGAGGTAAGGGGAATTTCGTCCGGGATGATTTTTGAAACCTGTTCAAATGCCTGGCTGTCCGTAATAACAAGAGCAGGCTTTTCTGCAAGCCCTGCCAGTGTTTTGGAAAGCTCCGTATCTCTTGTGACAACCGGAATGCCTCCGGTATCCAGAATGTCCCGTATCGTCTGCTGCTGGGGAAGAATAAGGCGTCCTTTCGGGGCTGCCTTATCGATGGGGACAACGAGTACGATAAAATCGCCGGGGGCGATGAGATCGCTTACAATCCGGCGCTTTGGATTTTCTTCCGGTACAAGAGAGGCAATTTGTTCTTTCAATTCAGGAATGTTCATGCGGTTTCGGGCGCTGACCCAGATAATGGATGAGCCGTCAATTTGAGCCGTTTGTATCAGCTCCTTTGTAATCCTTTCGTGATTGACAGCCTGATCGGCCTTATTCATTACAATGAGCCACGGAATCTGCTTGTCCCGAATCCGTGCAAGAATATTCATATCTTCGCTTGAAGCGCCTGAAGCGCCGTCGATAATAAGAAGAGCAATATCCGTTTTATTCAATGCCTGATAGGCCTTTTTCATGCGAAGCAGACCAAGCGGGCCTTCATCGTCAAGGCCCGGCGTATCAATCATAACGACAGGACCGAGAGGAAGAAGCTCCATAGCTTTTGTTACAGGGTCGGTAGTAGTGCCCTTAACATCAGAGACAACCGCGAGATTTTGATTGGTCAGGGCATTGATAATGCTGGATTTACCGGCATTTCTTCTGCCGAAAATACCGATATGTGTCCGCTCGGACGAGGGGGTCGCGTTCATATTCATAGTCATCCTCCTTTAGTCGGGGGCGGGGGGGGTTTTAAATATACCCCGCCCCCACACGGGTTAAAACAGCAGGGAGGCCCGGGTGTGTTTTGGTTGAGGGGAAGAATGTTTGGTG
>CAMNRH010000030.1 GCA_946552115.1 uncultured Lachnospiraceae bacterium
AATTTTATCTTACATCAGTTTAGAGGTTTACACAATCTTTGGGATATTCCCACAAAACGGGGGAGATTCCCCGTCCCGCCTTTTTATTTATTCTTTCCCATAAAAGGCTTCAATCGCCTGTGCAAAAAAATCCGAAACGCCATCTCCGTACTTTTCATCTGTCATCGGCTTGATTTTTTCATTGCGGTAATATTGCGCCTGCGCCAGCATGAATCCTTTTTCCTCTTTTATCTGTGAGAGCTGTTTCATAACAAAGCCGTATTCCCCGACGCTCTCTTTTACTTCAAAAGAATCCACGGCACAATCCCGTTTTGCGGCCAGCTTTTGTAAAATAGCTTCAATCCGTTTGTTATAGCTTTCTGCGACTTCTTTACTGATGGGGTTCTGGGCGGCGGATAAAAACTTGTCTTTCCCGCCATACCATTCCACTACCTTTGCATAGCCTTTCTGCATTTTTTCAGAAGATACAACTTCCATGTAATGCTTTTTCCATTGCTCAACGCTCCCAAATTCGTTTATTGCAATGTTTCTCATGTTTTCCGGCATATGCTCCATCATCGTCTGGAACATATCCTCAATCTCTGTTTTACTGAAAACTGCAAAATCCATTTTGTTTTCTCCTTTCAGGATGTCGTCAATGCTGGCAATCAGGCGTTCCATGCGTTCCTTTTTTGCTGTCAGCATTTTTCTCTGCATTTGCAAAATCTGGTTTCTGTCAAGAGCCGGATTCGCCATAATCGCTTTGATTTTCTTCAAAGGAATATCAAACTCACGGAAAAACAATATTTGCTGTAATGTTTCCAGCGCTTTATCGTCATAAAGCCGGTATCCCGCTTCACTTTTACCAGCTGGCTTTAGCAGCTCAATTTCGTCATAATAGTGGAGCGTGCGCACGCTGATACCTGTTAAATTTGACACTTCTTTTACTGTCCTCATAGCTCATTGGCCTCCTGTTCCTGATATATTCACTTTAACCCATGACGTTCCGTGAGGGTCAATAGGTAATTTCAAATCTTTTTGAATATATCACATTTCAAGAATGGCGGAAAGAATTTCAGTCAGACTTTAAAAGAATGTGTGAAACAGAGCAAATTTCGAGATTGGGGTCACGCTCAGCAGCTATATGCATCTTGGACTTTAAGATATGGAAGAACATAAGCTCTGAAGTTTATTCCAGCAGAGCCATATTTTCATCAGTTTCTTCCGCTCTTTCGATGTCTGCCTTTTTCTTTCGTGGAGTTTTATGCATGTAGAGGGTATCCATGCGGAGCGGATGCTTTGATTTTTTGTTGTAGGCAATCAGAATCGCTTCTGCAAACCCAAGAGATCCGACGCGGCGTTCCCTCGCCTGGCGGCCGATTTCACGGACAGAAATACGCCCCACCCGTTCTTTAAAAGCGGTATCACGCATTTTATCTCCGAAAGCATTGTCTAAACGTGCGACTGCGTTCAGCATATTGGAACTGAACGACATAGGTGCGCCTTCCCAGGTGGCCACACATAAGCGGAGCACCCGGTCAAGAGTATGGAAACCATATTTGTCATATATGTTTATCAATGTTGATACCGCACAGATACCACCAGGGCGAGAGGAGGAGGTGATGGATAAATCATAAGATTCTACTAAATCCTTGATAATCAATTCTTTTTCGCTTCCGGCCTCAATGTTTGCCATGAAGATTTCATAGGGCAGCAGAGGTTTTACATATTTCATTTGGTTCGCAAAGATATCTGCTTCCTGGGTGTAATTTAAATCATCATAGATCATGCACCATACAGGGGTTTCACGGGAGCCGGATACCATTGCTACGATTTCAATGGTATGTTGTCCGTTAAACACATAATTAATTCCATTTCTACGGCTCACCTTTACAGGATTGATTTGATATAGGTCAAAGTTTGCAGCAGCTTTTTCAACGTGTCGCAAGGAAAGGTTTCTTTGATAATTTTGGTCAGAAACAAGGTTTCTGATAGGTATCTGTTCAAAATGAACGTTTGGGACATATCTTTGTAATTCTTCAATATTTTCTTCCATACTTATGCTTCCTCCAAAATATTTGTAATTTTATCAATTACGGCCATTAGATTATTTAGCTGTATTTGTAAACGATTCTTTCCTTCTTTAGAAGAAAGTTGGAAGTCGGTTACATTCATTACCCGTTCAATGGAACTGCACCATGAAGGGATTGTAAGAGAAAGACTTGAAAGTTCGGCATCGGGATCAAATTTTGGCATTTGTTTGATGATAGGTTCCGGTTCTGCTATTTTTTTCTTTTGGGTTGGCGCGACGACCTTTCTCCATTGCAGTTCACGCTTCATAGCAGAGTAGCTCAGATGTTCAATTTCTTTTTCCATCATGTAATCATACAATTCTTTTAGTTTATAGTGAGGCAGTCGGGAAAGTTCAATAATATTAGCGTGAGAAATATGCAGCTTTCCAGAGCGGATCTGTTCTGCCATTTGGGGAGTTTTCTCAAAAATATGATCCAATGCACGACTATACTCATTGTATTTGTATACGGAAGCAGGGGAAATGTTGTATTCCGAAGCTATCTGTGTTGCGGAAATATGTCTGCAGGGAATTCTCTTTTTAGTGTGATATGTATGACCGCTCTTTCCGGTGTTGAAATTTTCAGAGGAAAGACGGGCAGTAATCGTTTTTACGGCATCATATTTTTTCCCAATTACATATTTGCGGTTTGCTTCCGTAAGATCTTCACGATTAAGCTGCTGTGTGCAAATCCATGAAATTGCATCCTCCCGGCTTAAAAAATACATGCGTTTGATACGGAATTTGCATCCACGTTTATGAAAAATTTGATAAGCCTCGACTCCGTTCACAATTAATCCGTTCCAGGTGTAAATTGGGTCAAGGTATGTATGGGAGCCAATCCTGCGTTCAAGCGACTTATGTTCACGTTCTTTCAATGGCTGAATGAGATTTGTAAATTCTGGATCAAGTTTAAGGGTGTAGTTATTGTAGTTACTCATAGTGTTTGTTCACTCCATTCAGTATTCTGCTGTATAGAAAGGGGTTTTTCCAGCATGGGAAATTGTATTACTCCTGCTTTGGAATTAAACTGTCCGTATAAGCGGAAAATATTCCCATATTCCCAACCGCAGTCTACGGTCATCATAGTCTGTAATAAATCTTTGCAGTATAATTCATAACTGTAGCCGGTTTCAAAACGGTACTTTCTGACTTTATGTGCGAGATAATCTCTTTTGTCGCCGGCCTTTATTGCAATCATTTTGGCTTCGGGATTAATCAGAAGCTGAATATAATCAGGATCTCCGAGAAGCTGTAGTGTATTACGGTGAATACGGATAAGGCTTTTTTTTAAATCAATACATAGAATGGGTTGAAATAGCTTTTCTCGACTCATCTTCTGGCACCTCACTTTCGTTTGAGACGGATATCTGCTCCTGTATAGGAGACTGTGATTTCTTTTTTTCATGGACATCAAATACTGCATATCCATCAAAAATGTTGATTTGCAGGGCATTTTGATGCTCTTCAACAGGGACTCCGAATTGATTCTGCCACTCAGAAGGATAACTTGCAGTTCGGGAGACTTTTGGCTTTTCTCCTTCTTTGGCAGTGCGCGTGAATATTTCCGGGGTTGTCAGATCAAAAATGAATAGTATTTCATTTCCGGAACGGATAAGTTTTCCTAAAAGCTTATAACGATAGTCAGGGTTCCAGTTCATCAAAGAGATAACTTTCGCAAAGAATATTCGACAGGTGATCTGCTTCGGATTTTTCTTTTTCCCGGCGGAACACCAGCGGAAAGAATCTTTTTCTTCTTCGCGGCATGGTCTCACGGCAAGCTTTTTTTCTTCAGGGTTTACGAGTATCTGGACGTATTCCACAGAAGGAAGTTTTTTGATACAGGCTGTATTTACAGATACTTTGTAATGATTAAATGTAAAAGAAGGTTCAAACGTATGGGCAAAGAATTCGCCTCGGACGACTTGATACCCATCAAAACTGAAAGCCATATCTTCAATCATATCTGTTTGTCCGTCTTTTCCTGGTGTGATGGTTACTGGCATGGGTTTTTGAGGCTTACTCATATCTTCAGGAATATTTTGTGCCAGCTCCCATGTATTTACAGGTGTGTCAGTCATTGCGATTCTCCTTTATTTCTTCCACAATTTCCCGGATCCCTTTCGTTATATCTGCGCTGGATGTGGTACGCAGTTCCGATTCCTTATAGGGTTGTCCTTCAGAAGTGGTTTTCCAATTTTTATTATTTGAGAAAGCAGCCAGTTCCCGCGCGTGGGTTTGGCTATAATAATTGTTTCCAAAGCTGTTCATCCATTCTGCCGGGTAACCGAGGATCGTTTTTGGTGTGGAAGAGGTTGCTTTCGATTCATCAGATAAATCTTTATCAGCCACAGCAGGCGTCTTATTTGGAATGCGTACCTCGGTTTCTTTCATATTAAAAATCAGGACATTTTCAGCTCCTTTCTGATGTGCTACGCCGAGAACACGGTATTTGCAGTTCGGGTTCCAGTCAAACAATTCGTAAAGTACAGGCAGGAAAGCAGCCCCATATATATAGCGTGGAACAAGGACACCGTTTCGCAGACGCGTCCATTGGACTTTATTGCGGTTATCTTCAAGTGTGCAGGGCCTTACGGCAAGAAGGTACGAGTTTGGATGTATTAGAAGCTCTACCGTTTTAATTTCTCCGAATTTTCTGATCGCTTCCGTACTGAAATTTAGTTTTTCATAAGACAGCGTTGCCGATATTTTCCCGGTAGTTTCAAAAAACTGTCCATGTGCGATTTCATATCCCCTTAAATCAAAAGAACCAAGTTGTGCCGTAATAGGGATTGCATCTGATGGTGTGGTTTCTGAATCAGAAATGCTTGAGGAAGCGGCACGATAATCGTCTGGTTTGAATCCGGCCCAACGGGGATTCACTGTGATGAATCCTTTTAATGCTCCATCCGGGATAACATGAAGTTCAGGAAGCAGGGCTTTGTTTCCATATTTAGCATTACGGATCAGTTTTTGGACTGCAATGAAATCATCCCTTGAAATAATGGCTTCATGGTGTTCATATTTTCTATATTGATTGCGATCCTGGTTATTTTTCCGTGATTTATGATCCAGATAATTTGGTGTCCATGTTTTCCGGGCAAGCACATCGCCGCAATATCTTTCATTTTGTAAAATTTGAAGAATGGAACCGGAAGACCACACTTCATGATTCTTTTTGGTTTTGCAACCGAGTTCCGTAAGCGTGTCGGCAATTTCCTGACAGGTATTGCCATTTAAATACATATAAAAAATTAGTTTTACGATTTTTGCCTCGTGTTCGTTAATTTTTAATTGTCCGTTTTTGTCCTGATCGTATCCAAGCAGAGGCGGCGTCAGGAATATTCCCCTGCGGAAACGCATTTCGATAGAGGCGTTCATGATTTCACTTTTTGTATAGCTTTCCTCTTGTGCAAGGGTTGCCATGAAAGAAAGTAACAGTTCGCCTTTTGATTCAAGTGTATTCAAGTTTTCGGTTTCAAAAAGTACGCCGACCGGAGGACGGAGAGAAAGAAGCTCCCGGACATAACCGATACAGTCTACGACATTACGGGCGAATCGGGAAACACTTTTTGTGAGTATAAGATCAATTTTGCCGTCTTCGCAGTCTTGAATCATTTGCTTAAAGGCCTCTCTATGCTGCAGGGATGTGCCGGAAATTCCTTCATCGGCATATATTTTTACAAGATTCCAGTTGGGCTTACGCTCTACCACGTCTTGATAATGATTTTTTTGAAGCTCGTATGAGGATGTCTGCCGCGGATCACCTGTGGAAACTCTGGCATAAACTGCTACTCTTAACACGGAAGCTGGTTTAAATATATCTGGTTTTGGGAGAGCGGGAATGACAACAAGCTCATCGGGACTTATTCCTTTATAACGCTCACGAATGAGAGCTTTCTGTTGTTCGTTTGCTTCTATTTTTTCTTCATATTCTTTCATGGGCTATCATTCCTTGTATTGCGATTTATTTTCATTATAATTTTTCCCCTGAAAAAGGACATAAACCACCAGTTAATTGAATAACGGATGGTTTATATTAAGTAAGATAGAGTTGTGATGCAATTACAGGTCTTTTAAATTATTGTCTTTTAGGAGTGCTTTTTCAATCAGAGACCAATCGTTGCTCCGAAGAATATTCTTCACCGCAGAAAGAATCAGATAGATGAAACGCTTTTCATTTTTGGTACAGTCCGCCATAAGCAGGTCAATATCTGTTTGATATTCTGCAGGATTATAAAGCAGATTTCCATAGAGCAATTCATCCAGCGTAATTCCCAGTGCATTGCAGATTTTGACAAGAGATGCTAAACTGGGTTTCCGCCTGGCGTTTTCAATGTAGCTGATGTAAACAGAGGACAAATTTGCCAGTTCAGCTAATTCTTCCGCAGAGATTCCCTGCTGGGCCCGGATTTCTTTGATGCGGGTACCAATTAATAGATAATTTACAGGCATGTTATCACCTCCTTTCGCCGTTTGAGGAGGTTCAATTTGGGAATCTGCTCACGGCTGTTAAAGGTGAATTTACATTAGCGCAGTTTTTTTCGAATGAGAAGAGTCATCCAAATTTTTTATATGGTATGCGTTTGCCTTAAAACCTTATGAAATAAAATAGAGCCAACGAACTGTGATTTTATTTCACAAGTTCATCGGCTCTGCGCCAATGAGTCTGGTTCTGTGATGATGTTATTTGCAAGCTTTTGACTTTGGTCAAAGTTTCCTGCTTGTATTTCGGGCAATAATACAAACGGGACATTCAATCCAATCCACAATATACAAAACCCATTAAAACACTCCCTCGCCTAAATATTTGTCGTGCGGAACTATTAAACATTTTTCAATAGACTTCCAATAGCTGTCGTAAAGATTTTTTTGTGCTGCTCCGTAGCTTTCTTTCGTATCAAATTCCCAGTAAAGCATATACTTAACACTTTTTACGATACGGTTAATTTTAAGAGGTGGAAGTCCCTCCTTAATTTGCTCCATGTCTATGCGATACCCTCTTTTGGTGAACCGAAGCAGAAGCAATCCCTCCTGTTTTTCCAAAAGGCTTTTGGCATCAAGCATCAGAGCTTCAAATTCTTCCGCCTTTTGCGGCTTGACTTGATAAATACATATTTCAGTGAACGGCATATTCAATCCCTCCTCAATTTATTTACAGATGAAATGATAATAATATAGTTATTTATATTTTACCATGCTGAAATTCTTTCTGGCAAATATGAACTTTCATCAGGAACCGTAATTTTACTGTCAACTAAAAAGAGCTTGCGGATTAATCGGTTGTCTTTTATAATTGTTTATGCGTAAAATTGTGATGCTTTTAATGAAGCATCGCGGTATTAATATAACTATATGTTTTAATGTAAGGGAGAAAAAATGAGAAAAAACACAAAAACAGGAATAGGTATTAGTTTTTAGAAATGAAGTTACAAGATTCAATCCAGTCGATAGCTGAAGGGAGTGCTCCTTTAGTCAGCATACATAATTTTGACGTGGCGGATCATTCAGAGACGGCTGTGGCTGTAACATTATATACAGAGTCATATAATGAGATTTCAGAAGAATCACGAATGGCAATCGAAAATCTGGTATTAGGAAGCTTTAATGGAATCTTGAAAGAGAATATTTCTATAGATGTTGAATGTACGGAAAGATAAAAATGATTTTTATGTATTTTGGAAGGCAGAGAAGCGATGAATAAATTAGATATTCTGGAAATGCACAGAAATTGTCTGGATTTCCTTTTAAAATGGCAGCTGGAACATGAGGATTTTTACTTTGTGCCAAGGAAGAGAAATAACAGGGACAGACTTGACGGGGGTATGTATTTCCGCGGCAGCGAAGATTATCTGGTGATTACGTTCTGGGATAAATCAGACAAGGTTGACAAGATTTATATGATTAACTGGGACTGTAATACGTCGGGGGAGGTATCTATTACATTGTGCTGCCGCAATGAACCAAAGACGTTACCTTTTATTCTTGAGATTAAAGATATGATAGAGGCCACAGGCAAAAAATTTAGCGAATATTCGAAAAATAAAGACAAATGGAAATGGTATTATCCCTCCGATATGGGATATGTTGAAACTTTGGAGGATTTTGTTAAACATGAAAAACCTATGATTGATGAATACCTGCGCGCGCATCCTGAAAGCGGCATACCGTTGGCCGATGTTGAGATTGACGACAAATATGTAAAAACGCTTCCCGGGTATTTAGACCATGCTGCAGAGATTCTGATACAAAAAAAGACGGGGGATGTGGATGCTGTAAAGGTTGAATACACAATGACATTGATGCATAACAGTCTGTCAAATGAAATGGTAAAGTATTTGAAATGCAAAGGCTATACCGCCGTTGTAACAGACAAGGATTTTGTTGATATTCAGGCGATAGACCCACAGGGTAAAAAAATATATTTTGAATTAAAAACAGCAGACACTGTAAAGTTATCTATAAGACAGGCGCTGGGGCAGCTTTTGGAATATAACCATTACCCAGATAAAAACAGTGCGGATAAGCTTATAATTGTGACAAGGACGGAAATTACCAGGCAGGATATACAATATCTGACAGGGCTGCGAAGCAGATATAATATTCCGGTATATTACCAACAGTTTGACATGGATAGAAAAACTTTGTCGGAAGAATATTAGCCGAGAAATATGGTTTCCGCTCACTGCTTTGCATATAACTCGTTGTAAACGAGAACGAGGAAACGGTTGAATTAATTTTTAAAATTCAGTATACTCTTAAGAAGAGTACAAGGAATATTTCAATAGTATAGAAGAAAAGAGGGAATCATTTATGACTTATGAAGAGGTATTACAAAACGCGAGAACATGTGTCGGAGATATCTGTAAGGCGTGTCCGGTATGTAACGGAAAGGCATGTGGAGGGAAAATACCGGGACCAGGCGCAAAGGGTACGGGAACGGTAGCGATTCAGAATTATGAGGCGTGGCAAAGGCTTTGTGTAAATATGGATACCATCTGTGAAAATAAGCCAATGGATCTCACATTTAAAATTTTCGGACAGACTTTTCGCGCGCCGGTTTTTGCGGCTCCGATTGGGGCGATGAAACTGCACTACGGCGATAAATATGACGATCTGGGGTACAATGATATTCTGGTGTCCGCCTGCGCGGCCGCAGGAATCGCGGCGTTTACAGGAGACGGCACCAACCCGGCGGTGATGGAGGGCGCGACGAAAGCGATTCAGGCGGCAGGCGGCAAGGGAATTCCAACTGTGAAGCCGTGGGATGTGAATACGCTGGCAGAAAAATTTGCGTTAGTAAAAGAAGCAGGGGCGTTTGCCTGTGCAATGGACGTTGACGCGGCCGGACTTCCATTTCTTAAAAATCTTACTCCTCCGGCGGGAAGCAAGTCTGCGGAAGAGCTTAAGCAGATGATTGCGGAGGCGGGAGTGCCGTTTATTCTTAAGGGTATCATGACAGTAAAGGGAGCGCTTAAGGCGAAAGAGGCAGGCGCGGCGGCGATTGTCGTATCCAATCACGGTGGACGTGTGCTTGACCAGTGTCCGCCGACAGCCGAGGTATTGGAAGAGATTGCAGATGCGGTTGGTAAGGATATGAAGATATTTGTGGACGGCGGTATCCGCTCAGGTGTAGACGTATTTAAGGCGTTGGCGCTTGGCGCAGACGCCGTGTTAATCGGACGTCCCTTTGTTACGGCAGTATACGGCGGAGCTGCAGAGGGCGTTCATGCACTGACGGATAAGCTTACCGCAGAACTGGCAGATACGATGGCAATGTGCGGTGCACATGCTCTTGATGAAATTGCAAGAGATATGGTTAGATAATGGATGAAAAGCTTAAATGAGGATATCAAATCAGGGAATTTAAAAAATGCTTATCTTCTGTATGGAGAGGAAGCCTATCTTAAGAAGCAATATAAGGACAGGATTAAAAAGGCGCTTCTTCCGGAGGAGGATCGGATGAATTATGCTTACTATGAGGGAAAGGGAATTAATCCGGCGGAGCTTATTGACCTTGCCGAAACAATGCCTTTCTTTGCGGAGCGCAGGCTGATTGTTGTTGAAAATTCCGGATTTTTTAAAAATGCGTCTCCGGAGCTTGCGGAGTATATTAAGACGATGCCGGAAACAGCCTGTTTTCTCTTCGTAGAGAGTGAGGTAGATAAAAGAGGCCGCATGTATAAAGCGGTCAAAGATAAAGGGCGCGTGACAGAGCTGAAAAGACAGGATGAAAAGACACTTCTTTATTGGATTGCGGGTAATGTCAGGCGGGAGGGAAAGCAGATTAAGGAGAGCACGGCAAAATATCTGATTTCCACAGCCGGGGATGATATGGAGAAGCTGGTGCATGAGCTAGAAAAGCTGTTTTCCTATACGATGGACAGAAATGAGATAACGGCAGAGGATATTGATGCAATCTGTACCTCACAGATAACAAACCAGATTTTTAATATGGTAGAGGCGGTTGCGTTAAAGCAGCAGAAGAAAGCTCTCGGTTATTATTATGATTTGCTTGCATTAAAGGAGCCTCCTATGAGGATACTCTATTTGCTGTCACGGCAGTTCAGGCTGCTTTTGCATGTGAAAGAGTTAAGAGAAAAGGGATTTGACAGAGGCGCTGTCGCAAAAGCGGCAGGTTTGCATCCCTTTGTGGCGGGGAAATATATGCAGCAGAGCAAAAACTTTCGACGGGAAGCGCTTCGGAGTATTATGGAGGACGCGGCCGAGACGGAAGAGATGGTAAAGACGGGGCGGCTGAGTGACAGAATGAGTGTGGAGCTTTTTATTGTTAAATACAGCGCGCCGCAGGAATATAAGGATTAAGGAGAAAAACATACGTGGCAGGAACAGACCAGAGTAAAATTAGAAATTTTTGTATTATTGCCCATATTGATCATGGAAAATCCACACTTGCCGATCGTATTATTGAGATGACCGGGCTTCTTACCAGCCGGGAGATGCAGTCGCAGGTGCTGGATAATATGGAGCTTGAAAGAGAGCGGGGAATTACGATTAAAGCGCAGGCCGTCCGGATTGTATATAAGGCGAAGAACGGCGAGGAATATATTTTTAATCTGATTGATACTCCGGGACATGTGGATTTTAATTATGAGGTATCAAGGAGCCTTGCTGCCTGCGACGGTGCAATTCTTGTTGTGGATGCCGCGCAGGGCGTGGAAGCCCAGACGCTGGCGAATGTGTATCTTGCGCTGGATCACGATCTGGATGTGATGCCGGTCATTAATAAGATTGACCTTCCAAGTGCGGAGCCGGAGCGGGTGATTGAGGAGATAGAGGATATTATCGGTCTTGAAGCGTCAGATGCACCCCGGATATCCGCAAAGACGGGACTGAATATAGAAGAGGTGCTGGAACAGGTGGTCGAGAAAATCCCGGCGCCGGGAGGAGATGCGAACGCTCCGCTTCAGGCGCTTATTTTCGATTCTATCTATGATTCCTATAAAGGCGTTATTGTATTCTGCAGGATTAAAGAAGGTACGGTCAGGAAAGGAACGCCGATTCTTATGATGGCAACCGGGGCAAAGGCCGAGGTTGTGGAGGTGGGGTATTTTGGAGCCGGACAATTTATTCCCTGTGAGGAGCTTTCAGCCGGAATGGTCGGATATATTACCGCCAGCCTTAAAAACGTTAAGGATACCCGCGTGGGCGATACGATCACGAATGCGCAGAAGCCATGTAAGAGCCCGCTTCCGGGATATAAAAAGGTAAATCCTATGGTGTACTGCGGCATGTACCCGGCGGACGGAGCGAAGTATCCGGATCTCAGGGACGCGCTGGAGAAGCTTCAGTTAAACGACGCTTCCCTCCAATTTGAGCCGGAGACGTCCATTGCGTTAGGCTTTGGTTTCCGGTGCGGTTTTTTAGGGCTTTTGCATCTGGAAATTATACAGGAACGTCTGGAAAGAGAATATAATCTGGACCTTGTTACGACGGCGCCGGGTGTTATTTATAAAGTCTATAAAACAAACGGAGAGGTAATCGAGCTGACCAATCCGTCGAATCTTCCCGACCCGTCGGAGATTGACTATATGGAGGAGCCGATTGTGAAAGCGGAGATTATGGTGACCTCCGAATTCATCGGGGCGATTATGGATTTGTGTCAGGAGCGGCGGGGAATGTATGAGGGGATGGAATATATTGAAGAAACCCGCGCGGTGCTTCATTACCGCCTGCCGCTGAATGAAATCATTTATGATTTCTTCGACGCTCTGAAATCCCGTTCCAGAGGCTACGCCTCCTTTGACTATGAGATGTCGGGCTACGAGAGGTCCGAGCTGGTTAAGCTTGATATCTTGATTAATAAGGAGGAGGTAGACGCATTATCCTTTATCGTCCATGCGGGAACCGCTTATGAGAGGGGACGTAAGATGTGTGAAAAGCTTAAGGAGGAGATTCCGAGACAGCTTTTTGAAATTCCGATTCAGGCGGCAATCGGAAGCAAGATTATTGCAAGAGAGACTGTAAAAGCAATGAGGAAAGACGTTCTTGCCAAATGCTACGGCGGAGACATTACACGTAAGAAGAAACTTCTGGAAAAGCAAAAGGAAGGAAAGAAGCGGATGCGGCAGGTAGGAAATGTTGAGATTCCGCAGAAAGCATTTATGAGTGTTCTAAAGCTGGATGATAAATGATGAAACCGTTAGAATTGTATATTCATATTCCGTTTTGTATTAAAAAATGTAATTATTGTGATTTTCTGTCCGCTCCCGCAAAAAGAGAGGAACGGGCGGTATATGTAGAGAGCCTTTGCAGAAGAATCCGCTCCTATGCGGAGCTTGCAGGGGCTTATTGTGTTACCACAATCTTTGTCGGAGGCGGAACTCCGTCTATACTTGAGGCGGAGCAGATGCAGGATATTTTAAATACTGTAGAAGAAACCTTTCATATTGATGCGTCTGCGGAGATTACGATAGAGGCGAATCCCGGGACAGTGACAAAAGAAAAGCTTTCCGTATATAAAAACATCGGTGTGAACCGCTTAAGCATCGGACTTCAGTCGGCGGATAACAGAGAGCTCAGGACACTTGGGCGGATTCATACATACGAGGAATTTCTTGTTTCCTACGATATGGCGAGAGAGGCCGGATTTGGGAATATCAATATAGATTTAATGTCCGCGATTCCACACCAGACAAGAGAAAGCTATGAAAAAACATTAAGAGCCGCGGCAGAGCTTAACCCGGAGCACATATCCGCATACAGTTTGATGATTGAGGAGGGTACGCCCTTTTATGAGAAATATGCGGGTGGAAAAAACGCTCGCGATTTACCGGACGAGGATACGGAGCGCCTGATGTATGAGGATACAAAACGGATTTTAAAGGAATATGGCTATCACAGATACGAAATATCCAATTATGCAAGGAAAGGCTTTGAGTGCCGGCATAATCTGGGCTATTGGGAGCGTGCGGAGTATCTCGGCATCGGTATGGGCGCGGCATCCCTGATAGATAACCGCCGCTTTGTGGGGGGAGAAGAGCCGGAGACATTAAGCAAAGAGGAACAGATGTCAGAATTCATGTTTTTGGGATTGCGGAAAATGGAGGGAGTGTCCAGGAAAAGATTTCAGGCGGAATTCGGATGCAGGATGGAGGACGTATACGGAGGGGTTATTGCAAATATGAAAAAAAAGGGACTCATGGCGGAAAAAGGAGATTTTGTCCGCCTGACAGAGCGGGGAATTGATATCAGTAATTATGTGATGAGCGAGTTTTGATGTAATTGGGGACGGGGTTTTTTTAGAAAAACCCCGTCCCCAATTACATCTGAAATACGATTCCGATAACGGCGCCCGCTGCAATCCACACAAGCGGATGCAGCTTATTAAGCTGCTTTACCTGCAGGAGCAAAAAAGCGCCCAGACAGATAAAGACGCTGGTGTAGTCAATGTGTACGGTTTCGCCTACGGTCGAGATGAGCGCAATTTTAAGAAGCTCCCATACTGCGTAGCCAATCAGTGCGGCTACGGTAGGGCGGATTCCGTAAAATACAGCCTTTACGGTAGGATTTTCACTGAAATTTTCCAGAAATTTTGCAATGATTACTATAATTATCAGAGCGGGAGCGGTCAGTGACAGTGTCGCAACGATAGCGCCGGGAACTCCGGCGGCGTTGTATCCGGCGTAGGTTGCCATGTTGATTCCTACAGGTCCGGGAGTACTTTCGCTGATTGCCACCATGTTGGCAAGCTCACTTGCAGTATACCAGTCATATTTCGTTGTAAGATCCATAAGAAACGGAAGTGTCGCCATTCCTCCTCCGATGGAGAATAAGCCTATTTTGAAAAATTCTATTGCTAAGGTAAGATAAATCATGCGTTTTTCCTCCCTCCGAATTTCTTCGCACAGACTCCGATGATTCCGGCGAGGACAATAATCATGGCAGTCGGAACAGGAGTGAAACATGCGAGAATGAATCCGCCGACAAAGAGCGCTCCTCCAAGCTTGTCCGCAATTCCTTTTTTAGCCATCGTAAATACGGTGTTCATCATAAGCGCACACACGACGACCCGAATACCGGCGAGGGCATGAACGACTGTCGGCGTATGGATAAAATTCTGCAGAATGGAGGCGACCAGACAGATAATGACAATGGACGGGGAGACGACGCCCAGTGTCGCAGACACGCCTCCGATAAACCCCGCCTGCTTATAGCCGACATAGGTTGCGGTATTTACTGCGATGATACCCGGCGTGCACTGTCCGATGGCGTACATGTCCAGTATTTCCTCCTCCGTACACCATTTTCGGTCTGTGACGACCTCCCGCTGCAGCATCGGGAGCATGGCAAGTCCGCCGCCGAAAGTTAAACCGCCGATTTTGAAAAAGCTTACGTATAATTCACCCAGTTTTTTTACATTCATAATTTTACATTCCTTTATTTTAACAGGTTAGCCATGACAAGAGCATAGATTTCCTGATTTTTTTTACTCCAATTGTTTGCAACAGTTTCGGCCTCGTCCTCCGACGGGACGGTTATTGTAAGTTCAATTAGAGGCTCGCCGTGCTCAACAACCTGACAGCACACAGAGTATTCCCTGTTTGAGTTCCGGTAATAATCAGATTTTACGGAAAATTCATTTTTCAGCTCATATTTTTTGTCGTTAAGAAAGGTGTCAATGTCCGTCTTAATTGCCGGGGGGATTCCGTTTTTAAAAAAATGAAGTGTCTCGCTGCCTTCCTCGGTCAGATGGTAGAAAGTCCGGCTGTGAGTAGATTCCTCTCGTATAAATCCCGATTCAACCAGCTCTGAGATTGCCTGCTGCAGTTTGAAATAGGTCGTATACCCCTCGTCAAGAATAAATTCGGAAATCTGAGAGGTAGTCAGAGGAAAATCTACTTTGTTCAGCATATAGAGAATAATCAATTTATACAGCTTGAATGCTTCCGTCATAGTTGCAGCTCCTTTCCCTGCCAGATGTCATGCTTTTTGAGATAGGCGTTAAATTGGTTCAGAACCTGACGTTTATTGCCACTCCATACAGGTTCGATAAGAAGAGCCTTTGGTCCGTCCCCGGTAAGCCGGTGAATGACAATGTCCGGTCTTAAGCCGGTAATGCATTTTCCAAGAAGTGAAAAGTATTCCTCCATAGACAGGACGGGAAACGGATTTGTACAGTAGAGTTCGGCGAGGTCGGTTCCCTTAAGGATATGAAGAAGCTGAAGCTTGATTCCCTGAATGTCCGTCCGGTTCAGATAATGAATCGTTTCCAGTATCATGCCGGCGTCCTCTCCCGGAAGTCCGAGAATGACATGAGTGATTACCGGAATACCGGCTTTTCTAAGAGAAGCCTCCGCCTGCTCAAATACAGAAAGGGGATAGCCTCTCCGAATGAGCCGCGCGGTGCTTTCATGGATGGTTTGAAGTCCCAGCTCGACCCATACCGGTTTTATTTGATTTAACTCCTGCAAGAGCACAAGGACATCCTCATCCAGGCAATCCGGTCTGGTGGCAATGGACAGGACAGACACATCCGGATGCAAAAGGGCTTCCGTGAAAATACGTCTCAGATAAGCGACGGGCGCGTAGGTATTTGTATATGCCTGAAAATAGGCGATGTAGGAATCTCCCTTATATTTTTGCCTGACAAGCCGTTTTCCCTCTTCAATCTGCTCCTTAATAGGAAGAGAAGCCGCCGGCGCAAAATCTCCGGAGCCGCCCTGACTGCAGAAAATACATCCCCGCGTCCCCAGCGTACCGTCGCGGTTTGGACAGGTCATGCCGCCGTTTAAGGATATTTTATACAGCTTTTTGCCATAGGTTTGCTTTAGATAATAATCTAAAGAATAATAACGTTTTTCACCCCAGCGCATCGTCATAGCAGAAAATCCCCGTATCACTAAAACTCATTGCCTATTATCATATCATTCATAGAGAAGCAAATCAAGTTTCAGGGTATAATTTTCTATTCCCACTTGTAGACTTTGGGAAAATTGGATAAAATAGGAACATAGTTTAAAAAATGGCTGAAAGGAGCAGATAAAAGACGCATATGAGTATCAAGGATTTAACGACCTATGAATTAGTGAAACAGGAAAATTTAATTGGAATACATTCCGCAGGATATTTACTGAGACATAAAAAAAGCGGCGCCCGCGTGCTGCTTGTAGAAAATGATGATAATAATAAGGTGTTCAGCATCGGATTCAGAACCCCGCCCTCTGACAGTACCGGGGTTCCGCATATTATGGAGCATTCCGTTTTGTGCGGTTCGAAAAACTTTCCTGCTAAGGATCCGTTCGTAGAGCTGGTAAAGGGGTCCCTTAATACATTTTTGAACGCGATGACCTATCCGGATAAAACCGTGTATCCGGTGGCAAGCTGTAATGATAAAGACTTTAAAAATCTGATGCATGTGTATATGGACGCGGTGCTTTATCCGAATATATATGCTCATGAGGAGATTTTCCGTCAGGAGGGCTGGAGCTATCAGTTAGAGAATGAGGAGGACGGGCTGTCCTATAACGGCGTTGTATATAATGAGATGAAAGGGGCTTTTTCTTCTCCCGAGGGTGTGCTTGACAGAGTAATTTTAAATACCCTCTTTCCGGATACGGCTTATGCATACGAATCCGGCGGAGATCCGGATGAAATTCCGAAGCTTACGTATGAGCAGTTTTTAGATTTCCACAGAACCTATTACCATCCGTCCAACAGCTATATTTATCTGTACGGAGATATGGATATGGAGGAACGCCTTATATGGCTTGATAAGGAATATTTGAGTCATTTTGACTTAAAAGAAGTGGATTCCCGGATTCGGTACCAGGAACCGTTTGAGAGGATGAAAGAGCGCACGATTCCTTATTCGATTGCAAGTGAGGAATCGGAAGAGGAAAATACGTACCTTTCTTATAATAAGGTCATTGGCACAAGTCTTGACAGGGAGCTGTACCTTGCTTTTCAGATTTTGGACTATGCGCTTCTTTCCGCGCCGGGTGCGCCGCTTAAGAAAGAGCTGACAGATGCGGGAATCGGAAAGGACATTATGGGTTCCTATGATAATGGGATTTATCAGCCGATTTTTTCGGTTATTTCGAAAAATGCCGGGGAGGAGCAAAAGGAGGCTTTTGTGAAGCTGATTGAGAGGGTTCTTACAGACCTTGCGGAGAAAGGCGTAGATAAGAAAGCGCTTGAGGCAGGCATCAACTATCACGAGTTCCGTTACAGGGAGGCAGACTTTGGAAACTATCCTAAGGGCTTAATGTACGGTCTTCAGATGATGGACAGCTGGCTTTATGATGAAGAGGAACCTTTTATGCATGTAGAGGCGCTTAAAACCTTTGAATATTTGAAAAAACAGGTGGGCACAGGGTACTATGAGGAATTAATACGGAAATATCTGCTCGAAAATACACATGGCGCCGTTGTTGTCGTAAAGCCCGAAAAGGGACGTACGGCACGCCTTGATGCGAAGCTTGATAAAAAGCTTCAGGAATATAAGGAGAGCTTGAGTAAGGAAGAAGTGGAGGCGTTAGTGTCCCGCACGAGGCAGCTTACGGAATATCAGTCAGAGCCGGAGAGCGAGGAGGCTTTAAATCGGATTCCGGTATTAAAAAGAGAGGATATTTCCCGTGAGATTACTCCGTTCTTCAATGAGGAAATGACGCTTTCAGGAATTCCGGTTGTCTTTCATGAGGTTGAGACAAACGGAATCGGATATGTGGACGTTATGTTTGACTTATCGGGGATACCTGCGGAGGATTTGCCCTATGTGGGAATTCTGCAGTCGGTGCTTGGAATTATTGATACGGAGAGTTACGAATACGGAGAACTTTTTAATGAAATTAACGTGCATACAGGCGGAATCGGAACATCCCTGGAGCTTTATAATAATGTAACAAAGGTGCGCGAAAAGGAATTTAAGGCAACCTTTGAGATAAAAGGGAAAGCGCTTTATCCAAAGCTTTCAAAAACCTTTGAGATGATGGGAGAGATATTATCGGCGTCAAAGCTGTCCGATACAAAGCGGGTGAAAGAGATACTGGATATGTTAAAATCAAGGCTTCTTATGAAATTCCAGTCCTCCGGCCACACGACCGCGGCGCTTCGCGCCCTCGCTTATGCTTCGCCGTCCGCGAAGCTTAAGGATATGACAAACGGAATCGCTTTTTATGAAAAGGTAGCAGAGCTTGCAGATAATTACGATAAATATAAGGAAGAGCTTGCAGGGAAGCTTTCCGGGCTTTCCCGCGCAATTTTCCGGCCGGACAATATGATGCTCAGCTATACGGCGGCAAGAGAAGGACTTGACGGGATGGAGGAATTGCTTGACGGACTTAAGGGCAGGCTTTATACCGGGACTGTGCCGGATACTCCGTGCGTGATTCACTGTGAAAAGAAAAATGAAGGGTTTAAAACGGCGTCTAAGGTGCAGTATGTTGCCCGCACCGGTAATTTTATTGACAACGGGGCGGCTTATACGGGAGCACTGCATATTTTAAAGGTTATTTTAAGCTACGATTATCTGTGGCAGAATATCCGGGTAAAAGGCGGCGCATACGGCTGTATGAGTAATTTTACAAGAATCGGGGACGGCTATTTCGTATCCTACAGAGACCCGAATCTTAAGCGTACGAACGAGGTATATGAAGGTGTCGTAGAATATCTTAAAAACTTTACGGTCAGTGACAGGGATATGACCAAATATATCATCGGAACGATGAGCAATATCGACCAGCCGTTAACGCCGTCTGCAAAGGGAGAGCGCTCCATGAATCTTTATATGAATCAGGTAAGCGCCGAGATGCTCCGTGAGGAGAGAAATCAGATATTGGACGCGACGCAGGAGGATATCAGAAGCCTTTCCCGTGTGGCAGAGGCCGTATTAAAGGCGAACCAGTTTTGTGTGATCGGCAGCGAGGAGAAGATAGAAGAGGACAGAGATTTATTTGAAACCGTGACAAAATTTTAATGAGGTGAAAAATTGGAAAATTATAAATCAGGCTTTGTGACGCTCATCGGCCGTCCGAATGTGGGAAAATCTACTCTCATGAATTATCTTATCGGACAGAAAATAGCTATTACCTCGAATAAGCCGCAGACGACCCGAAACCGCATTCAGACCGTCCTTACGACAAAAGAGGGGCAGATTATATTTGTAGATACCCCCGGTATTCATAAAGCGAAAAATAAGCTGGGCGAGTATATGGTAAACGTTGCGGAAAAGACACTGAAGGAAGTAGACGTGGTGCTCTGGCTTGTGGAGCCGACTACCTTTATCGGCGCGGGGGAAAAGCACATTGCAGGGCAGCTCGAAAGAATTCAGACGCCGGTAATTCTCGTAATTAATAAAACGGACAGTGTAAAAAAAGAGGATGTGCTTTTATCGATTGCGGCGTATAAGGAAGTGTGCGGCTTTGCGGAGATTGTACCGGTATCAGCCAGAAACGGCGATAATACGGAGGAACTTCTTAAAGTGATTATGAAATATTTGCCCTACGGCCCTCAGTTTTATGATGAGGAGACCATTACAGACCAGCCGGAGCGGCAGATTGTAGCAGAGCTTATCAGAGAAAAGGCGCTTCATTCTCTGAATGAAGAGATTCCCCACGGGATTGCGGTTGCTATTGACAGTATGAAGCTGAAAAATAAGGTGATGCATATTGATGCGACGATTATCTGCGAACGTGATTCACACAAGGGGATAATTATTGGAAAACAAGGAAATATGTTGAAAAAAATCGGAAGCACTGCCCGGTATGAAATTGAGAAAATGCTGGATGTCCAGGTAAATCTTAAGCTTTGGGTAAAAGTGAAAAAGGATTGGAGAGACAGTGAATTTTTGATGAAAAATTTTGGATACCGGGAAGAAGAATAAAAAGCAGGTACTATGGGAGAACCTAAAATTATAACAGACGATGAGGTGATCCTATGGAAGAAAAGTACTGGAAGCAGTTTTTAAAGACAGGAAAGATTGCGGACTATCTTTATTACAAAGGCATGCAGATATGCAGCCAGGTAATAGAAGTCTATGAAGGGGAAAGAGCCCATGAATCAGATTACAGTAACCGGCATGGTGCTGTCGGCGGCACCTGCCGGGGAGTATGACAAGCGGGTTGTGATTGTCACAAAGGAGCGCGGAAAGATTGCGGCATTTGCCAGGGGTGCAAGAAAGCCGAACAGCGCACTTCTGGGAGTGACGAATCCATTTTCATTCGGAGTATTTAAAGTTTATGAGGGGCGGACATCCTATACGTTGATGTCGGCCTCTATTTCCAATTATTTTTCTGAGCTGCGCGGGGATATGGAGGGAACCTGTTACGGTTTTTATTTTATGGAGCTTGCGAATTATTACGCGAGAGAAGCAAATGATGAGACCGAGCTTTTAAAGCTTTTGTACCAGACACTGCGCGCACTTGTGAGCCCGAAGATTCCGAACCGGCTTGTACGCTGCATCTATGAGCTTAAGAGTATCAGCATTAACGGAGAAGGGCCGCAGGTGTTCGAGTGCGTCAGATGCGGCGACAGGAAAAAAGAAAAGCTTTTCAGCGTAAAGGGAGGCGGACTTGTATGTGAAGCCTGTATATCAAAGGCACCGGATGCCGTCAGGCTTCTCACGTCAACGATCTATACGCTTCAGTATATTGTTTCCTCAAGGGTCGAGAAGCTATATAGCTTTACCGTAACAGAGGAGGTTTTAGATGAGCTTGCGGAGCTTGTAAAGGAATACCGTGAATTACATATAGAGAAGAGCTTTAAATCATTAGAGATACTGGAGACGATTGTAGGAGTCTGATCGCTGTAACAGTGCCGTTTTGTGCCAGGATTTTTACCGCAGGCTGTCAATTAAGGGGGATAATTACACAATCAGGCTTGCAAAGAGACAAAACGCAAGGTATAATAACTAACATTACAGATAGAAGGAGTGTAAGAGGAATATGGTAGAGAAGACAATGGATAAGATTGTGGCATTGGCAAAGTCGAGAGGGTTTGTATATCCGGGCTCCGAGATTTACGGCGGTCTTGCGAATACATGGGATTACGGCAATCTCGGCGTGGAGCTTAAAAACAATGTGAAAAAAGCATGGTGGCAGAAATTTGTGCAGGAGTCTCCTTACAATGTCGGCGTGGACTGTGCAATTCTCATGAACCCGCAGACATGGGTGGCAAGCGGACACCTCGGCGGTTTCAGCGATCCTCTTATGGATTGTAAGGAATGTCATGAGCGTTTCCGCGCGGATAAAATAATTGAAGATTACGCAAAAGAGCATGGACTGGAGCTTGGTGATTCCATCGACGGCTGGAGCCATGAGAAGATGCAGAACTATATTGCAGAGCATGAGATTCCGTGTCCGACCTGCGGAAAGCACAATTTCACAGAGATTCGTGAGTTTAATCTGATGTTTAAGACCTTTCAGGGAGTTACAGAAGATGCAAAGAGTGTTGTATACCTACGTCCTGAGACGGCACAGGGAATTTTTGTAAACTTTAAAAATGTACAGCGTACCTCAAGAAAGAAGATTCCGTTCGGCATCTGCCAGATTGGAAAGTCTTTTCGAAACGAGATTACACCAGGGAATTTTACGTTCCGTACAAGAGAGTTTGAGCAGATGGAATTGGAATTTTTCTGTGAGCCGGGTACCGACCTTGAGTGGTTTGCTTATTGGAAGCAGTTCTGCCTTGACTGGTTAAAGAAGCTTGGACTTTCCGGGGAGGAGGTTCGCTACCGCGACCACAGTCCGGAGGAATTAAGCCATTACAGCAAGGCGACGACAGACGTGGAATTCCTGTTCCCGTTCGGATGGGGCGAGCTGTGGGGAATTGCAGACAGGACGGACTTCGATCTGACACAGCACCAGAATGTATCTAAGCAGGATATGTCTTACTTTGACGATGAAAAGAAGACGAAATACGTTCCTTATGTCATAGAGCCGTCACTCGGCGCCGACCGTATGGTCCTTGCGTTCCTTTGCAGCGCATACGATGAGGAAGAGCTGGAGGGCGGAGACGTAAGAACCGTGCTTCGTTTTCATCCGGCCCTTGCCCCGGTGAAAGTCGGTGTGCTTCCGCTTTCTAAGAAACTGAATGAAGGTGCGGAGAAAGTATACGCGCAGCTCTCTAAGAAATATAACTGCGAATATGACGAACGCGGAAATATCGGTAAACGCTACCGCCGTCAGGACGAGATCGGAACCCCGTTCTGCGTAACCTATGATTTTGATTCAGAAGAGGATGGGGCAGTAACGGTGCGTGACCGTGATACGATGGAGCAGGAAAGAGTGAAAATTGAAGATTTGGGCGCATATTTCGAAAAGAAATTTGAATGGTAAAATGAAATAATATTGTTATAACGGGATAAAACCTATATAATCAGGCAAAATGAGCGGAGCGGTACGCTTCGTTCATTTTGTTTTTTTATTTAGAGAGAATACTGTTTTGAAAAACTATCCTCTTTACCGCCCGAAGTACATATTAGGAAAGTTTGATTAGCTTATAAGCTATAAATCAATCATGCTACGGAGCGTTGCCTTTGTAATAGAAAAGTATCCAAATGCCGAAATACATGGTCTCTTAGCGAAGCAGATACTCACCAAAGGGGAGAAAATCATGGATAATGCAGTAGGTTTTTTAACAGATGCACCATTTGGAATACCGGAAATTCTTAACAGTATCAAAATATAGACAAAGAATTCTATCTTGTCAATCAATCAGACAAGAAATTTTTTGTAATCGTGACTGATGAATTTATTGAAAGCAGGCAGCTTGCCGAAAAGATTACGGATAAAAAGTTTCCGATTGGAAATTTTTCACTTGTTGACTGTGGTATCATTTCTGATTTTGAGGGTATTAAAAAATGATAACTAATCATAAAAAGCCATACAATGTGGAATGAATACGTTACCCTGTCTGCGAAGCTAAAACCCGTGACAGAATTAGGGAAGATACCGTTTTAAAAAATTATCCTCTCTATTGCCCGAAGTGCAAGCAGGAAACTTGTCACAAATTCCGTTGTATCTGCCGTAAGAGAGTGTTATAATGATTTTGTCATGTACAAATCATCTGTTAAGACGGATAGAAATGGGAGGATTTTTTAAGCATGAGTGAGAAAAACGATAATTTCATGTGGGCGCTTGTAAAAGAGAAACCAGAGGAAGGCCTGTGGATGAAACGCGTGCCGATACCGAAAGTAGGGCCGAACGATGTGAAGATTAAGATTCATAAAACTGCTATCTGCGGTACGGACGTGCATATTTATCAGTGGAATGACTGGGCGCAGCACACAATTCCGATTGGTCTGACAGCGGGTCATGAGTATGTTGGGGAAGTCGTGGAAAAGGGCGAAGGAGTACGGGGCTTTCAGATTGGGGACCTGATATCAGGAGAAGGCCATATTACGTGCGGAAAATGCCGGAACTGTCTGGAGGGACACAAGGAGAACTGTAAGGACGCAAAGGGCGTAGGCGTCAACAGAAGCGGCGCATTTGCGGAATATCTTGTGATTCCGTCCTGTAACGTCTGGCCGTGCAATCCGGCGATTCCGGAAGAAATGTACGCGATTTTCGACCCCTTTGGAAATGCAACGCATACAGCCCTCTCCTATGAGATGCTGGGAGAGGATGTGCTTGTGGCGGGCGCGGGTCCGATTGGCTGTATGGCGGCGGCGATTGCAAAGTTTTCCGGTGCAAGACACGTGGTTGTTACGGATATGAATCCTTATCGCCTTGAACTGGCAGAGAAGCTTGGTGCGACAAGAACCGTGAATCTGAAAGAGGAGAAGCTTGAGGAGGTTATGAGAGCGATCGGCATGACCGAGGGCTTTGACGTGGGCCTTGAGATGTCGGGTTCACAGGCAGGACTTCATCAGATGATTCATAATATGAAGCACGGCGGTAATATTGCGCTTCTCGGACTGCAGAGGACGGACGCGACGGTAGATCTTGAAACGGTTATTTTTAACGGGCTCAATATCCGGGGGATTTACGGAAGAAAGGTATGGGATACATGGTATAAGATGTCTACAATGCTGCAGGCCGGATTAGACATTTCTCCGATAATTACCCATCATTTCGATATTAAGGATTATGAGAAAGGCTTTGAGGCCATGATTTCCGGACAGTCAGGAAAGGTCATTCTTGACTGGGCCCATATCAACGATTAATGGTATAGATAAAATAAGAAAGAGAGATAATAAGAGAATGGCAAGGAAAGATGATATTCTAAATATTTATACAAAGGAAGTAGAAGAAATTAAGGAGGCGGGGCTTTTTAAAGGGGAGGCTCCGTTTGTATCTCCGCAGGGGGCAAGAGTGAAGCTGGAGGACGGAAGAGAGCTTCTTTGCATGTGCGCGAATAACTATCTGGGACTTGGAGATAATCCCCGTTTGATTGAGGCGGCAAAACGGACCTATGACGAAAAGGGCTACGGTGTTGCGTCTGTACGCTTTATCTGCGGAACGCAGGATATCCACAAAAGGCTTGAGAAGAAAATTTCAGATTTTCTGGGAACGGACGATACGATTCTATATTCCTCCTGTTTTGATGCAAACGGTGGTCTGTTTGAGACGATTCTGACAGCGGAGGATGCGGTAATCAGCGATGAGCTGAATCATGCTTCTATTATTGACGGTGTAAGGCTTTGCAAGGCAAAAAGGTTCCGATATAAGAATAATAATATGGAGGATTTAGAGGCGAAGCTTAAGGAGGCGGACGAGGCAGGCGCCCGTATTAAGCTGATTGCTACCGACGGGGTATTTTCTATGGACGGTATTATTTGTAATCTGAAAGGGGTTTGCGACCTTGCAGATAAATACAATGCCCTTGTTATGGTAGACGACAGCCACGCGGTAGGCTTTGTCGGGAAGACGGGCCGCGGGACGCCTGAGCACTGCGGAGTGCAGGGACGTGTAGATATTATTACGGGAACACTTGGAAAAGCGCTGGGAGGGGCCTCCGGCGGATATACCTCCGGACGTAAGGAAATCATTGATTTACTTCGGCAGAGAAGCCGTCCGTATCTGTTTTCCAATTCTCTTGCTCCGGCAATCGCGGGAGCGAGCATCGAATTGTTTGATATGCTGGACGAAAGTACAGAGCTTCGCGACCACCTGGAGGAGGTAACGGCGTATTACCGTAAAAAGCTGGTAGACAATGGCTTTGATATTATACCGGGAACCCATCCATGCGTGCCGGTTATGCTTTATGACGAAAAAACAGCGGCGGAATTTGCTAAGCGCATGATGGACAAGGGCGTGTACGTAGTAGCGTTCTCCTATCCGGTTGTGCCGAAAGGAAAGGCTAGAATCCGCACGCAGGTATGCGCAAGCCATACGAAAGAGGATATAGATTTTATAGTAAAATGCTTTAAAGAGGTAAGAGAAGAAATGAAGTAGTTCAATTGGGGACGGGGTAAAATTAATTTTCCCCCGTCCCCAATTGCAGAAAGGGGAACGATAATATGGAAAGAAAGAATGTATGGGGCGTTTATGCACCGGAGGCGCTTCAGAAATTGGAAGAAGTGAATGACTTGTATAAGTCCTGTCTGGATGCAGGAAAAACAGAGCGTGAGTGCGTTGCTCTTACAGTCAGTATGGCGAAAGAAAAAGGATATCGGGATTTGAAAGAGGTTGAAAAGACAGGAGAAGCCTTAAAAGCAGGCGATAAGGTGTATGCGGTATGTATGGATAAGGCGGTGGTATTGTTCCATATCGGAACGGAACCGCTTGAAAACGGAATGAATATATTGGGGGCGCATATTGATTCCCCGCGTATTGATGTGAAGCAGAATCCTCTTTATGAAAATGAGGAATTTGCCTATCTTGATACGCATTATTACGGGGGAATTAAGAAATATCAGTGGGTTGCAATACCTCTTGCCCTTCACGGCGTCATTGTAAAAAAGGACGGTACGGTTATTCAGGTAAATATCGGGGAGAAAGAGGAAGATCCGGTATTTGTGATTACGGATTTGCTGGTACATCTTGCGGCGGAGCAGATGGAAAAGAAAGCAAAGGCAGTGATTGAGGGAGAAAAGCTCGATCTTATATTTGGAAGCCGTCCGATTGAACAGGAGGAATCTCTTGAGAAGAAAGAAAAAGAGGCGGTAAAGAAAAATGTTCTGGCAATTTTAAAGCGGTATTACGATATGGAGGAAGAGGACTTTGTATCTGCGGAGCTTGAAATTGTGCCGGCAGGAAGAGCCAGGGATTTGGGAATTGACAGAAGTATGATTCTGGCATACGGACAGGATGACAGGGTATGCGCATTTACTTCGCTGTTTGCAATGCTGGATGCCGGCGGTATAAAAAGAACCGCATGTTGTATTCTTGTTGATAAGGAAGAAATCGGAAGTGTGGGCGCGACCGGAATGCATTCCAGGTTTTTTGAAAATACTGTGGCGGAGCTTGTGGCGCTCTGCGGCGGCGAATCCGAGCTTAAGGTGAGAAAGGCGCTTCAAAATTCCAGGATGCTTTCTTCAGATGTCAGTGCGGCCTATGATCCAATGTTTGGGGAATGCTTTGAAAAGAGAAGCGCCGCATTTTTCTCAAAGGGTCTGGTATTTAACAAATTTACCGGAAGCCGCGGCAAGGGTGGCTCCAATGACGCCAATGCGGAATATTTGGCAAAGCTTCGCAGTGTTATGGATAAAAAGGAAGTTTCCTATCAGTTTGCAGAGCTTGGAAAAGTAGATGCAGGCGGCGGAGGAACGATTGCCTATATTATGGCAAATTACGGGATGGAGGTCATTGACAGCGGTGTGGCGGTACTCTGTATGCATGCGCCCTGGGAGGCATCCAGTAAGGCGGACGTATACGAGGCATATAAGGGCTATAAGGCATTTTTAGAGGAAATGGAATAAAGGGATTGAAAAAAGAACAGTTATCAATAAGTATAGGAAAGGATGTCTTATGAGAGAAGAGATACGTAAAATCGCATTGGAGCTGGATACGGATAAAGCGTCTTCATTTCAATCGGTTGCCAGGACAAAAGAAAAAGTGATTGAGGGGGCTTTGGGCAGCTATGCAAAAGGGTGTCCGAGAGAGGATATCTTAGCCGTTATGGATACATCCGTATTTGGAGGCGGGAAAAGCGGATTTATCCTGACAGAAAAAAAGCTTTACAGCAGCCATTTTATAAGGAATGGAGGAATAGATAAAAAAGCTGTTCTGCTGGATGGTCTGATAGAGGCAAAATGGGATTTAAAAAATAAGAATTTATGCCTCCGTTACAATGACGGCTGTTTTTTTGAAGTTTATATATCGATATATACGGAGTGTATATTAAAATTGCTGCAGGCGGTAATTGCATTAAAAGAAGAGACAGCTGGCAGGGCGGAAGAAGAAAAAGCGACGGAGCCTGAAACTCTGGCGGTACAGGAGAGTTTGGAGGAGCCGGAAGCCCTGAACGGGCCTACGGGTCTGAAAGGGCCGGATGCTTCTGAGGAGGAAGAGGGAGCTTCAAAAGAAGACGAAACGTCAGAGGCAGTAAGGGCAGCATTGGAGGAAGAGAAAAAAGAGCTGGAAAAAGAAAGAAAAGCTTTTATAAAAGAGCAGAGAGAGCTGGAAAGGGAAAAGAAAGCTTTCGCAAGGGAGAAGAAAGCTTTCGAAAAAGAACAAAAAGCTTTCATAAAAGAGAAGAAAGCTTTAGAAAAGGAACAAAAAGCTTTAGAGAAAGAGAGGAAAGCTTTAGAAAAGGAACAAAGAGCTTTAGAGAAAGAGGGGAAAGCTTTAGAAAAGGAACAGAAAGCGCCGGAAAAGGAACAAGAGGCATTCGAGGAAAAACATCCGGAGGAGGAAATAGACAGGGATATTGCAAGAGAAAGATTTTTGGAAGGCCTTAAAAGCACACAGGATCCGGATGAGCTTTATGAGATGGGGAAGTATTGTGAAAAGGGCGACGGATATGAAAAATATTATAGAAAGGCTGCCGATTTTTATGAGAGAGCGGCGAAAAAAGGACATGCGGACGCGCAGCTTAGTCTGGCTATCTATTACCTGTACGGACTGGGAGTGGAAGTAGATCTTGGAAAGGCAGAATATTGGGGAAAAAAGGCAGAGGCCAGTAAGTGCGGGGATACCCTGTCGCTGGAAATGCTGTTTGATGAGGTAGAGATGAAGCGGCAGGTACGGGAAGAAATATACTAGGAGCAGTCAGATGGATCATGAGCAGAAAAAGCTTTTTAAAAGGATGACTTTTGGAAAGAAAATCGAATATTTATGGATGTATTATAAGGCATGGCTTGCAGGATTTCTTATTTTTCTGGGAGCTGTCTGGCTTGGAGTTATCATGTACCGGGGAATGCATACAACCGTGCTTTTAAATGTTGCGATTGTCGGAGGAGACAGTATCCAGGCGGTGGCACTTGCAGAGGATTTTGCCGGATATGCAGGAATTTCGGAGAAAGACGGAGAGATTCGTGTGAAAGCGAATTTGCCGGATGAAAGCGGCGGAAGCTCTCTTAAAACAGCGCTTACGACACTGATGGGGGCGGATGCATTGGACGTGCTTATCTGCTCCGAGGGCATATATGAAGAATATAGCGGACAGGACGGCTTTATCAGTATGGAAGAGCTTCTAAAAGAGCGGAAAGACAGCAGCGGGGATTATGTGCTGGATGATGCGATTTGTATTGGAAATGACAGCGTGCCTGGCAGGGAGAAGATAGTCCGGTATGATAAAATCTATGCGGCTGTGTCCGTAAATTGTAAGAATCCGGAGATGGCGGCAAAGTTTTTGTGCTATCTGCTGGATAAATAAAAGGATTTTACCGGAGATTCTCATGGCAACTATCCGGAACCTCTTGACGAATACTGGCAAAAACAGTAAAATATTATGTGCGACTTAGAAAAAATATATAGTTTTTAGGAGGTCATGACAAATGGCAAAATGGGTTTATATGTTCACAGAAGGTAATGCAACCATGAGAAACCTTCTCGGCGGCAAGGGTGCGAACCTTGCTGAGATGACAAGCTTGGGCCTTCCGGTACCTCAGGGCTTTACGATTACGACGGAAGCCTGCACACAGTACTATGAAGACGGCAGGGCAATTAACGACGAGATTATGGGACAGATTATGGAAGCCGTTACAAAGATGGAGGCTATTACAGAGAAAAAATTCGGAGATAAGGAAAATCCGCTTCTTGTTTCTGTACGTTCCGGTGCAAGAGCATCCATGCCGGGTATGATGGATACGATCCTGAATCTTGGTCTGAATGAGGATGTCGTCGAGGTATTGGCGGAGAAATCCGGCAATCCGCGTTGGGCATGGGACTGCTACAGAAGATTTATCCAGATGTATTCAGACGTAGTTATGGAAGTCGGAAAGAAATATTTTGAAGAGCTGATTGACAAGATGAAAGAGGAGAAAGGCGTTAAGCAGGACGTTGAGCTTACCGCAGAGGATTTGAAAGCGCTTGCAGGACAGTTCAAGGCAGAATATAAGGAGAAGATTGGACAGGACTTTCCGTCTGACCCGAAAGAGCAGCTGATGGGCGCAATCAAAGCTGTATTCCGTTCATGGGACAACCCGAGAGCCAACGTATATCGTCGTGACAATGATATTCCATATTCATGGGGAACAGCTGTAAACGTACAGTCTATGGCATTTGGTAACATGGGTGACGACTGCGGTACGGGCGTTGCATTTACACGCGATCCGGCTACAGGAGAGAATGGTCTGTTTGGCGAGTTCCTCACAAACGCACAGGGCGAGGACGTTGTTGCAGGTGTTCGTACACCGATGCATATTTCCGAGATGGAGCAGAAATTCCCGGAGGCATTTGTTCAGTTTAAGCAGGTTTGTGAAACGCTTGAAAAGCACTACAGAGATATGCAGGATATGGAGTTTACAGTAGAGCATGGTAAATTATATATGCTGCAGACACGTAACGGTAAGAGAACGGCTCAGGCTGCGCTTAAGATTGCATGTGATCTTGTAGATGAAGGTATGAGAACAGAGGAAGAGGCTGTGGCAATGATTGATCCCCGTAACTTAGATACGCTTCTTCATCCGCAGTTCGACGCTGCCGCGCTTAAGGCTGCTGCGCCGATGGGCAAGGGACTTGGAGCATCTCCGGGAGCTGCATGTGGTAAGATTGTATTTACGGCAGAGGACGCTGTAGAGTGGCATGCAAGAGGAGAAAAGGTTGTTCTTGTTCGTCTTGAGACTTCACCAGAGGATATTACAGGTATGAAATCCTCACAGGGTATCCTGACAGTCCGCGGCGGTATGACATCTCATGCTGCGGTTGTCGCGCGTGGAATGGGTACATGCTGTGTATCCGGATGCGGCGATATTGCCATGGATGAGGAAAATAAAAAATTTACGCTGGCAGGAAAGGAATTCCACGAGGGAGATGCAATCTCCATCGACGGTACAACAGGTAATATCTATGACGGAATCATTCCTACTGTTGACGCTAAGATTGCCGGCGAATTCGGAAGAATCATGGCATGGGCAGACAAGTACAGAAGATTAAAGGTTCGTACCAATGCGGATACGCCGGCAGACGCTAAAAAGGCCGTTGAGCTTGGCGCAGAGGGTATCGGTCTTTGCCGTACGGAGCATATGTTCTTTGAGGAAGACAGGATTGCCGCATTCCGTGAAATGATTTGCTCTGATACAGTAGAAGAGAGAGAAGCAGCGCTTGAGAAGATTCTTCCTTATCAGCAGGGAGACTTCGAGGCTCTTTATACAGCGCTGGAAGGCAATCCGGTTACGATTCGATTCCTGGATCCGCCGCTTCATGAGTTTGTTCCGACGGAGGAAGAGGACATTAAGAAGCTGGCTGACGCTCAGGGCAAGACAGTAGAGCAGATTAAGACGCTTATTGATTCCCTTCATGAGTTCAACCCGATGATGGGACATCGCGGATGCCGTCTTGCGGTTACTTATCCCGAGATTGCAAAGATGCAGACAAAGGCTGTTATCCGTGCGGCGATCAATGTAAAGAAAGCTCATCCGGACTGGGCGATTAAGCCGGAAATTATGATTCCGCTTGTTGGCGAGATCAAAGAGTTAAAATATGTAAAGAAATTTGTTGTTGAGACTGCGGATGCGGAGATTGCAGCGGCAGGCATAGAGCTTGATTATGAAGTTGGTACAATGATTGAGATTCCAAGAGCTGCTCTTACTGCAGACGAGATTGCAAAAGAGGCGGACTTCTTCTGCTTCGGTACAAATGATCTGACACAGATGACATTTGGATTCTCCCGTGATGATGCAGGCAAGTTCCTTGAGGGATACTATGACGCTAAGATTTATGAGAACGACCCGTTTGCAAAGCTTGACCAGACAGGTGTTGGTAAGCTGATGGAGACAGCTATCAAGCTTGGAAAGCCGGCAAATCCGAAGCTTCACATTGGTATCTGCGGCGAGCACGGCGGAGATCCGAGTTCTGTAGAGTTCTGCAATAAGATTGGTCTGGATTACGTATCCTGTTCACCGTTCCGTGTACCAATCGCGAGACTCGCGGCAGCGCAGGCGGCTATATCACAAAGATAGGCGAAAACCATTCTGGACTTTTATCATAAGTTTTGAGGAAGCACAGGCTTTCCGCAAGGCGAATGGCGGCTATCTTAGAGAAAATCAATGGGAAGATTTGACCGTTGATGTTTCTGATAAATAATCATAAGCGTATCATTAGAAATAGTGGTACGCTTATTTTTTTGACTTAATTTGCACCTTTAAAGAGACCGTTTCAAAGTTTGTGGAAACTATAAAAACCAATGTAAGATATGTGATT
>CAMNRH010000031.1 GCA_946552115.1 uncultured Lachnospiraceae bacterium
GTACTTTATTTTATCATATTTCAAATATATTTAGGGGGTTTTTCAACAGTCCCATAGATACTCAAAGCGACTTTCGTCTTGTTCAGGCCAATTTTCGAAGCGGCTTTCACTGTCACCTTACATTTATAAGTTTTACCGTTTACCTTTGCCGTAATAACAGCCTTCCCCGCTTTTTTAACCGTCACTTTCCCGTTTTTCGATACAACCGCTATTATCGCATTGCTGGTTTTCCACGCCGGCTTCTTTTTTGTTCCATTCACCTTTAACTGGTAAACTTTCTTTTCATTTAATGTAATCGCCGTCTTGTTCAGGCCGACTTTCACTGTCACCTTACATTTGTAAGTCTTCCTGTTTATTTTTGCCGTAACGACAGCTTTCCCCGCTTTCTTAGCAGTTACTTTCCCGTTTTTCGATACAACCGCTACTTTCGCATTGCTGGTTTTCCATGCCGCTTTCGCTTTTGTTCCGTTGACCTTTAACTGATAAGAGTTCTTTACACTCAACGTGATTGCCGTCTTATTTAGCTTTGGCTTTGCTTTGGCCTGTATTGTCACAGGCGCAGCCAATGTTAAAACCATAATCATAATTGTGAGAATTGTGATCGTTCTTGCAATAATTTTCTTCATAAACGCTCCCTCTTTCTTATAATATATATGAAAAAAATATCTTTATGAAAATCCGGTCATTCCCCGACCTGCTCACTATAATTATAGTTCTGATTATCAGTTTTGTCTATTTTTTTAAGATTAATATAAAATAAGCGCTGGCATTTTTGCTAAATTTTTCGCCTCTTTTTCGCAAAAATCTCTTTTTCTTGTACAAAAACAGAAACAGGAGAACTATATTTTTAAAATTTTCAACGCGTTTCTGTAAAAAATACATTCCTTCGCCTCCCGGGGAAGAGATGCCCTCTGAACACGGAATATTTCCAGCTCTGTATTAAGCCATGGAAAATGTGAACCGAATAATACCCGGTGGTAACCAAGGCGTGTCGGAATATTCTCTATTCCTTCGTCCGAGTAATCGCCGGAGGTTTCAATCAGAAGATTTGCATATTTATTCATGACATAGTCCACGTCCGTCAGTGCATAGCCGCTGCTGTCGAACTGTCCGCCGTGAGACATAATAAATGTAAGCTCCGGATATTTTTCCGCCAGGCTGGCCACCTGGAAGCAATGCGACACCCACGGATACCCTGTCTCAACTAAAACGGGAACATGGTATTCCTGACAGATTTCCATAAAAGGGAATACTTTTTTATCGTTAATCGCAAAGGTTTCCTCCCACGGGTGAAGCACCAGTCCCTTAAGACCCAATACCCGGATGGAATTTTCAAGAATCCTCTCGGAGTCCTTTCCCAGATTCGGGTCAATCCGGCAAAATCCTACAAGCTTTCCCGCATATTTCTTTTGCAGCATCGCCATATACTGATTTTCCTTTTCAAAAAAAGGGTCTATCGTCTTTACCGGGCAGACGACCGAAATATCAACCTGATTTCTTTCCATATTTTCAAGCAGCTCTTCTTCTGTACTCCTTTGCCCCAGCATGGAGGCTCCTACATATGTATGAAAATCAATAATCATCTTATCACTCCAATCCCATCACACGAACCGCGTTTTTATACAACACACACTCAAGCTGTTTTTCCGTAAGCCCCGCAAGCTGAACCTTCTTAAGCTCAACCAGCGGATCGCAGCACGGCGCGTCTGTTCCAAAAAAGATCCTGTCCGCGCCAAGCTCCTCTACAAACCATTTAATCTCTTTTACCAGCGGAACCTCTGAGGTGTCAATATAAATATTATTATATTTTTTTGCAGCCTCAATCGCGTCCCTGTTATGAGCATAGCCGCCCATATGCGCCAGTATCACGGTCGTCTCCGGACACTTTGCGGCGAGCTCTCCAATCTGCAGAGGCAGACACATCATCTCGTCCCCGCAGTGAAAAAGCACCGGAAGTCCCAGTTCTCCCGCCTTCTTACACAGGCGGACCGTAAGCTCTCCAAAAGGATGCAGCGTATAGTGCGCCGGATGAAGCTTTACTCCCCGCACGGGATATTTGCCGCAGCACTCCTCAAGAAAGTCTGACGCCTCTTCTCCAAACCACGGATCCATCCGGACAAACATCATAAAACGCTCCTGATACGGCTCAATAGACTTCCACAAACGCCCGGCACAGGACATATCCGGTCCCGGAAGATTCAGATAAGCGCTTACCACTGCCTTTTCTATCCCCGCTTCATCCATCAGCCTGATTAATTTTTCCGCCGTATCATACCAGTTCAGGGGTTCGCACACGTCCACATGTGCATGCATATCTATAATTCTCATTTAAGCCTTCCTCCTGTCTGCTGCAAAACAACTGACAAATAACCGGAAATCTGCTATACAAACAGATTGCAGGTATATTCCTCTGTCTGCTTTACACATTTTTTGTATATCTGATCAACGGACGGCATCAATATCGAATTTTCCTCCGCTGTTCTTTTATACCGCTCCTTAAATTCCCCTGTCATTCCCTGGAGTTCCTCAATCATAGCCTTTTCATCGACGTTAAGAAGCTTTCTGTCTTCCATCAGAATCTGCCCCGCCGCGATTACCGTTTCCACATCGCTTCCGTCCTCACAATAAACCAAATGGTTGTAAACATCATTAAACGGAGTAAACGCCTCTGATTTCAGATTAATAATACAAATATCCGCATCCTTGCCCGTTTCCAGTCCTCCTGTCTCAGCCTTTCTTCTTAAGCTTCCCGCCGGCGCCGTAACCGCAAGCTTCATAATCGCTTTTGCATCCAGCCATGTCCTGTAATCCGAATCCATAACCTTTTGAAGAAGGGCTGCAAACTTCATTGTCTCAAATATACTGTATCCGTCATTGCTGCTCATACCGTCCGTACCCAGAACAACATTCACACGGTTTTTTACCATCTTTCGAAGCGGCATGATTCCGCTTCCAAGCTTTAAGTTGCTGACCGGATTATGCGCAACATAAGCTCCCGCATCTGCTATCAGCCCCATATCCCTTTCATCCATCCATACGCCGTGAATGATTGTCAGACGGTCCGTCAGAAACCCAAGCTCTTTAATATGGCGCACAATGGATTTTCCATAAAATTCTGCGCCGGTAACCCGCTGCATCCTCGTTTCAAGAATATGTGTGTGCATAGGCAGATCATATTTTTCCGCCATATCAAGGGCACGCATCAAATATTCATCCGTGCACCGCTGCGGAGCAGAGGTTGAAAAGACCACTTTCATGCCGTCTTTTTTATCCCATCTCTTAATAACCTCTTCATATAACGCGAACATTTCCTCCTGCTCCGGCTGGGAAGACAGCTGCTCATGATATTTCTCCGGAATAAATTCTCTTGTGTAGGGAAGCTTGTCCATATATTTTCTGTCGCCCATATTCACGGCGATATTTCCCTTTAATCCTATATCCTTATAGGCCTGAAACACCTGATTATAGCCCCCTAAAGTGGCTTTCGGACACTCCGACACATCATCCTGAATGCAGGTAATTCCTTTTCTTACCATTTCCATCGCACCAATCATGGTTCTTAAGTAAATCAGTCTTTCGGAAAAAGGCCCGTACATAAGCGGCGGACAGCTATAAAGCATCCACGGTTCAAGGGGCAGATTATCAAAAAGCCCCCGAAACATGTTTTCATCTGAATGAAGATGGGAATTGACAAGCCCCGGCATTACAAGCTTATCTGTACAGTCAATCACCTTATCCGGCAATTCTTCAATTTTATTTCCTATCTTTTCAATTTTTCGTCCGTTTATCAACAAGTCCGCATGCTCCAATATCTCATCTGATGCGTTAAAGGTTAGTATTTTCGCATTTTTTAATAATATTTTCATCCTTAATCCTCCTTCAGGAAAACAACTGATATGCACATGCCTCCATGCACAGGGGTATCAATTCGTCCATCGTTTCCAAATTGTTATATAGAAGCTCCTTTATCTTACCCATACGGTTGAGCAGCGTATTTCTATGAATATATAACGCCTTTGCCGTATCGCTCATGTTAAATTTATATTCGAGAAATTTCAGCAGTGTCTGCGCCAGCTCTGTATTATTCTGTTCGTCGTAATACAGCAGATATTGTATATTTCCGCTCAGCTGCTTTTTGTTTTTCAGCGGATACTGAAGAAGATAATCATAAAATTCAAGTGTAGAAAACAGAAAAACGCTTTCTTCCAGGCCAAGCCTTTCACCTATGTCAATCGCTTTCACCGCCTCCTGGTAGGCCTTTCGAATCCCACCGATATCCTGGCTGCTTTTACTGATTCCGACTTTCATCCCTGCCTGAAGAGAAACCGAGGAAAAGCTTTCCCGAATCTCTTCCGCAAGCTTCTTCGCCGAATGACATACAAAGGGATCACTTTTATTTGTATCTGTAAACAGATACACAATATATTTGTCATTGTGATAGAAAATACAGGATTCGAATCCCCGCGTTTCCCTGCCTTTTGTAATCTTATACTGAATCAGCTCCCTTAAGCCGGAATCAAATCCCGTTCCGCGCTCTATCTGAAACAGCAGCATAACTCTCTTTTTTTCAATGGGAATCTCTATCTCCTGAAAAATATTCCGAAGTTCCGCGTCGTTGCATTGCCTTAAGCCGCTTAAATACTCATATAATTCCTTATAATATGCATTTTCAAATTCAAATCTGTCCCCATGCTTTGCCCTTACCTGCTCCAAACCCATACTGAGGATTTTTGTACACCGCTCTATGATGCATTCTTCGTCCTTTGTCACCCGCACCCCGTCCTCCAAAACAAGAAGAAAGCTGTCCGCGTTCGGTATTGCCACATAATATACCGCTCTTTGGGTTTTATCAGGAAATGAAAAGATATTATGCCCGTCCTCTGACATACTGACCTTTTTAATTGCATCGTCCTTTGTACATACCTGCTTATCTTTCATCCTTTTGGCCGCATAGATGCATTTTAAATCACTGTCTGTTAAAATGACGGTTCTTTTCATAAATTCTGCAATACGGTAAACAATTTCCATAACGCCTCTTTTTGAAAAAAAGATATCGGAAATATCCTCAATCAATCTCTGCTCCCGTATTCTGCTCTGATAATTAATTTCAAAAATATGGCCGAAAATCGTCTGGCTGATTTCTGACAGAGAATAATAATAAGGAATTTCCAAAAGAGGCAGACCTGCTTCCTCCGCCTCCTTAAGCATCCGCTCCGGAATCTGTTTAAAATAGCTTTTTATCTTGATACCAAGTCCCGCGCATCCGGCCTTTTTAAGCTCATGAATTACATTTTTCTGCCCTTCCTCATTGTTAATCAGGAAATATCCCGTTGTAATCACCAGCTCGTCCGGCTTCACCCAGCGTACGGACTTCGGACTGTCCATAACGCTTACGCTGTCAAAACCATTTTTCAGCAAATGACTACAGGCGACACATCTGATATTCTTCAGTCCACTGGCCGTTATCAGCCACTCTAAATTTGTTTTCATTCCATCACCTGCAAATATAGCGTCCCCCCGGCTCCTTACATTCCACCCGAACCCCGCGCAGAAATGTCTGTTCAATTCTGCCCCGGAAATGAAAGTCCTGATAGACACTGCTCTTTATCTTTGTTTTCATCTGGCTTCTGTCAAAAATTGTTTCTTTCTGCGGATTCAGTATTACTAAATCTGCATCCTTTCCAATCTCTATGCTTCCTTTCTGTTTATCAATTCCTAAAAGCTTTGCGGCGTTCAGAGCAAACACCCCGGCAATTCTTCCTAATGACAGTCTTCCCCTGCAAAAGCCTTCTGAATACAATACCAACAATGTATTCTGAATTCCCGAAATCCCGGCCCATGCCTGACAGACCGAGTCGTTCTCTGAAATGTAATTCGGGGAATGATCGGAGGAAACCATGTCTATATTTCCGTGCTTAAGCTCCTCCCACAGCTTTTCTCTGTTCTCCTCATCCCTGACAGGAGGCGCACATTTTAACAGCGCTTTCTTTTCCTTATAATCGTTCTCAGAAAAAACCAGGTAATGCGGACATGTCTCACAGGATACCCGCACGCCTCTTCTTCTGGCATCCGCCACAAGTCTTACACTTTTCCACGAGCTAAGATGTGCAATATGCACGCGCGCACCGGTAAGCTCTGAAAGGAGCAGGCACTTTGACACGGCCTCCAGCTCTCCCGCTTCCGGATGCATTCTGCTTAAATCCGCCCAATCATTATTCTTCCCGTATTTTTCCGTATAATATCGGTTCATCTCTTCATTTTCCGCGTGAATCATAATCGGAAATCTTTCCTCGGACGCTTTGTACATTGCTTCTAAAAGAACTACGTCCGACGTCCTTACAAAATCCTCTGCACCGCTGTCTGCAAAAAAGGATTTTAACCCCGCGGCGCCTTCTTTCAGCATCCCTTCAACCTCGCTTAAATTATCCGTTGTAAGACCGCCCCACAGCAGATAATCCGTATAAGCATTTCCGCGGATTCTATCAAGCTTCTTTCTTACCGCCTCAGCGTTGACCGTCGAAGGAACACAGTCTATCGGCATATCCGCAACCGTGGTAATTCCTCCGGCCGCCGCTGCAAAAGAGCCGTGCCTCCAATCCTCCAGAGCTTCCGCCCCCAGGTCATCCATATGAACATGCACATCGATTCCTCCGGGAAAAACATATTTCCCGGAAGCATCGATTTTTCTTTCGAAACCGCTTAGCATACCCGGCGCCGCCAGAGCCGCGATTTTGCCGTTCTTAATCCCGATATCCCAATTCTTCTCTCCGTCCGGTGTAACCACACGTCCGTTTTCAATTACCATCTCATAACCCATTATTTTTCTGCCCTGTAACGATGAACCTTATCCATAAAACGTTTAATTTTCTCGGGATCCCAGTGCAGACTGCTTCCCGGAACAGGCGAATCCAGCATCAATGAGCTGCTCACTACCGCACCCTCGCAATAATCTAAAATCTCGTAAATATTATCATCGTTTACAGATCCCCCCACAAGCACCGGCTTCTTTAAATCCATTTTTTCTGCTATTTTCAAATAGGAAAGCGTCTCCTCATAATTATGCCCTGTCAGAATCAAACCGTCGGCTCCAATCCTGTCGGCCCAGCCGATTCCCATGGAAATCGGAACGTCCGGCATCGGAATCCCCTCCCGGTCATGGACATCCGCAATAATCTTTACAGAGGAATTCAGCATCGTACGATACCGTACCGCATCAATTCCGACACCCTGCCGGATTCCCTCCGCCTTATACATCGTCCCCGCAAACACCTTGATACGCACAAAATCCGCTCCTGATACCGAAGCTGCCGCAATCGGCGCCACTCCGTCATGGGACTGCATAATCATACCGAGCTTCATATGCGGAAGCTCTGTCTTTAACATCTTTCCCAACGAAGCCATAAGTGCAATCGTCTCCGGGTCTGCCGGTCCCAAATTCAAATTTTCATCCTGGATATAAACTCTTTCAATCCCATTATCTACATGTACCTTTACATTGGTCATTACATATTCTTCAATCTCTGCAATCGACTTTGCCGGGTTATTCCTTCCATAATACGGGAGGTGAACCGCTCCGATAATAACTGGCTTTTCTGAATTTTTCATTCTTTTCCCTCCATAGTATAACACACTACCTCTTTTAATCTTTTTTCCGCCGCTTCTCTGCTAATATGAAGCGTCGGCTCAATTCCGAAATCTTCAATAATAAATGACGAGGACACCGTTCCGTATTTTGCTGCGGATACAAGGTCATGCGTCTCCTTATAGCCTGCAAGAAAGCCTCCGCAGAAGCTGTCGCCGGCTCCTGTCGGATCCTTTACGATATCAGAATGATACGCATTGACAAAGATAACCTCCTTATTTACATAAACGAGACATCCTCTTTTACCGATTTTGACCACAACGTTTCTGGCTCCGAGCTTTATCATATTTTCCGCCGCCTCCGCCATCGGAATATCGCCGAACAGGCCCTTCACCTCTACCTCGCTTGGAATGACAACGTCAACCAGACTGAAAAGCGCCGGAAGCTTTTCGATACATTCAGGCTTCATATAATCCTTACCTGTATCCAGTACAATCACTCCGTTCGGATTTCTCTCCCGGAAATACTTTGCATAGCTTAACTGCCTGTCATAATGTCTGGCTGCAAGGAAAACATCTGCATCTGCATATTTTTCAGGGATGTCCTCAACCTTCGGCGCAAAATTCTCATGAGCCATCGTTACCATTTCCGGCGTCATAACCGGAAATCCGGCAATCAGTTCTTCACTCTGCTCGTCCTCATTAAAGGTAACCTCACGCCGCTCTCCGTTCTCGTCATAAACCATACCGGCAAACATCATATGGCGCATAGGGACATCTCTGACGCCTTCCGTATCGATATTGTGCTCTCTCAGGATTTCTATCCATTTTTCCGGAATATCGTTACCCTTTCTTGTAACAATCCCTACGTTTTTATTATGCCAGATTGATATTCCCGCTACCCCAAAGGCTGCATTCCCGCCAAAAACATTTAACTTTTTTATTCCTCTTGTATTAATAATATTATCAATGCCAAGACAACCAACCGCTACATAATCCATATGTCAGCACTCCTACCTTTCTAAATTTTCTCTTGCTTCTCTTTCCAGCTCTACCGAAAGATAATATCCAAACATCTGCAAGGGAACCGCGTATACGAAATTAGCAAAGCACTCCTCTACCTCCGGCAGTATAACGGCATCGTCCGCCTCCTGTATCAAAATCTCCTCCTTAGCTGAGGTAAGTACATAAGCATATCCTTCCAGCTCCTTATCCGCCCAAATTGTCTCAAGAGCTCTGTGTACGGAAAATCCGGGAGGCGCGATAACAAACATGCAGTCGTCTTTTTTAATCGTGTTATAATGATGCACCTCTTCTAACTGAACCGGAATGGAATAATTCGGTGTCGTTTCCTTTACTTTTGCCGAGCCATATTCGGCACAGGTGAAAAACGGACCGCCGCCGGTAAAAAAGAACATTTTCTTATGATAAAGCTCCGATGCCATCTGCTTCATTTTGTCTTCTGTCATTGTAATTGCCTGCTCCATAAGCTCCGGAATCTTCTTAAATTCATTTTCATAGTATTCAATTTTTTCTTCGGAAATCCCCGCGCATCTCGCCAGCTCCAGCCCCATCTGTATCACTGCCGCCATCGCCGATGTGGATGACTGCGTCGGCCATCCTTTTCGGGAAGCGTGTATGGTAATTCCTGCCGTCGCCGCTTTCATAAGCGGAGAATCCGGCGTATTGGAAAGAGCCAGCGTCTGTGCCCCTCTTGCCCTTGCCACAAATAACGCCTCCACCACTCTGATGGTTCTTCCGCTTGAGGAAAGCGTCAATACCAGCGTATTTTCATCGACTGCCGTACTGTTATAATAGGCAAAGTCAAGTGCGTCCTCTTCCTTACACGGAATTCCAAGAAGTGATTCCAGAAAAAACCTTACCCCTCTGAGAGCCGCAACCGAATCTCCGCAGCCAATCATATAAATCTGATGAATCGGTCTCTCAGAAAGGACCTGCGCCGCTTTCTTTATTGCCTCCTTTTCCAGACGAATCGTCTCACGAATTTTATCCGGCTGTCCCATAAGCTCCTCGTATGTACAGGAGTTTCTCTTAAGCCTTCTCTCATCTAAAGGGCCGTCTCCCGCAACGGTCCGCCATGTATTATCCCCTTCCTCCTCATACATTTCTTTAAGAAGCGCACGGTCCTCCTCCCTCAAAACCGAATCCTCTTTTAACAATGGTGGTAAAACCTTAAAGCTCATTTTCTATCCTCTCCTTACTATTTCCTCAATTAGCTGTTCATTGGTTGTAATTGTTTCTCCTAACTCAAGCTCCCTTGCAAATCTGACAGCATAAGGCGTCTTAAGCATCGCTTTTTTCAGCGTCTCATCATCATGGAAAATCTCCTCGGGCGTTCCGTCCCGAATTACTTTCTTCTTAGCCATTACAATAATTCTTTCAAATGTATGAATTGCAAACTCTATATCATGGGTAATGGTAATAACCGTTTTCCCCTGCTCTTTCAGCTCGCTGATAATCTTATTTAATGTAAGCAAACCTGCTCTGTCCTGCCCTGCCGTAGGCTCGTCAAAAACATAAACGTCCGGGTCCGATGCAATGATAGCGGCAATCGCAACAAATTTACGGATAGAAAGAGGAAGCTCAAAGGGATTCTCATCCTTTTGCCCCGCAAGCCCCGTAAGCTCAAGCGCCCGCTCGCTCCTCCTTTTAATTTCCTCCTCCGGAAGCTTCAGCGCCTTTCTGGGGCCAAAAGCAACCTCTTCCATAACAGTTGCATGAAAAATCTGATCGTCCGGATTCTGAAATACGTATCCGACCTCTTTCGATATCTGGGCCGTCGTGTAATCTTTCGTATTTTTATCTCCAACCATCACCTTTCCTTTCGTCGGACGCTGAAGATTATTAATCATTTTTACCGTAGTTGTCTTTCCGGCTCCGTTTTGCCCAAGTATCGCCACTTTTTCTCCCTGCTTAATAGAAAGAGATACCTCCGATACTGCTTCATATCCGTTTTTATAAGTAAACGAAACGTTATCCAGTAAAATATCTGCCATATCAATACCTCTCTATGCGTTTTTTAATAATTTTAATGCTTCCTCACAGGTAACCGGAATTGCCCCGTAATCTTTTCCACGTTTTTTCAGTTCATCAAATATGACGCTAATCTGCGGAAGCTGTATCCCATGCTCCTCCAATTCTCTCTGTATCAGCACCTCATGCGTCGGTCCGCTTTTAATATGGCAGCCATTTTCCAAGACAATGATCTCGTCCGCATATTCCGCGAGAAGATCAATTTTATGCTCCACCAATAAAACCGTCTTTCCCTCCTCTTTCAGCGTCCTTATTATCTTAAAAATACTTTCCGTACCCTCCGGATCAAGCTGTGAGGTCGGCTCGTCAATGATTAAAATTTCCGGCTCAAGCACCAATACCGATGCAAGCGCTACTCTCTGCTGCTGTCCCCCCGACAATTCATATGGATTTTTAAGGAGCAGTTCCTCTATATCCGTTTTTTTTGCAATGTTTATAACGCGCTCTTCCATTTTCTCCGGCGCTACTCCCAGATTCTCAAGGCCGTATGCAATTTCCTCCAATACGGTTTCCCTCACCCCGGAAATCTGGCTGAAAGGATTTTGAAGCACATATCCCATCATCCGGGATACCTCGCCTTCCTCATAATCCTCCACATCTTTCCCCTTAATCAAAACCGACCCGTCAAGGCTTCCCTTTTCAAATTTCGTAGCAAATCCGCAAATGGTAATACAAAGAGTCGTTTTGCCCGATCCGTTGCCCCCTATAATCCCGTACAGCTTCCCCTCCTCCAAACTCAGCGAGATATCCTTTAATGCAGGCCTGGACGCGAGCGGATAGGTATAGGTCACATTTTTAAGTTCGATTATCTTGTCAGCCATAATACATACCCCCCTATTGCACAAAGCACGATAAGCGCCGATATTGTCAAAGCAATTTTCTCATATCCGTTATGTGTAGCCGGAATCATAATCGTTTTTTCACATTTAACAGAAAATGCTTTCGATTCCAGGGTCAGCGCCCGTTCACCTACCTCCAGCATGGCATTCACCACCAATGGAATCATAATCGGTATAAAGGCTTTCGCCCTTACAAATACATTTCCCTCTGTTTCAACCCCGCGGGCGCGCTGCGCGTCCATAATTGTATAAACATTCATACGCATAACATCAATCATTTTAAAAGTTGACAGGAAAATGTATGCTGCTTTGTGATTCAACCCGCTCTGTTCCATTGCGGCGCTTATTTCCTGATAACCTGAGGTTTTAAAAAGCCAGTAAAAAATACCGGCAAAATTCAGAATGTTGAAAGCAAGCGTCAGTCCTTTGTCCAATCCGCCCCTGTATATATGTAAAAATTTCCACTGCCATATCAGTACCGGGTCATTCCCTTTAATCAAAAGCGCCTGGACGATAAATACAAAACAGACAAAATAACTGACCATTTTGATAAAGGAAAGATAATCCTTCGGCTGACCGCTGAGTACAAAGATAAGAGGAATACACAACGACAGGGGAATTAATAAAAGAGGCAGCTCCTTAATCTGTACAATATTCGCTAATATAATCAGTATTACGTACATGCCGAGCATCTTAAGCTTACACATCGGATACAGGCCGGCTATTTTATTTTTCTTCTTTTTCATCAATTGCTCACGATACATAAAACTCCTCCATCATACGGTTCTCTTCTATGTAAAAGGGGCCGATTACACAATCCGGTGTAAAGCCCCTTTCTGCAGAAAATTATTCCGCCTTCTTCCTGGTGAAATTAGCTCCCAGGCTGTATTTAATCAACGTACGGTCCGGAATAACCTTAATAATTGCAAAGGAAATAATAATTGCTATCGAGCGGTCTAACAGATTTATCCAGAAATCCGTTCCGACTACCGCCGCTATAATATTTGTGCCGGAAGCTAAAAGCGCCGCAATCGCAACAGACTGTCCGCCGTTCCCGGAGATTCCCCCAAACGCAAAAATCGAAATCGGCGACGCCGTACAAATCGTTGCAAGGACTAACGCAAGAACAATCACTACAAGCTTCCACTTCTGTGTGGAAAACCATTTTTTCCTTGCAAAAATACCGGCAACAATACCACATGCCGCAGAAGTGATTGCAAAAGGAATCAATGTCGGATTATCCGTAATTCCCATAACCAGATTCGTAAGAATACCGGTAACAGCTGCCGTCCATGGTCCGGACAGCATCGCCACCAGCACCGTTCCAATCATGTCAAGAAAGACCGGAAGCTTCAAAAGCTGTACAATCTGGTCTCCCACTACGTTAATCGCAACACAAATCGGGATTGTAAGCAACGTGACCATTGAAAAGTCATCTTTTAACGAGTATCTTTTTGTTTTTTCCATAGTTTTCATCCTCCTTGTATGAATCCGTTTCATTTTTGTTCATTATAACTTTATATACAATAATTTCAATAAACACAGCTTTTTTATAGGCAATTTGCACATTCTTTTTTCTATTTATATAAAATATTCACATTATTATCCCTATTACAGCTTCTGAAAAAACATAAAAACAGGAAATATAGATAAGAAATCCGATTCCGGTCTATATTTCCCCGGGAAAAGATGGTAAAATGGGGACAGGGTTAATTCAATCTGGGACGGAGGAAAATTAATTTTCCTCCGTCCCCAACAAAGGAGAAAGCATGAGAAAAAAAGAACTCGCAATAAAAGTAATCGAAAGATTAAAGAAAGAATATCCGGACGCCGGATGTACGCTCGACTATGATCAGGCATGGAAGCTTCTTGTAAGTGTCCGTCTGGCTGCGCAGTGTACCGATGCACGGGTGAATGTCGTTGTCGAGAAGCTTTACGCAAAATATCCGGATGTTAATGCACTGGCGGAAGCCGATGTAAATGACATTGAAACAATTGTAAGGCCCTGCGGTCTCGGCAAAAGCAAAGCGAGGGATATCAGTGCCTGTATGAAGATTCTGAGGGATGATTACGACGGCCGCGTACCGGAGGACTTTGACGCGCTTCTTAAGCTTCCGGGAGTCGGCAGAAAAAGCGCCAATCTGATTATGGGCGATGTCTTCGGGAAGCCTGCCATCGTAACAGATACACACTGTATCCGGCTATGCAACCGAATTGGTCTGGTAAAAGACATCAAAGAGCCAAAGAAAGTGGAAATGGAACTTTGGAAAATCATACCTCCAGAGGAAGGCAGCGATTTCTGCCACCGCCTTGTCTACCATGGAAGAGACATCTGCACCGCACGGACAAAGCCCTGCTGCGAGAAATGCTGTTTAAATGACATCTGCAAAAAACAGGGAATCAAATAAAAAGAAAGGTAAGGTAAGACATCATGAAGAAAAAAACTGGCCGGTTTCTATTCATAGCCCTGCTGCTTGCGCTCTGTTTTACTCTGCCCGTAAACGCGGAGGCAAAATTCAAAAAGCTGTCCTCAAACAAACGAGGGGCAGTCAAGGTATCGTCCGCTTTTATTTATGAAAAGAACTCCGGAAAATCCAAAACACTTCAAAAGCTTAAATTTGGCGACAAGGTACAGCTTCGCGCCCAGTCAGGAAATTGGTATGAAGTAAAAAAGGGCTCTGTAAAGGGTTTTATGAAAAACAACTCTATTGTAATGTATGACAAAACAAAAAAGCACATTGCCCTGACATTTGACGATGGTCCCAGCCAAAAGACAACAACAAAGGTTATAAACGCACTGAAAAAAAATAAATGCCGCGCAACCTTTTTTGTCGTTGGCTCTAATATTAACAAACGCACCGGCGCTTTATTAAAAAAAGAAGCTGAATTAGGATGTGAAATCGGAAATCATTCCTATTCTCATCCACAGCTCACCTATCTGGGCAGTTCACAGGTAAAAAGCCAGTTTTCCAAAACAAACAAAAAAATCAAACAATATACCGGTAAAAAGGCAACCCTTTGCCGCACTCCTTACGGAGCATACAACGCACGGGTATTATCTCAGGCAGGCACTCCGCATATTCTCTGGTCTGTAGATACCCTGGACTGGAAATACAGGGACACAAGACGCCTGGTTTCGTATGTAAACAAAAATGCGAAGAACGGAGCTATCGTCCTTATGCATGACATTCACAATACCACGGCCAATGCCGTAAATGACATTTGTAAAAATCTCAAAAAGAAAGGCTTTGAAACAGTTACCGTCACCGAGCTTGCCGCAATCAAAGGGAAAAAGCTGAAATCAGGGTATACATACAGCCGTTTTTAATATTTATTAAGCTCTTCTTAAGAAATTTTCGATTTGTTTAAGAGAATCAACACACTTTGGACATAATTTTCTATTATACTTTAAGTCAGATAGTTGAACAGGACGTCAACTATCTCCCCCTCATAAAAGTAAAGCATCGGTGACGCCGATGCCGCACTTTAACTCTCATTCCTTTAGATAACTATAACAACGACGAGAACCCGCGAGTCGCAAGGCAAGCGGGTTTTCGCTGTCTGCACATCTGTCTGAAACGCCTCCGGGAACCCAACTCCGGCAATTTACGGACAGCTGTATTCTTCCTTTAATCCTCCTCAAGCAAAGCACACGCAAGCTCCTCGTCTATCATCATCACTTTCACATAACCGCCCTTAATTGCCGCTTTTGCAATATATCGTTTCTTTCTCCCGAAAGCAACCGCTATACAATGAGGAATCCTTTTTAGCTGCTCCAGAGGAATCGCAATCGTTCTGTCCTGAATACTTGTATCGCAGATTTTTCCTTCATTGTCAATAAACACGCCGCAGATATCTCCGACTACATTCTTTTCCCGGAGCGCCTCTTTATCCTCCGTAAAATTATACCATGTGTCGCTGATATCCGGAAGCATCGCGTTGACATCTCCCAATCCCACAATTGCAATATCAAGATTTGCAAGCCTTTGGAAGTGCCGCTTATTAAGCGGCTCCTCTAAAAGCAAATCCCTTAATACCTTTGTGTGCACAAGCAGCGGCACATGCATGGCATGGGGGACACCCCGCAAAATTTTCGCCAAATCAATCGTCAAAAACGAAGAACAGCTGCTTGTCTGATGGCTCGCATCCCCCAGCATCTGATACACATCCACATTATGATTATCAATCGGATTTAAATGATAAATAATCCCTGCAATTGTCGTTCCTGATGAGATACCGATACACACATCCTGTGTAATAATATTACTTAAATATTCTGATGTAGATGCTGCAATTGCCTTTAATATTAACTCACTGTCTTCCTGATTACTGACAACGCTGACATGCTTTAACCCATATCTCTTTTCCAGCTTCTTTTCCAGTTCATACTGATACATAGAAGTATTTTTAATATGAATTGTTACAATTCCCTCATCAATACAGCTTTTAAGAATTCTTGAGACCGTCGTTCTGGAAATATTCATCTCCTTTGCAATTTCCTGCTGTGACAGATTCTGCCGATAATACAGGTTTGCTATCTGAACTTTCATATCAAGACGATCCGAGACCATTGCACTCACACTCTTTGTCCTCTCTTTTTCCTTTATTTATGTCCAATTGTATCATATTTGCCATAAAATGGAAATATATCTACCTGTCTGGGTCTATCAGAATCTTAATCGCCGACTGATCCTTCAAAAGGTCAAAGCCCTCCTGAATTTCTGTAAGCGGAAGCTTATGTGTTACCATTGTTCCAAGATCCAGCTTGCCGGAGGCTGCAAGATTCATTACGTTTCTCCACGAGGTTGTATTGTATCCCATATGCCCCTTGATATCAACAGATTTTACATTGATTATATTCATGCCCTGATCATATGGCCTGTCATTCATGCCGATACGCACAATCGTTCCGTCGTTGCGGACAAGCTCTACCGCCTGTTTTAATACTGCCGGCGGGCCCGCTGCATCAATGACAAGCGCTGCGCCGCTTGCACCGCATATTTTATGAATCTCATCCGGCAGATTTATCTCCGGACTGTTCACAATCGTATGAGTGGCTCCAAGCTTCTCTGCGCACGGGAATCTTGTTTCCTTATCGGATTCCATTCCTACCACAATAACATTTGCCGCTCCGGCAATCGCCGCAATCTGTGCAGAGTACAGACCCAATGCCCCGGCGCCGAATACAACTACATTCTCGCCCGGCATAAGCCTCCCTTCCTGTACGACTGCCATATAGGCATTTGCCGCAGGCTCAAGAAGCGGCGCATATTCTGTAGAAATAGTATCCGGCAGACGAAACAGGCAATTCTTATACACCTCAAGAAGCTCTCCGGGAACTCTGACATATTGCGTAAACGCTCCGTTTTCGTCACATCCCATCGTCCTCCTCTGCGCACAATTTACAAAATCACCCTTTTCGCAGGACGGACAGCGGCCGCACACAGAATATGTATTCTCTGATACGACGCGGTCTCCTATTCTCCAGTATTTATCCGCATCCTTACCCATCTCCGCGATAGTCCCGGCAAACTCATGCCCCAGAATAATCGGATAATTTCCCAAATCAAGCGTACCGTTATAAAAATGCACGTCACCGCCGCAGATAGCTGCAGATTCTACTTTGATAATAATGTCCTTATCTCCACATACGGGCTTTTCAACCTCTCTGATTTCTGTCTTCCCGCATTCATATAATACTAAGCCTTTCATGTGTTCCCTTCTTTCTTAATCCTACAATATCGTATCCTCTGTGAGCTCTACTTTTTCTCTTTTCACCGTTTTCCCGGCTTTCCATGCCTTTCCTTCCGAATCCAGAACCCTGATAAAATGCTTTACGCGGGAACCATAACCCTCTTCAATAATATTTGCAAAGCCATATGCTCCATTTCCGTCCGTATCTGCCGTTTCAATCGCTTCGATTGCCGATGCAAAAAGCTCGCAGCCGATATTTACTTTATTAATACCCATCTTCGCAACCTTACTGAGTCCTTCGTCCCCGGTTCCGGAACCGCCGTGAAGAACGAGCGGGAAATGATCCGTTGCCTTTTTAATCTGCTCCAGTCTCTCATAATCAAGATACGGCGTCTGTCCCTTATTGTACGCGCCGTGTGCCGTTCCGATGGCAACCGCAAGACAGTCAACGCCTGTCTCATCGATAAACCTCTTTGCAAGCTCAGGCTCGGTAAGAGCCGCATCCCTGTCTACGTCGTAATGACAGGCATTGCCCACATGCCCAAGCTCCGCCTCTACTGATACGCCGACTGCGTGAGCTACTTTCACCAGCTCTTTTACCTGCATAACGTTTTCCTCAAACGGAAGCTCAGAACGATCAACCATAATAGAGGAAAAGCCTGCGCGGATACATGCCACTGCAGATTCAAAATCAGAACCGTGATCATGATTAATCGCAACCGGAATCGGAGATGCCTCGGCTAACGCTTTCAGATACCTCCCAAATAAATCTACATCATAATCAAAAATCAGCGGAACTAATAAAATAATCGGAGAATTCATTTCCTCGGCGCATTTAATGGCTACGCGCGCATCAAATTCCGTCTGCACAACCGGCGCCGGTACTGCATAGTTCTCCCTGTTTGCCCTGTCCAAAATCTCTTTCATTGATACTAACATTATTCATTACCTCCTGAATCTTTCTCTCTTTTGCTTTTAAGCCTGCATTATTTCCATATGTCTATACCTGCTTCATATGCCCGTTTATATTTCTCCGTCTGCCGTCTATAAATCTCTGCGTATCCGGAATCCGGCTCATAGACAGCAGCAGCCTTTGGCTTTGGAAAATCCCGCTCCGGCGTATAAAGACCAAGCGCGATGCCCGCGCATACGGCCGCCCCCCGGCATCCCACCTCGCCGGTTTCACACACATGGATCGGACGCCTTAAAATATCCGCAAACATCTGCCCCCAGATACGGCTTCTGCTTCCGCCCCCTACAAGCCAGATATCATCAAAACGCTGTGTCTTCTTTTCAAGCTTCTCTATCTCAATACACATAGAGATGCAAATCCCCTGAAAAAGCGCCAGCAGTATATCCTCTCTTGTCGTCTGAGCCGTAATTCCCGCAAAGCCTGCCTTTGCCGAGCTGTTATAAAATGTTCCCAGAAGATAGGGCTGAAAAATTACCGGACTCGGCTCTCTTCCGGAAAGTCTCTCCTCCAGAAGCTCAAAGACGCTGATTCCCTGCTCCCTCGCCTGCTTTTGCTCCTCCGAAAACAGCAGATTTAAAAAGAAGTCCATTGTATTGCATCCGCTTCCGATAGAGCTTGTGGCGGTTTTCATCCCTTTCACCGCTCCGCCGAACAGAAAGCATTCGCCTGCAGTATCTTCCCCGGTAATCTCCGTTTCCTCTCCCGCAACACATATATTGATTCCCATCGTCCCCATAATAATTGCGAGATGTCCTTTCCGTATTCCTCCCGCTCCCAAAGAGCAGGCAATCATATCATGCGCTCCCGCAACGACGGGCGTGCCTGCGGGAATCCCTGTTTCCGCGGCCGCCGCCTCCGTCACTCTTCCGCATATCTCGCTGGCATATACAAGAGGCGGCAGCATATCCCCGCATTCGGGAACACCGGCAGCATACATACACTCCGGCCGATAGCGACCCGTTTTAAAATCTACCGGGGCCGCGGGATCGGACATATCCGCATACGCCTCTCCGGTCAGGCAATACCGAATCCAGTCCTTGCTTCCCAGTATCCATCTGACACGGGCGAACACCTCCGGCTCCTTTTCCTTAAGCCATCTCATAAAAGCGATTGTCCTGGGAACCTTTTCCGGCTCTGAGAACAGACCCGACACCTCCTCATGTCTGCTGTCAAGAGACAGCACTCCCGGATAAAGCGCTTTTCCCTCCTCTGACACAAGAAAATTCCCTCCGCCCTGTCCGGAAAAGGAAACTGCCGCCACCTCCTCCGGGCGAATGCCGCTGCTTTCAAATAATTTGCGAATCACAGCCACGGTCTGCTCCCAGATCAACTCCATGTCCTGCTCTGCCCAGCCCGGGCGGCGGCTCCTGATTGGCTCGCATTTACATTCCTCCACCTTAAGGAGCTCTGCGCCGGTACTTAAGAAAGCCGCTTTAATCCCTGTCTGTCCCCTGTCAATTGTCAAAAAATATTTCTTTTCCATATGTTTATTTACTCATCTGAAATGAATAAGGCTCTCCTTTAAAATAATGGCGAATCTCATTAAGCGGGCTCTCAATAGAACGGATAATAAAATCACCGCCGCTTCCTGCAACATGGGGAGTTGTAATCATATTATCAAGCGTCAGGAACGGATGCCTCTCCGGCAGCGGTTCCGAGGAAAACACATCAATTCCCGCCCCCGCAATCACCTTATTTTCCAGCGCATGAATCAGTGCGCCCTCATCAATCAGTCCTGCCCTTGCCGTATTAATAAGATAAGCTGTCGGCTTCATTATACCAAGAAGCCTTTCATTTATTAAGCCCTGATTCTCTTCCGTAAGTCTGGCGTGAACAGATAAAAAGTCGGCCCTTTCAAATAATTCCTCTATCGTATCTACCAGCTCTACATTCATTTTTTCCGCGATATCCTTATTTGCCCACGGATCATAGGAAATAATCCTGCACCCGAAGCCTTTAAGCCTGAGCGCAACCTTCTGAGCGATGGCGCCAAAGCCCAAAAGGCTTACCGTAGAATTCTTCATCATGCCTTCCGTTCCCATGACCGCCTCTTTCCATTTACCGGTACCGCCCATATTTGTTCTCGGAAGCCTTCTCATAAGCGCCAGCATCAAGGTGACCGCAAAATCCGCCACCGGCTCCGCAGCGCGCCCCGGGGATGCGCATACCGTAACGCCGTGCTCCTCTGCCGCTTCCATGTCCACATTTTCCACCCCGCTTCTCATAACACAGAGAAGCTTTAAATTCTTTGCGGCTTCAAAAAATTCTCTTCCGGCTCCTGAATAATGCATGATAATAATATCCGCGTCCTTAATCGAATCCAAAAATTCCGGCGTGTACTCCACCCAGTTCGGCCCTTCCTTTTCCAGCTTAAGATTCGCTTCCCGCATGTTGCCGCCGACACCGTTTACAGCCGCCAAATCCTCTGTAAATGAGAACTCATAGCCATACTCTTTAAACTCCTCAAACATCTGCGGAATTTTTCTTTCTTCAAGATCCCGCTTTGTTATGAAGCCCTCTGATACAAATACTATTCTGGTCATCTTTTCTTCCTCCCTGTCTTCTCTTTATTTCTTACTGCCCTTTACACGGATGACAACAACCATCACCAGCGCGAACAAAAGCATACCGCCCTGTACGTAATTCTTAAGCCATAATTCGCTTGTAATCATCAAAAGCCCCTGATTAATCAGGGCATACAAAACTGCTCCGACTAATGTCCCGGGAACGTTAAATACTCCAATCTTTCCGTAGGTAGCTCCTAAAAATACCGTCGTAAGAGCCGGGACAAACATATTCTCTCCCAGCGTCGGAGACGCCGCGTTCATCTGTGAGCCCTGCATAACTCCTGCGAGCCCGCAAAGCACCGCCGTAATTACAAACCCTTTTACTTTCTGCGCTTTTCCGTCTATTCCTATGTAATCACAGGCCGTCGGATTCGAACCCACCGCATAGAGGTACTTTCCGGCTCTTGTGTACTCCGTATAGAACAAAATCAGTGCTCCGACAATGACCAGAATCACAACCGGCATAGGGATAATCCCAAACAAATAGCCCTGCCCCATAAAGGTGAACGCTTTCGGCCACTGCGGCAGATTATTTACGGTTTTACTGTTTGTAAGCGCCTTTGCAATTCCCTTTACCAGATAAGAGGTCCCCAGCGTTGCAATAAACGCCGGAATACCTATTTTTACATGTAAAAATGCGTTATACAGGCCTACCAGCCCCAGAATCACAAGCGTAAGAATCAAAGCCGCAGCATAGCTGTGAAGCGAGGTTCTTCCCAGCATTACCGCCATCAGACAGGAAGCCAGAGAAACCTGCGAGCCTGCCGAAAAGTCAAGCTCCCCGGTTGCAAAAATACAGGTCAGTCCCACTCCCATAACCCCTACAATACAGGCGCTGCTCAGTATATTTAAAAGATTCGCCACCTGTAAAAAAGCAGGAGAAATAATACCAAATATAACTGCTGTTGCAATCGTGAAAAATAACAGCCAGCGTTTTGCAAACATATCTTTCCATTTTTCCATCTCGTCGTCCTCCCGCTACTAGCTGTCCAGCTTTACGCTCGGCAAACCGTCTTCTTTAATCATTGCTATTGCTGCAACTGCCACAGTAAGAAGTGCTCCCTGCACAATATCCTTAACATAAATCGGATATCCGGCGCTGATCACCCCGTTCTGTATTACAATCATAAGAATCGCCGCAAGCACCGTTCCCGGAACATTATATTTCCCAATCTGGAGAAATGTTGCACTTAACATAGTTGCCGCAATAGCCGGAAGCATCAGCTCGGAGCCCATTGTCAGGGATACGCTGTTGTTATAGGATGCCGCAATCATTCCGGCAAATCCAAAAAATACGCTGCTGATTACAAACGCCCACACCCTCATCCTTGTCACTGAAATTCCCGAGTTGTTAGCCGCTGTCGGATTCGAGCCAATGGCATACATATGTCTCCCGAATCTTGTTTTTTCATATACAACATGTGTAATAACTGCAAGACAGAGAAACACAATGACCGCCACCGGAACCAGACGCCCTATCTTCATCTGCATCAGGTTAAATCCCGCAGGCCAGAATTTGGAAAAAAGCGTTGTCCCGTCATTAAGAAGCTGGGTACATCCGTCTATCACCGTTGCAACCGCCAATGTACACACAAAGGTAGGAACCCCTATTTTGACGGTGCAAAATGCAAGAAATAAACCGATAGCCGCCGAAGCCGCCACACTGAGTACAAATGCAAGAAACAGGTTATTTGATGTCTCGCCCGCCAAAAGCTTTCCGAATACCGCACCGATTACAGTACACTGTGCCCCTATAGAGAAGCTCATCTCTCCTGCCGACATAAGAATCATATTTCCCAATGCGAGAACCCCGATAATACTGCTTGTCGCCAATAGGTTCATAATATTGTTAACCATAAGAAATCTTGTCTGCACTGCCTGAAAAATACCCGCAATAACGATCAGTGCAATGAACAGGAAAACTCTGGAAAGCTGCTCTTTTACACCTTTCTTTTTTCTTATATATGTTTTTTTACCCATCTGTCCTTTTCCCCCTGACTGCTACACTAAGGATATTCTGCTTATCAAAATTATTCCGTTCAAATCCCTGGATAATATTTCCGTCAGCGAATACATAAATCTTATCGCACACATTCAAAAGCTCGTCAATCTCGGAGGAGATGAACAACACCCCGATTCTCCTTTCCTCATCCTCATCGTCCGTAAGCTGCCGAACTTTCTGATAGATTTCAAACTTTGCCCCAACGTCAATTCCGTTGGTCGGCTCATCCAGAATCAAAAGGCTGATATTTTCAATCGCAATTGAACGGCCGATAATAATCTTCTGGATATTTCCGCCTGAGAGACCGGAAATTGCCTGCCCCGGCGACTGATATTTTACATCGTTATCAGAAAGAATCCTGTCCGCGAATTCCCTGCTTTTTGCTTTCTTCACTACGCCCGCTCCCTTTCCTGCCAATCCGCTTTTCAGGAAAAGATTGCAGATATTATCCACCAGAGATAACGCCTTGAACATCCCGTTCGCTCTCTTTTCAGGCGTCATAATCATACCGCGCTCGATCATATTTCTCGTATTGCACCTGGTAATCGTATCCCCATTGAAAAGATATGATTTTTCAGCCTTACGGAGGCCAAAAAGCGCTTCCGCGCATTCCGTCCTCCCCGAGCCTACCAGACCGTAAAATCCGACGACCTCGCCCTTGTGAACCTGAAAATTAAGATGATGTTCTTCCCCGTCATAGCTTGCTTTTTCCACATCCAGAATCACCGGAAGCTTACTGAAATCTTTCTCCGCCACCGGAACTCTTCCATAGGATTTACCGGTTCTGAGCATAGCCGTAATAACCTGAATCTGGGTAAGATTTTCTACACGGTCTGTCAGTGTATTTTTTCCGTCGGTCAAAACCGCGATACGGTCCGATATCGCAAACAGCTCTTCTATCTTATGGGAGATAAAAATAATCGCAATATCCATTGTATTTCGTACATTTTTCACAAAATCAAGAAACGGCTCCACCTCTCCTTCGCCGAGAGACGCGGTCGGCTCGTCCAAAATCAAAACCTTGGGATTATTGTAAAACGCTCTCATAATCTCTATCAGTTGCTGCTCGCCCGCACCAAGCTCTTCTACCGGCACATCAAGAGGAATTGTCAGATGAAGCCTGTCCCTGATTTCGATCGCTCTTTCATACGCCTGCCTTTCACTGATAAATCCTCTCCCCGGCTCATGTCCTAAAACTATATTCTGGGCGCCGGTCAGCATCCCTACCAGATTACGCTCCTGATATACCATGCTGATTCCGGCCTTCATAGATTCCGTTGTGTTTTTGTAATTAACCTTTTTTCCCTCAAAGTACATTTCCCCCTCATCAATGGAATAAACCCCTGTAAGCATCTTGCAAAATGTACTTTTCCCGGCGCCGTTCTCTCCAATGATGGAAACGATTTCTTTGTTATGTACCTCAAAGTCTACATGGTCGACCGCAACAAAATCTCCAAATCTTTTCGTCGCGCCGTTAAAACGGAGTATAGCCTGATTTTCCACCATATTTCACCTGCCAATCTCCTGGATTTTATTGTCCTAACGTTTCATCAATTGCCCCGTCGATTTCCGCCATTTCCCCGGTTGTCAGCTCCCACTCCGTACTTCTGCAGTTTTCAAGGGCCTCTTTTGTATTGCGCACGCCGCAGAGAGAGGTTGTTACAAAATCTTTCTGTGTATTCCAGTTTAGAGAAACCTGTGCAACCGGGACATTTCTCTCCGCCGCTATTTTATCTAATGTCTTAAGAAGCTCCATAACCTTAGAGAACATCGGTTCTCTGAGATGCGAATACATCGGATATATATTGCGGATATCGTCATCGGCATAATGCGGAAGTTCCCTGATTGCCCCTGTCAGAATTCCATTTGCAAGAGAGCTGTGCGTCATAATGCCAATATTATGCTCTTTCGCCCAAATCATATTTGCCTCTTCACCGCGGTTTACCATAGAATACCCCGACTGATTAGCGGTAATGTCAAGATATTTGCCCATTTCTTCCATATCGGCAGTGCCAAAATTAGAAACCCCCGCAAAGCGGACCTTTCCGTCCTTTATCCATTTATTTACACATTCTGCGGTAACCTCAAAGGGTACATTTGCATCCGGTACATGAATCAAAAAGAAATCTACATAGTCTGTTCCAAGATTTTTCAGGGATTCCTCAAAACATTTTGTAATCCATTCAGGAGAACAGTCCGGGAAATTAGGCCCCACCCCATCGTCTGGATTTCTAAAACCGCATTTCGTCGTAATAAGTACTTTGTCCCTGATTCCTTTGATTGCTTCTCCTATCACTTTATCTGATTCGCCGAGACCGTATACCCACGCGGTATCAATATGGTTTACGCCCTGATCTATCATTGCATGCACCGCATCAATACAATCCTTTTTCTCTACCGGACCATAGCCGACCCCGCCCATAGCCCATGTTCCGATTGTTAAGGTAGATACATCGACACCTGATTTTCCCAGTTTTTTGTAACGCATAATTTTCCTCCTTCGTCTTTGTGATTGATTTGTTATTTTAACATTAGCATATGTGCATGATATTTGTCAATTGTTCATTTAAATTTATTTTATTTTACAATTAATTCTTCTATTGACAAATTTATTTGTGCATTTTATAATGCTATCAAGATATTTATAAACCAAATGCTCACATAGATTTAACATTTGACCACTTTGTTATTCTTTATGTGCATTTGTCGGAATTAAGAAAAAGGAGGATATGCAAAAAGGCAACTCAGATTTAGGCGAAATCAACAGCAAAAAACAAACGAATCAGGAGGACTATCTATTATGAAGAAAAAAATACTCAGCACACTATTAGCATTCGGGTTAATTTTATCATTGACCGCCTGCAGCGAAGACACCGGAAGCAGCCAGGACAGCGGCAAAAAAGCAGAAGCTTTCGACGATTACGCACGTCCTCAGACTGCGTCGGAAAAAGATGTCAGCGTAATTTATCTTATCTCAAATATGACAGATGAAAGCAATATCCGCTGCGAAAACCAGGTAGCGATTGAAGCGGCTCACCGCGGATGGGATTATCAGGTTATCAATTACGAAAAGGAAGATAACTTCCGTGAATATTTCCAAAATGCGATTAACCAGCAGCCGACAGCAATTATTATCGGCATTACCCAATCCTTTGATTCCTATCAGGATCTTGTAGCTCAGGCCCGCGACGCCGGTATCGGCATCTATTCCAATGATAACAGTATCATTGACGGCGTTATCTCCAATTCTACGATAGATAATACCGAGGCGTCCAAAGAGATTATGGAACAGGTGATCGCCGACCGCGGCCCGAAGCTTAACTACGCTGTATTTGAATTATCCTCAGAGGTAGTAACGCTTCGCGCAAACGCCGCAAAGGAATTTGACAGCGACGACGTGAAATTACTGGATGCAATCGACCTTGCTTCCACAGGCGACCTTACAACAGCCGGATATACAATCGCTCAGACATGGCTTCAGCAATATGGGGATAAGCTGCAGTTCATTTTCGGCTCGGCGGATCCGGCGGCTATTACCGCTGCGGAGGCCATCGTTCAGGCCGGTGATGCAAACGGAGAAAAGACCTTTGTCTCCGGCGTTGACGGCGGAGCCTCTACATGGAGCTATATACGCAACAACACACCGCTGAAATATACATATTCCCAGCCTTTTGAATACTTCTCACACATTACATGCCAGGCAATCCACGACATTCAGGTAGAGGGCTTAAATCCGGGCGACGAAGGATGCATCGTTGAGAAAGCCGGCGAAAATATCGTACAGGCAAAAGGAATTGTAACCACAATCGACAACTGCCCGAAAGCCGGCGATTCTATTCATTCCGTATTTGATTTTTACGGAGAAGATCCAGACGACAGCGACGCATGGTATAACTGGACCGACGGTCCCGGCATCTACGAAGTCACTGAATAATCAGCACTGTTGTCAGCATATCAGCCTCAATATCTTTTAAAGAACAAAATTCCCGGAAGAACCTGTTTCAGGCTCTTCCGGGAATGCTTTATTTTCATATTCTTCTTTTTTCAAATATTATCCGCACAAATCATAGCTTTCCGCTATCATACGTCTGATATCCTTTTCGGGAATCGTCCCGTCAAGAATAAGGGAATTCCAATGCTTCTTATTCATATGATACGCCGGCACTACGGCAGAATATGCATTCTGCCAGAACTCACGCCATTCGGGGTCACATTTGACATTCACCCATATATTCCCATTCCGCTCATATATCCATGCAAAGATTCGGCCGCTTGTACGGATACGCATACACGTCCAGTTCGCATCATGAAATGGATAGTCCTCAAAAACTTCTGGAAAAGTAAGACAATACCGGATTACTTCCTGCCGTTTGGTCATATTCTTTTGTCCCCTCTCCTTTTCACTCTTTCGCTTCTTTTAATCCTTCCAGCTTCCAATAGAAGATATACTGCTGTGCAGTCCGCCGCATTCTCCTCAGAGAATTACTCACACGGCAGGCGGAAACCCCACTGTCCGCGTATTCTGTCCATCAGGCGCATAACCCGGAGCGTCTCGCTATGCGGCATTTCCTCACATTCAAGCCTGCCCTCCTCAATGGCCCTGATACACGCCAGCACCTCATACTCATATCCGTTAATTTGTTCCGGTACCGGATAATGCTCCTTTAAATTTCCGTCGCAGTCAAATACAAGAATCTCTCTCGGGTTATTAATTCCCCGTATTTCCATATAGCCCCTGTCCCCGTTTACGATAGCCCGGCAGTCTGTCCGCGCCGTCATATTGCTGTTAAGGACCGCCATTTTCCCGTCTGCAAAGGTAAGAGTCACACTGTTCATCCAATCCACACCCTCCGGCGAAAATACTGCTGCAGAAATGACATCCGTAATCCTTTCGCGAAACAGCATAAGCGCCATAGTAATAGAATACACTCCCAAATCCAGAAGCGCACCGCCTGCAAGCTCCGGCCGCGCCATCCTCGGAACAGATTTAAGCGGAAATCCGAGATTCGCCGTCATAGAGCTGACAGTTCCGATCGCACCGCTTTCTATCAAATCATTCATCATTTTCCGGCTCGGCATGTATCTTGTCCAGATTGCTTCCGTCAGCAGAACTCCCTTTTCTTTCGAAAGCTTCATAAGCTCCTCCGCCTGCGCCGCATTGACGGTAAATGCTTTCTCTACCAGCACATGCTTTCCATGCTCCAGACACAGCTTCGCGTGCTCGTAATGATGCGAATGGGGAGACGCCACATAGATAAGTTCAACCTCGGAATCCTCCGCCAGCTCCTCATAAGAGCCGTATGCCTTTTCAAAGTCCCATTTTTCTGCGAACTCCTCCGCACGGGAAATATCCCTCGACGCCACCGCGTATTTTTCAATCTTCTCAATCCCCGATACCGCCTCTGCCATGCTGTGGGCGATATTGCCTGCCGCTAAAATTCCAAACCTCATAAACCGATCTCCTTTCTTCCGAGCCGGACCTCCTCCATTTCTTTCGCCAGCTCTCCGTCCATATGGTCAAACAGATAATTTTTTCCGTTCTCCCGCCTCTTCTCATACTCCTCCTGAATCAGCCGTCTCGTAATCTCAACCTCCTCAAAAAACTCGCGCGCGGATATGAGCGTTCCGCCCTGCCCCAGCGTGATTACCTGCTCGACGCCGTCGGAGGTCACAACCGTCACATGGTATTTCCGCCCGATCTCATGAACAACCTTTTCAATATACTGGTCCGCCGTTTCCGCTTCCTTTGTATAGACGACGTGAATATTGTGATACTTCTGTATCTCCAGCGCATAGCCCTCCACTTTATAAGCGTCAAACACAAGAATTACGGCACATTTCCGAAAGCCCTGGTAATTGCAGAGAATATCCATCAGCTTATTTCTGGCCGCCTCAATATTTACCGCTGCCAGCTCCTTTAAATCCTCCCATGCAAAAATGACATTATAGCCGTCCACCAGCAAATATTCCCGGAGAGCTTCCTCCTTTTTCCGATGTCTTTCTTTCGGTTCTCCCATAACCGTTCTTAAGCTTCCGGGACTTCTCCTCTCAATCTTCCCGTATGTACGGATAAAGATTTCCTCAAGCTCCTTTTCTTCTTTCGCATTCCATGATACAGAATTTCTCCCGGTACCCGAAACGCCCGCAGCCGCCCCTCCGCGCTCTTTTTTCTGTCCGTTTACCATATTTCCGCGGAAATCCGTATTCTCTTTCCGCCTCTTTCTCTTTTCAAGCTGATTTTCTATGTGCATATAAGCGGGAACCTCCTCCCATGGCACATAAAATCCCGCCCCATGCGCGCAAAATACCGAGCCTGCGGGGTTATCCAAATCACTCTCCGCATCATAGCCGCTCTGCCGGATAATCTCCTCCTCATTATGGCAGGGTCCGTATCCCCGAAAGCTTAAGGCAAGCCTGCCTCTTCCTTTCGTATAACCGGCAACAGCTATCTGATAATCCCGCACAGTCGCCACAGGAATGCTTCCCGTCAGCACCGATGTCCCGCCCTCGGTCTTTGGAGACGAGAATTCGCCGTGCATACGCTGAACATCCGTAAGCACCCGGCCTATCGATTCCGCCGGAACCTCCAGCCGGAAATCATAATAGGGCTCCAGGAGCACGCTCTCCGCCTGCATAAGCCCCTGCCGCACCGCACGATAGGTCGCCTGCCTGAAATCACCGCCTTCGGTGTGCTTAAGATGTGCCCGGCCCGCCGCAAGCGTAATTTTTAAATCCGTCACTGCCGCGCCGGTCAGCACCCCTCTATGAGTCCGTTCCCGCAAATGAGTCAATATCAGCCTCTGCCAGTTCCCATCCAGCATATCCTCGCTGCAGTCCGTACCCACCGCCAACCCGCTGCCCGGTTCCCCCGGCTCCAGAATCAGATGTACCTCCGCATAATGCTTAAGCGGTTCAAAATGTCCGACTCCCTCTGCGGTTTTGCGAATCGTTTCCTTATATACGATATTTCCCGCATCAAAAACAATCTCCACTCCTAACCGTTCTTTCACAAGCTCCCTTAAAATTTCTATCTGAACCTCGCCCATCAGACACACATGAATTTCCTGAAGCTCTTCATTCCACACAATCCGAAGCATCGGATCCTCCTCCTCCAGCTGACGAAGCCCTGAAAGCACCATATGAGCGTCGCACCCGTCCGGAAGCTGCGCCCGGTAGTTTAATACCGGCTCCAACATCGGAGAAGCCGAATTCCTTTCCGTCCCCAGACCTTCTCCCGGAAATGTATGGGTAAGCCCTGTCACTGCGCAGATTTTTCCTGTCTGCGCCTCTGAAACAGCCTCATATTTCTCTCCGGAATAGATGCGTATCTGATTGACCTTCTCCTCCCAGCTTTCGCCGTCACATGTCCCCCCGGAAAGAACATCCTTTACCCGGAGCTTTCCCCCTGTAATTTTCAAATGTGTCAGCCTGCTGCCCTGCGCGTCCCTAGAAATCTTATATACTTTTGCGCCAAACAAAGCTTCTTCTGTTCTTTCCCCGATGCCCACAGTATATTTTTCAAGCCCGTCCAAAAACTCCTTTACGCCCTGAAGCCTGAGCGCAGAGCCGAAATAACACGGAAACAATCTCCTTTCATTTATTAAATCGGTAATTGTCTCCCGTTTAAGGCTTCCGCTTTCCAGATATTCCTCAAGAGCGGATTCCCCGCACATAGACACCTCTTCCCAGAACTCCTCGCTTTTTTCATCCTCATGCATCGTGTCAAAAGCGATACAGCCGTCATCAAGCCTAAGCTTAAGCTCCTCCAAAAGCTTCTCCCTGTCCGTCCTTTCCTGATCCATTTTATTGATGAATAAAAATACCGGTATCTTATACCGTTTCAACAGATTCCATAAGGTCGCGGTATGCCCCTGCACACCGTCCGCGCCGCTGATTACAAGCACGGCGTAGTCTAATACCTGAAGCGTGCGTTCCATTTCTGCCGAAAAATCCACATGTCCCGGCGTATCAAGGAGTGTCCCTTCCATGTCTCCGTATGTGAAAACCGCCTGCTTGGAGAAAATTGTGATTCCCCTGCTGCGCTCAAGAGCATAGGTATCTAAAAACGCGTCTCCGTGGTCTACCCGCCCCAGCTTCCGAAGCTTTCCGCACAGATACAGAATACTCTCCGACAATGTCGTTTTCCCTGCATCTACATGGGCCAGCAGAGCAACACATATATGTTTTCCGGGTTTTTTCTCTGATGTATCCATCGGAAATCCCCCTTTCTAATTATCCAATATAACCAAACAATTATAGCATAGGAACAGTAAGAAGTCGATAAATGTTTATTTTAAGGCCTATTGAGAATATCTTTTACTATTTCTTTCTATCTTTTGTATATTTCCATTCTAATTTCAAATAAATTTGGATCTATACTAAATAAGTGGACACGAAAAGTAACTATACATTACAATAAAG